>JACOTS010000121.1 GCA_016178265.1 Candidatus Melainabacteria bacterium
AGACCAACATAACCATAACCAACAAACATACCTAAAATCCATTGTGCAAGGGCGAGCATAAACTTGCAACAAAAGTAGTGCTTGTATAACATAGCCAAGCAGTCCGCAAAAAGCAAAATATCTAACCACTGATGACCCTTTCAATACAAAACAAATTGATAGAAATCCAATTATAAAATGAATATAATATAAGAACCAATAAAAATTAACGCTAGGATATTTAAAGTTATATTCACCAATAAGAGAAGTAACAAGCATATATCCCCAAAAATCATGACTTTTTTTTGCCTTGTGTTGATAACTTGGGTCTGGATGTGCCCAAGGATCAGTCCACTCATGTAAGTTAGATTGCAAAATAGGAATGCGCATAATTCGTTTAATATTTAAATGCTTAGTTGGGGTTGGAAATCTTTTTGAGTCAAAATTAGTTGGAAATAATTTATGTGTATTTTGATAGTTATGGATAATTACATAAGGTAAAAATAATGCTGCCGATATCATAAGAACCAATAAAGTCTTAACTCCATTTTTAGTAGGTAATTGTAATAGGAACAGTTTTCTAAGAAGCACAATACAGACCGATATAAAACAAACTATGGATGTATATTTTGCATAAAGTGCTGCCGTTGTAGCAATTAATAATATTATTGATTTGGCTTTTGACCAATTTAGAGACAAGCTATAACTATAATACACAATAGCAACTGAACAAAACATTGCCAAAGAATCATTATTATAAGTAGAGAAAACAAAGATATACTTTGGTATGGTAGCAATAAATAATGCTACTAATAATTGTTGTGGTGGAGTAATATTTAGGCTTCTTAACAAGCTTAATATAATAAATAAAGTCCATAATCCAAAAAATATAGAGATCAATCGAGATTTATTTACATGAATAGCTTTATCACCACGAGTTAAATCATCTCCAAATAAGCTTGCTATTAGATAATAAAGAGGAGGATGATAAGACTGCCATAATTGATAAGGCTTAGGAAGTTTTTTGTTTTGTACAATAAATTGAGTATATTCTATATGTTCCTCTAAATCATGGGTTCTAAGATCATATGGTGTCCGAACAAAATACAAACAAGCTAC
>JACOTS010000033.1 GCA_016178265.1 Candidatus Melainabacteria bacterium
TAAAAGAAGACAAGCTGAAGCACCCCTTGCAAAAAGTGAAGAAGAAAGACTTAGGGAAAGATTAAAAGATGAAATTAGAATGTTATGGCGAACACCTCAAATTAGAGAAGATAAACCTACTGTCATAGAAGAAGCTGAAAATACTTTATTCTTTTTAAGTGAGTCTGTATTTTCACTGGTGCCGCATCTTCATGAAGATTTAAGATCAGCACTTGCTACTTATTATCCCGAACACACATTTACGATTCCTTCATTTATTAGATTTGGATCATGGGTAGGAGGAGACAGAGATGGCAATCCAAATGTAACAGCTAATGTAACTAAAGAAGTAGCTAAGCTAAACTCACTAGCTGTAATTAACAAGTATATAAATGAAGTAAGAACGTTAAGTCAAAAGCTAACCATACCTGAAGCAAGCAAAAACTTAAGAGCTTCTATTGGAAGAGATCGTTTCCTTTTCCATACTCTTTCACAAGATGCTAATAATCCCTACCAGCAAAAGCTATGGGCTGTTGAACAAAAATTAATGAAGACAAGAGAAGCTGTTACATGTGGTCACCAAGCACCACCTAACGGATACCAAAACCCTGCCGAGTTCATATGCGATCTTGAAGTAATAGCTGAAAGTTTAAGAGAAAACGACATTCCAGATACCTTGATAAGAAATCTTATCCTCCAAGCACAAACATTTGGTTTTCACTTTACAGAACTTGATATAAGACAACACAGTGAAAAGCATGAAAAAGCTGTTTCAATCATTCTAGAAAAAGCTGGCGTTAAAACAGATAAACTATATGAAAATTTAGATGAAAATCAAAAAATAGAAGTTTTAACTAAATTAATTCACAGTAATGTCCTTCTTACTAAATCAGGAATTACTATACCTGACGAAGCATGGAAAATACTGGAAGTATTTTTTGCCATAAAAGACTTGCACGAAAGATTAGGCAAAGAAGCTATCAGGTGCTATGTAGTTAGTTTTACAAATAGTATAAGTGATATTTTAGAAGTTGTACTTCTTGCTAAAGAAGCAGGCTTAGTTCAAGCTCAAGACGATGGAATCATTAGCGATCTGGATTTTGTGCCTCTTTTTGAAACAGTAAATGATCTCCAAAACTCAGATAAACTTCTTGAAACATTATTTAATAACAATGCCTACAAGCAACTTCTTGCATCTAGAAATATGCTGCAAGAAGTAATGCTTGGGTATTCCGACGGTGGAAAAGACGGTGGTTACCTTGCAAGCAATATAGAATTATACAAAGCACAAAGCAACATGGCAAAAGCATGTAAATTACATGGTGTCAAATTTAGATTTTTTCATGGAAGAGGCGGCAGTATTGGAAGAGGCGGAGCACAGGCAGGAAAAGCAATCCAAGCAGGGCCATATGGAAGTGTAAACGGAAAAATAAGGTTTACGGAACAAGGTGAAGTAATCTCAGCCAGATATTCAATTCCTTCACTTGCCCACAGACATTTAGAAGCAATTACACATGCTGTTTTATTAGCTGATGCTCAAGAGCCAAATGAGAGAATAAAAGATTGGTTAGAATTTTTAGATAGTCTTGCCGACATATCAAAAACAAAGTACAGGGATCTTGTATACAATGATCCTGAGTTTTGGAATTTTTATATACAAGCAACTCCCTATAGATTTACAGAAACATGGAACATAGCTTCAAGGCCTGTAAGCAGAAGTGGAAAAAGCAGTATTGAAGATATAAGAGCAATCCCTTGGGCATTTAGTTTAACTCAATCAAGACTTATGTTTAACAGTTGGTTTGGTGTTGGAGAAGCGCTAAATTCAGTAAGCAAATCAGGTGGAATAGACTTATTAAAACAAATGTATAAAGAATGGCCATTCTTTAGAATAACAATGAACAATTGTCAAATGGCCCTTGCAAAGGCCGACAGATATGCATCAAGTTTATATATTCCACTGGTTAAGCCAAAAAAATTAGCAGATAGACTTTCAAAAACACTATTTAATGAAGAAGAGCTTGCAAAAGATTTAATTTTAAAAATATCCAGGCAAGAACATATTCTTGACAATGCACAAGTTCTACAAAGATCAATTGCACTTAGAAACCCATATACAGATCCTTTAAATTGCATTCAAGTAGAGATGATTAGAAGATTAGAAAGAGAAGATAATGAGACTAATAAGGAAAAGATCTTTCAGGTAATTCACCTAACAATGAATGGTATTGCTGCAGCTATGCAGGAGACGGGTTAGTATTGATCTACATTTAGTAAGAACTAGCAAAGATAAAAAATATATATCCTTCAGATATCTTGTAGATTTTTTAATAACTTAACCTTTGTTAGAAAATTCTTGCAAAATTAAAATGTAAGTTTAAGCTTTGATCTATAACAATTTAAAGAAATTTTCAATGGTAAAGAAATGTAACGAAAGGTAATACCTAAATAAACCTTATAAAACACATTTCTAAAACCTGATTTATTAAAAATTATTTTAAAAATTTAGCTTATTTTCAAATTTAAAGACTAAATAGCTAAAAAAATAATTTGAAGTCAAGATAACAAAATATGGTAATGTATGTTTATTCTTACAAAGAGTTTTTTCACTAGTAGACAAAAGTAGACAAAACTCAATGTTTGGTAGAGAATAGAAAATCAATTTATAAGCACCAGATAAGAGATGGGATTAGTAAGGGTTAAACATCTTTAGATAATAGAAGAGTTATCTTGTGTTTGGGCCTTCTTGAAAAGAGTTTTCAGTAAAAACATAGATAGGAGATATAAAAAATGACAAAACCAGATGGAGTAAGACCGGCAGGGATAGAACCAAAGGCAACTCTTCCCAGTATTAGAGGCCAAGAAGATAGTGTTGTATCTGCATCTCAAACAGTAGAAGCAGTAGAAGAAAAAATAGCTAGCCCAGTTATAACTGTAAGTGCTCCGCGCCTTAAGCTAGGAGATGTTTTAGGAATCGTTAATAGAAGTGTTGATAAAGCAACCTTTTCATCAATTACAGAAGAAATTACATTCCCTCAATATTTAGAAAAGTTACTTGACAATCCAGGACTAATAAGAACATCTCAACAAAGAATATTTGACATGATAGTTGCTGCTGGTCGTACACCAGTTGAAATCGATGGTGAAAATTATTATGACTATGGATTTTTTAGAAAAACAGTAAATCCTGAAGATGCAATATCTGGTGCTACTAAAGCACTGCATAATCTGGTTGAAGCTATAGGAAGTGCTGCTAAAGACACAGGTGCAAAGAAAAGAGTAATTCTACTTGCAGGACCGGTAGGTAACTCAAAAACCACAATTATAAGAGGGTTAACAAGTGGACTTACAAAATATACACTTTCAGATGAAGGTGCATTATATGCGCTTAGATGGGATTTAACAGAAGTAAAAGATGATCCAGCATTTAAACATATTGATGATCACAAAAATTGTGAAATTTTTGAAGATCCATTTAATGTAATTCCTCTTGAAGATAGAAAACAAGTTGTCGCATCATTAAATGCAGCAAGACTAGAAGAAACAAAAGCTGAAGGAAAACTACTTAAGTACAACTTAAAATCAGACAGGGAATTATGCCCTTCCTGCAGAGACGTATATGATAAACTCCTCAAACACTATGATGGAGACAAAGAAAAAGCATTGTCACATGTTAGAGCAAAAAGATTAATTCTTGATGAAAAAACACGTACAGGGATTACATTCTTTGGCGCTAAAGATGAAAAGAGTCATAAGGCTGATGAGCTTTCTGGCGGCGTAAATATGAGAAAGCTATTGCAGATTGGATCAGATAGCGATCCACAATCAATAACACTAGACGGAGAAGTTTTAAGAGCTAACAGAGGGGTAGTACATTTTGGCGAGTTTCTTAAGATGCCAAAAGAAATTACATATCCACTATTAGATGCTTCACAGGACAGGAACCTAAAGGTAACAAAACAAGCACTTGTTGATTTTGATACCTTCTTAATTGCATCAACAAATATTCCCGACTGGAACAGAGTCTTAAAAGATGAATTCCAGGAAGCAATTAGAAGCAGAATATTTCCTATTACTGTCCCATATCTGGACAATGTAAATGACATAATGGGAATTTACCAAAAGGATTTCTCAAGAGCATGTAGAGAGCTTGGAATTCACGAAGCACCTTGGGGAAGATGGACAGCAGCACTTTGGGAACTTACGACCACTCTTGCTGAACCAACAAATGCAAATATTGATATAGTTCAAAAAGCGCTTCTTTACAGTGGAAAGAAAATACCAGGATTTACATCACAAGAGGTAATCCAAATGAAAAGAGATGTACCTCCACACGAGATGGAACTTTTAAAAGGAATTTCTCCAAGAGATGTACAAGATGCTCTTGCTGTTGCACTTGAACATCCTGATGTCATTGATGATGAACATGGGACAAGGTGTGCTGATCCTTATATAATCATCGATGAGCTAAAAAGAAAGCTAAAGGAACCAATTGCTAATGTTACCGAAGAAGACAAGAAAAAATACTTAGCAAGGCTAAATAAAGCAGAAAGAGAGCTCGACAAGAAGTTATTAGATGACGTAAGAAGAGCCATAAGCGGAGATAAACAAGAAACTCAAAAACTTTTCCAACGTTATATAAGCCATATAAGAGGCTATGTAAAGAGGGAGAAAGTTAAAGATCCTATTTTAAAAGGCAGAGAAACAGAGCCGGATGAGGATTTAATGAAGGCAATTGAAGAAAAAATGGACATAGGGGAATCCAGGCGTAAAGAATTCAGAAGTTACCTAATGCAGCAAATTGGTGATTTTGCATTAGAACAAAGAGAGTTCAAATGGGATTCTGATGAAAGACTAAAGCAAGCCCTTGAAGAGTATCTTGTTGACAGACACAGAAATACTGCACTTCCAGTATTTGATGCAGAAACAGCAAGCACTGAAGATCAAGAAAAAATTCAGGTGGTAGAAAATCGTCTTATAAAAGAAATGGGGTACTGTGGTCATTGTGCTAAAGTAGCAATGCAAAAAGCTGATGCACCAACAAATCGTGGAACTTCATCATAACCAGGTTTGGAGGGAAAGCTTGTGCCTACAGTAAAAGAAGTATTAGCAAGTGCAGGACTGGATCACACATCTAGTGTGGTAAGAGCTGCACTTGGCAAAGCTCCTCTAGCATTGAATGCAACTGAAAGTACTGGCAAAACTTCTGGTTCTTCTACCCCAGGTACAGAAGAAAAAACACAGGCAAATAAAGTAATACTTGGAAGAGGTGTAGCAGGTCAAAACATTTATCCTATTGGTCCAACTACTCATCCTCTTCTTTGGGACTGGAATAAAACCATCTGGAAGGCAGCAAAGGAAGAGGGACTTGATCCGTTTAATGTTATCTATTGGATGTGTAGAAGAGATACTCTACTTGGAGCTGCCGCAAGAGGAGGGTTCCCAGTAAACCTACCCCACTGGAGAAACGGTATGGAGTTTAGAGAGCTAAGTACCGGACACGAGTACGCTCTTCAAAGAATATATGAAATGATACTAAATACCAACCCATCACATGCATATTTGCTTGAAGGAAATGAGATTTTTGATCAAAAGCTTGTTATGTGCCATTGTATGGGACACAGTGATTTCTTTAAGAATAATGCCTGGTTTAGAAACACGAATCGAAACATGATGGATAGAATTGCAGAACATTCTGATTATGTAAGAACTTTACAAAGAACAAAGCGTGTTTCTCCACTTGAAATAGAACAGTTTCTAGACCAATCTTTCTCAATAGAAGGCTTAATTGACATGGATAATACTACTCCAGAACCAATCCAATATGAAGTCTTCCAAACAAAAGAAGCAGATCCTCTTCCTGATGATTATGGTGTAATAGATACTTCTAAAATGCCACCTCACATTGCAAGGCGCTTAAACGATCCAGCTGTTATAAAACAATTACAGGCAGAAGAAAGGACCAGACGAGATCAAGAACTAAGGATGCTTCCCAAACATCCAGACAGAGATATACTAGGTTTTATTGTTAAACACTCTAAGGTCTTAAAGCCATGGCAAAGAAGGCTACTTGGTTTTATTAGAGAACAAGCATATTATTTTGCACCTCAAGGACAAACAAAAATTATGAATGAAGGCTGGGCAGTATATTGGCACCAATACTTAATGAATAGACCAGATATAAAAGATTACAGTGAGATCGTTCAAGTAGCAGATCATAACTCCGGTACACTAGCAATGAGCCCGACACATTTTAACCCTTACACAGTTGGTGTTGCAATATTTAAGGACATAAAAGAAAGATGGGACAAAGGTCAACACGGGGAAGAGTGGAATAAATGTGATGATAGGGCTGAGAAAAGGCAGTGGGACACAGGAGATAAAAAAGGGTTAGAAAAAATATTTGATGTAAGAAGAAGGTATAAAGATACTGAATTCCTTCATGAATTTCTTACACCAGATGTAGCTCGTCAACTTGGTTTATATAAATTTACGCATAATGAAAAATCTGGTTATTATGAAATAGAAACAAGGGAATTTAAAGCTGTTAAAAATCAACTTGTTGCAGCAATTTCAAACGGTGGAAGGCCTATTATTGAAGTTTTAGATGGAAACTTTAAAGATAACGGAGAGCTTTTATTAAATCATGTTTGGGCATATAATTTAGACCTAAAAGATGCACACGAAACTCTTAAAAACCTATTATTTATGTGGGGTAAGCCTGTGCATTTAAATACTAAAGATGCAATAGTAGAAGAGGGCTATGATCCAGAAACCTCTGAATGGAAAACTGAAAAAGAAGAAGAACCTTATAGAATTACAGTTGATTTTGTAATTCTTGTAAATAAAGACAAGGAAAAACCAGGTATTAGAATTAGGTATTTTAAATTACATGAACATGGTGCTGAAACTGAGCACTTTAAAGAAGAGACAGAAGAAATTCATGAGGAGGATTTGCAGTTCATGTCATTTCAAATTAAAAACGACTTATGAGGATAATTGACGCAACAAAAAGTAGATTACTATTGCCAAGTAGAGAGCTTGTAGTTCCTTCTGATTTACATAAAACAGAAGGAGATATTGTTGGTTCTAAGGCAAATGGCCCTGTTAAACCAGTAAGATTATATCAAACTCCTCCCACAGGATATGAACAATTCCTATATAGAGTTTTGGATTTAACTGGAGGAATGGATCCAGACTTAGATCGTTACAACGATATCTTAAGAGGAAAAGCAAGAGAAAAATTAAAGAAGTTTGTTGATCCAGGAGAAATGATCGGGAAAAAAGGTGACAATATTGTTAGTATTCCTGTTCCTACTATAAGAATACCAAAATTTAGACAAGGTTCTCGTGGAGGAAGTGGTGTAGGACAAGGCGATGGAGATGTAGGTCAGCCTATTGCTGGTGGTCCACCTAAGCCTGGAGACGGTGACAAAGCAGGCAGCGATCCAGGTGGACATATTAGAGAAGAACTTGTTCCAATGTCACGTTCTGAGATTGCACAGTTTCTAATAGAAGATTTAGGGCTTCCCAATTTACTCCCTAAAGGACAACATCACATTAAAAAAGAAGGAATAAAATGGACAACAAAAAGCAAAGTAGGAAATGATTGGCTCATGCAAGAAACTGTAATGAATGCTCTTATGCGTGCTGCTGTTGAAATGGGCGATAAATATGATCTTGATAATCCTGATGAATTAGAAGAATTTATAAATGCGGTAACCATTGAAGATCAGGATATGGTTTACCAATCATGGACCACCTCTGAAAAACCCGAGACAAGCGCGGTAATTATTTACATGATGGACGTATCTGGTTCAATGACAGATGATCAAAAGAAATGGGTTAGACGTGAAGCATGGTACTTATCAAGCATAATTCAATATAGCTATGGACAAATAAGAGCAGAGCTTAGAAATGAAGTATATGAGCACGGTGATTTTGGACAGGGAATAGAGGAAGTTTTTATTGTACACGACGCAGCAGCAAAAGAGGTTAGTGAAGAAGAATTTTACACCACACGTGAAAGCGGCGGCACCAGAATCTCCAGTGCTTATAAAGTTGCTGAAAAAATAATTAAGCAAAGATATAACCCGGCAATATGGAACATTTACATGTTTCATTTCACTGATGGTGACAATTGGGGAGAGGATAATAAAGAGGCAATAAACATCATCGAAAGGCTTACACCGCAAATAAATGAGTTTGGCTATGTACAAGTTGCTTCTCCATATGGCAGTGGAGATTTTAAAGGTGTTGTCGAAGAAAAGTTTGGAGAAAATAATAAGATAGTTCGAATTGCAGAGATTAACAAGGGAGAAGATGATGAGTTTAGACAAGCAACTCTTGATCTTCTAAAGGAAAAAAGCGGAGGGAAGGCTTAAATAAACCATGAGTGTAAGAGTTGATGACAAAATAGCAAATGCAGGCTTACCGGGTTGGCAAAGAGAAGCTGTTTTATCTCAAGTAAAAGATAAAGTAACAAGCGAGCCATCTGCCTCTGTAACTGAAACAAAAAGTGTTCCAAATGGAATCTTAGCTGATAGAGCCAGCACTGTAGAATATCTAGAACGATTAGGGAAAGCTGGTGAAAATTATTTTAGAGAATCAAAACAGATTTTAACTTTCGAAGAATATTTAACAGAAGTAGCTAATAACCCAGGTATACATCTACGCCCAGCAAGTTGTTACTTGCTTGATTCGATTGACTATTGGAATGAGTACATGGGGTATAAACCTGAAGATAGGATTAGAGTACTTGGTCATAATGTAAAGCCTATGGCATTTGTCCAAAAGCCGTGGGAACCAAAGGAACTAGTAGATAAAGAGCTTGTTAGAGGACAATTGCTCTTTTGGAATAATCTATATGACAAGCTGGAAGTAATTGCCAGAAAAAAACATCCAAATAGAATGATTATTGCACATGGTCCAAATGCTACAGGCAAATCTAGAGTTTTTGAAACCTTATTTGAGGAGCTGGAACATTATTCAAAGACAAATGAAGGTGCATTATATACATTTAACTGGGTTTTTGATTCACGATCACTTTTAGGTTTTGGTGCTAAAGAAGAAAGAGAAGATAAATCTGTAAAACCTGAGGAGGTAGAATTCTGGATCCCTGCAGGAAAAAATTCACATCCTATATTTTTACTTGATAAAGAAGAAAGGGTTGCATTTTTAAATGAACTTGAAGAACAAAGAAAATTGCCTGGAAGCTTTAATAAAGACTATATAATCTCCGGTGAAATGAGTGGCTTATCCAGAAAAATGTATGAGGCTCTCTGGAGAATGTATAAAGGTAATGTAAAAAAGGTACTTAATCATATACACGTAGTAAGATGGGAAATCTCCACACTTGGAAGAGAAGGAGCTGTTCTTATTCAACCCGCTGTAACTCCACATGCAGTACTTTCACCAATATATCCTGAAGTCGATTGGAGTAATGTTCCGCGGGATATTGCAAATATCCTTAGAACATCAGGGCTACATGAAATTGAAGGTGATTTTGCACAAGCTAATAGAGGAATAGTTGCATTTGATGACGTATTTAAAGATCACGATATGGGTGACTATCTACATCTTTTACGAGGTGCTGAAAAATCAAAACAAACAATTGCTACAAGCAGAAATGCTCTAGGAAAAAGAGCAGTGGATGAACAATTTGACATGTTGCTTTTCGGAACTACAAATGACGATACTTTAAGACAAATGGAGAACGATCAAAAAGAATGGGAATCTCTTAGAGCTAGATTTATATTTGCTCCTATGGGTTTTGAAAGATGCTATAGAAATGTTGCCGATGTATTCAGACATCAATTAGATCAAATGATCCCTAAAAATAGCGGAAGACATATTGCTCCTCGCACTCTTGAATCCTTTGGATTATGGTTAACTATGACTTATCTTTTCCCTCCAAGAAATCCAAATTATTACAATTCACTTGATATTCCGGAAGGACCCAAAGAAAAGTTTTTCCCTCTTGCAAAAAGGATGACTGTATTAGAAAAAGCTCTGTTATACCAAAATGAGGATCCAAATTCATTTGAACTGGATCCAGAAAAACAAAGATACACAAAGAGTGATAAGGAGCTACTTGACAAATATCTAGGACACATTGTTGACGAATACAATTTAGGTGTTGGGAGACACAAGTTCTTTCTATATGAAGGAAGTCACGGACTTTCAAGTCGTGTCGGAGAAGAAATATTTGAAGATGCCATAGAAAGAGATACAAGCCAAGACAACTGTTTTTCTGTGTTAGAGCTCTTTGATACGCTCCAAGAATGGATTGACCATGGCTTTGAATTTGAAAGAGAAAGAAAAGAGTTTATTAATAGAGCAGCAAAAGAACTTAAAAGCATGCATGAATCTGGCGTTAGAGCCGCAGGCATGATGCCTGTCTTCGATGAAAAAGAAGGAATTCCTGATACAAAATCTCTCTTAGATCAAGTTAAAGGACATGAAAAAAGAAAAATAAGATATGATGTACAAATCGCACTTGGAAACATAAGAGACAAAGAAGAGCAATTTGGAACATTAAGAAAGTACATTGCACATATAAAAGCACATACTAGTACTGCAAACAAAATAGTAGCTCCTGAGTTTCGTGATCCGCCAAACAATGAAGGGCCTAATGAGAGGTTCATGGAAAGAATGGAAAAGATATTCTTCCCTTCTCTTTCAAGCAGTAATCATCCTGAAATTGTTAAGTTCAGAAACTCTGTGAAGCAAAGAATTGGAGAATGGCTAGAGGGGGACAATAAAACAAAAGATCCTTTTGAACATATAGAAGAAATATTCCCTGATTTAATTGAAAGAATGAACGCTCATGATATGGAACTAAACAAGAAAAGGCTTGCAGATTTTCTCATAGACCTTAGAATTTATTATGAGCTTGACGGCAAAATAGATGGACATAGAGTATTTGAGCTGGAACCACAACGAAAAGAAATACTTCTTTCTACCATAGAAAAACTTACATCTGATGAAATGGGATATTGCAAAAAGTGTTTGCCTAAATTAATTTATGATTTTGCATTTAAAGATGATTTAAGAGCAATCATTAAAGAAAGAGGAGCTAACATTTAGCTTTCTTGCACTTAAGCAATAACATGATAAAATTAAAACCCTTATGCAAACAAAGGTTTTAAATATCCCAACGCTACAAGATATTGAAGAAGCCAGAACAAGAATCTCAAAATATCTTTTAAAAACACCTCTTATATACTCATCTTCTTTAAGCAAGCTAACTGGGGCTGAAGTACATATAAAGTTTGAAAACCATAATCCAACTTGTGCTTTTAAAATTAGAGGCGGGATTAATTTTGTTTCAAAACTTAAAGCTCAGTACTCAAAGCTTAGCCATCTGCTAGCAGGGTCAACTGGCAATCATGGGCAGTCTATTGCATATGCCGGAAAACTATTTGACATACCAGTAACAATCGTATGCCCTGAGGGCTCAAATCCTGCCAAAGTTCAAGCAATAAAAGATTCTGGGGCAAAGATAGTTTTTTATGGCAAAGACGTATTTGAAACATGGAAATATTGTGAAAAACTTGCAAAAGAAAAAGGTTATATTTATGTTCATTCTGTAGAAGAACCAGATTTAATAGCAGGAGTTGGAACAATAGGACTTGAAGTATATGAGGATTTACCTAATATAGACTGTTTCATAACAGCCGTTGGTGGAGGAAGTGGCATTTGCGGAGCATCTATTGCGCTAAAATCTAAAAAAGGAAGTATTAATACTTACGCAGTTCAATCCAGTAATGCACCTGCTGTTTATGACAGTTTTAAAAGCAAACAATTAATCACACATCCTAATTTAAATACATTTGCTGAAGGACTTGCCACAAGAAATGCTTACAAGTATGCACTGGATATTATGCAAAAATACGTTGATGATATTTTTTTAGTTTCCGATAATGAGCTAAAAGAAGCAATTTTACTTTTACTTGAACATACTCACAATCTCGCTGAAGGCGCAGGGGCTGCTTCTTTAGCTGGTTTGCTTAAATACAAAAGTTTATTTCAGGGCAAAAAAGTGGTTTGTGTACTTACAGGCGGAAATTTACAACTAAATACCTTAAAAGACATTTTGCTAAATGCATAGTTACAAAAATAAAAATTTTTTAGTGTTTGGCACAGGGGCAGTCGGTGGTTATTATGGTGGACTACTTGTAAAAGCTGGTTATGATGTTACTTTCATTGCAAGAGGTAAGAATTATATTTCTCTAAAAGAAAAAGGGCTTACACTAATTAGAGATGAAAAAAAAGAAAATTATAAAATTAAAATTTTCGAAGCCACTAGAGAACTTGAGACATTTGACTATATATTTATTTGTGTAAAATCAAAAGATACTCTTGAAGCAGCAAAAAGCATAAAAGAAAACATAGGAAAAGATACAACAGTAGTATCATTTCAAAATGGTGTTGAAAATGAAGAAATTATTGCTAGCATTATAGGGAAAGACAAAGTAATAGGAGGACTTGTTTTTGTTGCATCAAAGCTTATAGAACCTGGCACCATTAAACAAGCTGGATATAATGGCGGACTAATTGGAGAATTAAATTGTAAAATTACGCCCCGCATAGAAACTTTAGCTGCAATCATGCAAGACTCAGGCATAGATTGCAAGATTTCTAAAGATATAAATGGTGATTTGTGGAATAAACTTGTATGGAATGCTTCTTTTAATCCAATCAGTGTGTATACAGGAAAAACTGTTGACGAAATCCTAATGGATCCCAAACTATATAAGCTTACAAAAGACATAATGACTGAGGTTAGAGATGTTGCACTTGCTCATGGTTATATAACAGTAAAAACTTAAGTTATTGCCTATTAAAATAAAATTATATTCAGGACTATGAAGTTAGGAATAAATTTAACTAATAACATTTCACAAATCAGAAATGTGTTAAACAAATATCCGATTTTATGTGATGTTATATTTTTTTTCATCACGCTAGTTTCTTGTTTTTTATTATTTTATTCAAAGTGGCAAATCTGTTCAAATCATAGTACTTACTTACATGCAGCATGGGAAACATTAAACGGTGCAAAGCTTTATGTTGATCTTATTGATTTTCATCTTCCTGGCATTATACTTGTCAATATTCTTTGCTGGTTCATTGGAAATAGTGAACTCATTGCAATTAGAATGCTTGATATCTTATCAGTATTTATCCTTTGTATTTCTGCTGCATGGATCATGATGAAATGGCAAATAAGCTTTCCCATACGAGTTTTTTCACTAACATTATTTTTAATTAGTTATCTTTTTAATGGTCCTTGTGAAACCGCAGAGATTGAAACATTTGCATTAGCTTTTACTATGTTAGGTCTTATTCCATGGTTATCACAACAAAAAGAAATGAAAAAATATTGTTGGGTAGCCTCTGGCATATTCATTGGGCTTAGTTTATGGACAAGTTTTTTCCATGTTTTATTTTTTGTTTTTACCCTTTATTATTTATTCCCAAAGGACAAATCTGAGCAAAAGATTTACTTACAAAACCTATCGGCTTGTATCATAGGTGTAATAATTACTTCCGCTGGCTTCATATCATGGCTTTATTCAACAGGAAGCTTAAATGGGTTTATTCAATGGGGGATTAAATTTTACTTTAACGAATATTTACAAGCTCAGTTACCTCTAAAAACTATGCTGGAAGCTTTGATCCAAAAATTATGGTATTTAGATGAGAAGTGGCCATTAATATATGTTGGTTTTGTGCTCTTTATATCATATATCTTTGATAAGCAACGATTCAAAACAAAAGAAACAGAGCTTAATATCTTACTTGGGCTGTTAGCAGTCTCACTGGTTGCAATTATCTTACAAGGGAAAATCCTTCAGCACC
>JACOTS010000151.1 GCA_016178265.1 Candidatus Melainabacteria bacterium
AGAAGTGCTTTTTAAAAACCCTTGTGGTTTGCTTTGATGTTGTGCTCTTATATTTTCAATGGATGCTATTTCCCCTTGCTTTGGGGAATAAAACCACGGTCTATATATCCATGGTATTTCACCTTTTATGGTATTTGTCACTTGTTTGGTATTAGGTAGTATTTTACTCAATATAATTTGTTAGGGGGTATAATAGAATTCTTCATTGTGATAATTGTTATTGTAAGGGGAGAAAAAGATGTCAAAGTTAGTACTATACGATCATATTGAATCCCAGAATGGATATAAAGTCAGGCTGGCTCTTTCTAATTTAAAGATTGCCTATGAGTTTAGGCAAATGGATATGATGGGAGGAGAACATAAAAAAGATTGGTTTTTAAAGTTGAATCCACATGGGAAAATCCCAACCATTCAGGACGGTGATGTATCTGTTTGGGAATCAAATGCAATATTGCTTTATCTTGGAAGAAGGTTTGCACCTAATAATTTAATTCCACAAGATGTAACAAAACTTGGAATAATGCTTGAATGGATATTTTTTGAAACTTCTATGTTACAAACAAGCCTTCAACCGTTAAGGTTTATAAGTATTTTTATTCCAAAGGAAAAACAAGACCAGGCTGAAGTAATAAAATTAAAAGAAAAATCAATGAAAGCACTAAAAACGCTGGATGAATACTTATCCAAACATAAATTTTTAGCCGATGATTATTCTATGGCTGATATAGCTTGTTATGGGCAGATATTTCCAGCACCAGAATTCGGGTTAGATATGTCACAGTTTAAAAATATAAAAGAATGGCAAAAAAGAGTTGAGTCTCAACCTGGATATATTGAAATGAGAGCTAAAGTGGTTGCTTAGCTCCTTGTTTCATGCCACGTTTAATTAGCTCAGCTTTTATCTCTTGCAGGATTTGTTGTTTGTTTCGTCTCCCATTATCTTGTTCCGCCCACGAAGGTGCAATAAGTTCGCCTGGCTTGGCTTCTGCAAATAGCCTATGAATTACAACATTTGGCGGTAACATCTCAAGAAAATCGCAGACAAGGCTAACATATTCGTCTTTTTCAAGGGTTCTGAATTTACCTTCGTGAAAATCTCTTGCTATCTTTGTTTTTTCTAAAACTAAAAGTTGATGAATTTTAATAGCATCTATTGGTGATTTTGAAAGCAGTTTCATGGTTTCATAAAACATTTCTTTTGTTTCACCAGGAAGCCCAAATATTGTATGTGCACAAACAATAAGATTTCTCTTTTTTACACGACTTACTGCATCAAAAAAATTTTCTACTGTATCAGCCCGGTTAATTAAATCTAACGTTGTATTGTGTACGGTTTGTAGCCCGATATCTAACCAAATCTCAACTTTATTGTTGTAAGTTTCTATTAAGTCTAAAATCTCATCTTGCAAACAATCAGCACGTGTTCCTATTGCAAGTACTACTACATCAGGATGTGATATAGCTTCGTCGTATATTTTTTTTAGCTTTTCAATAGGTGCATATGTGTTTGTAAAAGATTGAAGATAAGCTATAAATTTTTTAGCACCAAATCTTTCCCCGAAAAGCTTAATTCCTTCTTGTAGTTGTTTACTAATAGGGTCGTTTGTGTCAAAAGCTCCAGCACTTGATCCATCAGCAGTACAAAATGTGCAACCACCATATGCTTTTGTTCCATCTCTATTAGGGCAATCAAGGGTTGCTTCTAATGTAATTCTTTGCACTTTTGTACCAAAACGTTCTTTAAGATAAGCGCTTAAACTGTAAAAAAGTTCATTGTTTTCTTCCCATAAATATGGTTTATGTGTGTATGTTTCTTGAATATTATGCATAATATATTAAGAAGCTAGAAAAAATTATACAATTAAAAGATGAAACGTTTAATAGAGTTAGGTTTTGTCCAATTTATTTGGCAAAACTGATCCTTTGATAGCAACGTATAGACGGAACGCGAAGCACAATATTCCTTAGCTAATATTAAAATTGTTGTGCGGAGCGATATAAACAATGGTTAAATACAAAGATTACTACAACATATTAGGTGTATCAAGGAGTTCAACAGAGCAAGAAATAAAGGCTGCTTATCGTAAGCTTGCTCGTAAATATCATCCTGATACAAATAGAGGTGATAAAACTGCTGAAGAAAAATTTAAAGAAATTAGTGAGGCTTACGAGGTATTACGTGATGCTGAAAAAAGAAGAAGATATGATGCATTGGGAAGCGGTTTTCGGGGAGGGACCGAGTTTAAGCCTCCTCCCGGATTTGATTTTAATTTTGATTTTTCAAAAGGATTTACACAAACATCGTATGATTCTACATTTAGTGATTTTTTTGAAATGCTCTTTGGTGATTTTAAACAATCTCCTTTTGAACACTCTTTTAAAGATTCAGCCACATATTCCAAAAGAAAAATTAGAGGCAGTGATCATTCTATAGATTTACCATTAGCTATAGAAGAAGCTTTTAAAGGTACAACAAGAAAAATTGATATTAGTGTGCCTGGCAGGGAATCTAAAAGATTAGAAGTAAAGATCCCACCAAGTGTTAGGGATGGATCAAAGATTAGAATGTCCGGGCAGGGACTAGAAGGAAAAAATGGAGGTGAACCTGGTGATTTATATCTTGTTGTGAGAATGAAACAGCATCCTTTTTATAAAATCACAGGCGATGATGTAAACTCTGAAATATCTATAACTCCTGCTGAAGCAGTACTTGGTTCAGAAATTGAAATCCCAACGCTTGATGGTCCTGTAAAACTTGTTATTCCAAAAGGTACACAAAGTGATAAAGTTCTTAGACTTAGAGGAAAAGGGATGAAAATGCAAAAGGAAAATAGCAGAGGAGATCATTTTATAAAAATAAAAATAAGTATTCCCCAGTCAATTTCAGATGAAGAAAAAAAGCTTTATAAAGACCTCTTAAGTTTGCAAAAAAAGAAAAAGTAAAAAACCTTTAAAATAAAGCTGAAAACCAATAAATAGAGACTAAAAGCCAGAAAATATTAATATTTTATTAAATCTGACTAATATACTCGGATTGTAACCTTATTTATGTGGACAAGGGTCATTTCTACCTGTAATATTTACACACATTTTTATCAATACCTGAGTAAATTAATCGGATATGACCAATCAAATAACAAAGGCAAATATAAGCACAGCCCCTATAAAACCAGCAAATACTGGCCAAAAGATAGGTTTAAATTTATCTGCTGAAGCACAATTTTTGGAAACCAAGAAAAAATATGGATTAGCTGCAGGGGTTGTAGGTGGTGGACTAGCAGCAGTTTCAGTTTTAGGTGCATTTATAAAAGGAGCTTCTTTTCCATCTAAGTTTTTGCATGTTTTGGGAGATGTGTTTGGTTCTGCTGCTGCTTTAGCTGCCCCGGTTGCTCAAACATATAATGAGTTTAAAAACTATTCAGATGCTAAAAATGGCAGCACAAATGGAGCAGATCAGGGAGGAATGTTTGATGATTACCTTAAGCTTTTTTACAGACTTTGTAGCCAAGGACTTGTCCCATTTATTTTTGAGAGGCTTATTAATCCTGAAAATATAACTAAATCTATTTGGCATAAAGGTGCAGCACTACTTAATCTTCCATTTGTTGCATTTACGGGATACTCGTGGGGATTTGGTAACACTCAAGGCATCATTGCATGGGTGCTGCGTAAGGGAGAAGAAATAAGAGAAGCAAAATCAAAAGGGATACAAAAAGAAGAACGCAGACTCAGAAAAGAAGGATATGAAAAAATTTACAACAGTGCTGAAAGACTTCTTACCATAGGTAGCATTGCAAATCCAGTAATGCCTTGTTTGCAATATGCTGCTGATGGATTACATGCTTTTACAAATTTTGTTAAAGGTGACCAATCTATAGGAGAGTTTTTTAACAGACCGCTCTTATCATTTAGCAGGCTTCTTAGTACACTAATTGCAGTTCCAGAAGCATTTGCAAAAGGAGTAGATGCTTTTATGAGGGTTGTTGTAAATGAAAGGCATCATCTAAAGGCAGTTCTTCCTAATAAGTTAAATCGTACTATTGATAAATGGGGTAGAGATGTTGAGGAAAAATTAGCTCATAATGGCGGGCTTAGAAAATTGAAGAATGGTTCTGAAATGGTGTTCCATGCTTTAAGTCCTTTTGCAATGATTTCGCTGTTTGCGCCCATGTTAGATAGACCGCATGTTAGTGAGGAGGCGCAAGCACAAGGCGGAGGAGCTGGATTTTTAGATAAATGGGTAGGCAGATACGCAAAAACGCTTACGCTTGTGTTTACCGGATTTTATGTTGGTTTTGGAAGACTTCCTCAAGGTATATTCCAAAGTATTTATTTTGGAAGAAAGTTGATTGGAAAGTATATTAAAGGTGAAGATGAAAAGAAAACCCAAGATGCGTTAATTGCTTTAAGACAAAAAATTTATAATTCATCTTTTGTATCTAGTGTTTCTGGTTTTGCAAGAAATGCTATAGAGAAACTTGTTCCTAATTTTTATGAAACTGAAAATGAATATGGTTTCCCAACTTACAGGCAAGTACTTGCAAGTTGCAGCTTTGATCAGGCAAAAGAAAGATATAAGTTCTTAGTTGATGTTTTAAGTATATTTTCAATAAAAGATGATAGTCAAGATGACTTTAGGAGTTTAAGAGAGAAGAAAAGGGATGAAATATTTAATGTACAAGAGTTTCAGGTTGCAAATGAGGTTTGTAAAAAAGACTTAGGTCTGGATTTACAAGAGCTTTTAAGTGATGTAAATAGTATTGGTGGAATAGAAAAAGAGTTAATTACACAGAAAATAGTAAAATATTGTTTAAAAATTTCATGGCAAGAATGTGAACAAGGAAATTATCCGTTGACTAGCGAAGATAAGACAAAGATAGAAGAACTTATTAGAAATAAAATTGCTGTAATTACTGGAAATAAAACAAAAGAACAATTAACACCAATAAAACCTGGTGCATTATTTTTAGTAAGGGTATTTTTAAGGCCTTTAGATTTACAAAATAGGCTTCCTGAATGGGATCATGATAAAAAAGTTAAACTAGCTATATACCAAGGGGA
>JACOTS010000152.1 GCA_016178265.1 Candidatus Melainabacteria bacterium
AAAATTACTATCTTTTGCAAGAAAAATGTCTAATTTTTCCATCGAATGATTTTTGAGATGAGTTCAAACAAGCGGTAATTATAGGTGTTTTAAGAAAGCGAAACTTTAACTGATTTATTCAGTAAAATTTTGCGGGTTTTACAAAGCTGATAAATCTTAGTTTGGCTAAGTTTGGCAGCGGAGATAAAAAATAAAAAACCTCCCGTGGAGGAGGTTTTTGTAGGGAGGAGGGAGAATGAACTGTATTTAAACAGTAACGCCGTCAAGAAACTTAGGAAACTTTGCTTTTAATTCGTGGAGTATAACTGTATCGCCGTGAGTACTAACTTCACCATCCGGATGTAGCCATATCATGCCTTCTTTTGGTTCATTTGTTCTGTGCCATGCTTGAAAAACAATACCGCCTATTTGTTTTTGATTAATTGAATATAAGGAACCATCTTTAGAAATTATTGTGCTGATTCTATCCCCATTTGGTTTCAGTTCAACAAAATGCTGTACTCTTCCTTCTTCATCATAAAAATATACGACTTCTGTATTATCTGTTCTAATCTCATGGCTTGAAGGTAACCCAGTTGAATCGCTTGAAATGTGATAAAGCTTTGTACCATTTTCTCTATTTTCAATTCCAACAACTTTGCCTTTATCATCTCTTGTAAAAACTATTGTTCTATCTGCTGTTTTCTTAAACTCTATTGTGCCTCCTTCTGGATCGGTCATAAAAAAGGTCTCGCCTTGAATATGATTTAATTGAACAATTTCTTTTGAAAGAGGTTCTTGGTTTGTTTTATTTTGGCTTAGTTCTATCATGTTTTTATTTACTTTCACTACATATAAAGATTGGTAAGATTGTTTTTTGATAGGACATTTAATATTCAAGTTTTCATTAATTTACATACATTTAACCTGACTTTAACCTAAATATGTCGAATTCGTTTTCTATTTCCACAAGTCTAAAAATATCAGTTATTTGATTGAAAGTAAAATTAAAAAATTTTTATCATTTTATGTAACTCTCAGTTACTTGAAAATGACAAATGTAACCCAGAGTTTCATATTACAAATTGAACATCATTTTTATTTTCGATATATTTATAGCTCTGACTTATGAGCTTAAATAAATTGAATTTAATAATCTTAGTTGTTTTTCTGTGCTTTGCTTTTAGTAGTTCTGCAGTAAATGCCAGTGAGAAGTGGGAGCTTCTATATAAACCCAAGCAAAGAATAGTTAAAAGTATTGGCTTGCACGGTGATTATATTTTCATTGGTACTACAAATGGCATTTATGTTAGTTCAGACAAAGGAAAAACATGGGATGATTTTGGCAATTCTTTATTGCCAAAAGATTTAAATGGAACATTAAATGTTAATTGGATTTATATTGATAGTAGTCTTAAAACTATTTATATAGCAACAAGTGTGGGAGCCTTCTCTTCTGATTTAATTAAACCTACTTGGACTAGAATTTTTGAACTGTCTAAAACAGAGGATAGCAGTGTTAATTCAATTTTTGTAAATGATAATGAAGCTTATCTGGGGACACAGGATGGTGCATGGAAATGTGATCTTGAGACTTTAAATTGTATAAGGATGAATCAAGGACTACACCCTGATCCGGTAGATGGTAATTTCTCTATTTTAAGCATAAGTCATTATAATGGTACGTTGTATTTAACCTCTACCAGTGGTGTTTATAAATATGATGCAATATTTGATAAATGGGATCCAATTAATAATGGACTTCAATTTTTGCCTGATGGAAGATTAGTAGCAAACTATCTAGGTGTTGATTCAGATAGAAGATTGTGGCTTGCAAGTGCAACAGGAGTTTATTTTAGTGCTGATGAGAACAATAACTGGTATAAGCATGATGAAGGGATTAGCGGAGATGTTGATGGTAATGCTATATCAAATTTCATTGCTTTTAATAATGAACTAATTTGTGTTGGAGCTCAAGATGGGATTTATTGCATAAGAGATATTGATGAGGGTAATTGGTTAGACTTTTCCTATGGATTAAAAACAAAAAATGATTTAAAGTCAGTTTATTGGATTCTTTTTGATAATAAAATTGCATATGCTGGTACTGATGAAGGATTATATATTCGGGATTTTACTGATGAGCAGTTTTTTATTCCCGATGAAACCATTCTACTTAAAGGACAAATTGAATCAGACTTTGCAAATCTTGAATCATTGGAGCCTACAGTGATTGAGGTACAGAAAAAAGCTCTTAAGTTTGCAGCATTACCTACAAGTTTTGATTATAAAAAATATGGCTTGTTGGCACGAGCTCGAAATTTAATTCCAAGGGTTGCCTTTGATTTAAATTCCACTGGAACAAATACTAATTTATTGGAACTTGATAAGGGAATATCTACCGATAAGTTATTAAATAATGAATTTGATTCAGGAAAGACACTTCGAACACAAAATGATGGCAGAACTTTTAGTCAGGTTTCTCTTTTGTGGAATACAAATAATTTTATTTATGATAGTGAAATTAAAGATTTGCTAAATCATGCAAGACTAACTGCAAATATAAGGGAAAATATCCTGGATGATGTGACCCGGATTTATTACCAGCGAAGACAATTACAGCTCGAATCGTTTGTAAATCCTCCTGATACGTCGCCAGAGAAATTAAATAACAAACTTGAAATAGCACAACTAACTGGACAATTGGATTCTAGAACAGGAGGCTGGTTTTCTAGAGAAGTCGAAAAGAGAAAAAAAGAAGCAGGTATTAGAAATAATGGCTAATACATTTTTTCTTATTTTAGTGTTTATCCTTGTCTTGTGTTACCCATATTATTCGGTTGCTTTTGTAATTCCAGATGTAAATAATATTGGGAAAGATCCAAAGATTTACTCTGTTTCTCCTCGTTATTTAATTCCTGGAGATAGGGTGAAAATTATTGGTGAAAATTTTTTAGCTTCTCCCAAAACCGCAAATAAACTATTTATAAATGGTAAAAAAGTTAGAATTTTATCTGCTACTAATAATGAACTTGAGTTTATTGTGCCAAAACTTCCATTGGGAGAGGGAAAGATTGTATTATTTACGCATTATCTAGGACTTAAGAGTCAAGAAGAAATATATCCAAATCATTCAACTAATGGTTTTTATATAACTTTTAAAGCACCTGAAGTTTTGGGAGTAAATTCTATAGAAGTTAAACCAAATCAAAAACTTACTGTTTTTGGTAATTTCAATCTAAAAAAAGAAGTTTATTTTAAGCTTGATAATGGTATTTTCAAGGGAAAGATTTTCTCTAACAGAAGTGCTGAGCTTGTTTTACCTGATAAACTGCCACTTGCTCCTATACCTTTAAAAATGTTTTATAGGAAGACAGTACTTAAAAAAGGCACACAGCTTTTTTTTGATTCTGCTTTTAGTGATGACTTAACTTTATATAATATAGAATTCGGGGAGCCACAATATTTAAATATCAGTATTGAGAATTCTGTCTTTGATGTTATCCCTGATAAAGAATTATCGTATCGAGTTGAACTGATATATGGCAATGGTAAAAAGACTGATGTGACAGATTTTGTAGCTATTGAAATGATTGGTGATGAAATTGCTAAGATTGATAAAGTAAACAAAAAATTAAAAGTTCATGCTGGTGGTATTGTAACTTTGAAAGCTATGTTTTTGTGGGAGCCTATTTCTAAGATGCTTGAAGATACACAAGATATTGTGGTGAACTTGCCAAGATATCCTTATTTTCATGAAGTCGTAATAGATGAAATCTTTCCTTTTGCATCTGGATTTTTCTCTGAAACAGATGCTAATGGTGATGGCTTTGCAAAACTGAATGATGAGTTTATAGAACTTAAAAATTTGACAGGTGAGACATTAGATTTAAGCAATTGCAAGTTTTATATTAATGAAAAAAAAGAAGCATCTGTTGTCTTATCTGATCTTACTGTTATCAAGCCTTATGAGTATTTTGTCATATATGGAGACATGGCAGAAGAAGACAGTTTAAATTTGTCCAATAGTGGTGCAGTTGTTGAACTGATTTGGTCATCCCGATAAGTGTAACGACGAGGGATCTGATGCTGAGCAAGATATAAATGATGATTCTGATTTTATAAATGAAGAGGACGATAGTAATGAGGATATAATACTTGGAATTGAAATTGTGCCCTCTGCTTTAACGGTCTTGGAGTTTGAACAAACTCAAATAAAAGTAAATGCAATACTAAGTAGTGAAGCTATAGTGGATGTCACGCAACTTGCTACGTATAAAATTATTGCAGGAGATGATGTAATTAGTATAAATAACAGTGGATTTTTAACTCCAATAATGAATGGGAATGCTACAGTTCAGGTTGAGTATGAGGGAATAAGCTCTAAGCTCAGTGTTGATGTGAATATTCAAAGCAGTGTGATGGCAGGCGACATTATTATAAATGAAGTGTTGGCTGCACCTGAAAAGGATGTAAATGGAGATGGTGTTTTTGATAGTACTGATGATGAGTTTATAGAAATAGTTAATATTTCTAATGATTCTTTAGATATAGGTGGATTAGTTGTATCAGATAAAACCAAAGTAAGGCATGTAATACCACTGGGTACCATTTTGGAAAGCTTTCATTCACTTGTTATATTTGGAGGAGGAGATGTTAGTAATTCAAGCAGTAATTTTTTAATTCATATTGCCAGTGTAGGGGATCTTGGATTAAATAATAGCGGGGTGGAACAAGTTACCGTTCAAAACCCAAATGGAGAAATTATTGACATAGTTGAGTTTAATAGCTCTGGAATTAAAGGGGTTTCTTTAAATAGAGAAGTCGATCTTGAGTTTAGTAACCTTGTCTCTCATGATAATTTATCTACTGAGAACTATTCACCGGGAAGAAGAGTTGATTTGTCACCTTTCTTCTGAACTCAAACTAATTATTGCTTTGTAGATTTTATGCTATGCAATATTGTCTTGAAATTATGTTAAACTTAAACTGTTATGGAAGGTACAAAAACTAAAGTTTGTAAGGTAAGTGAACTTCTGCCAGGCCAGGCAAAGAGTGCAACTGTGGGTAGCAAAGAAATTGGTGTTTTTAATATA
>JACOTS010000153.1 GCA_016178265.1 Candidatus Melainabacteria bacterium
AAAGTCTTTTTTATAGTTTTTACTTGAGGAAGACTGCTCGGCTTTATTAAATAACATAGGTAAGTACTATAAGGTAGTATCTGCAGAGCTCTTAGGAGTGTACTGCTGAGTTATTTTTCTTGCAATATACAATATTGCTTTCTAACAAGTGGCGCGTCAGGCAAGGTGTGTTTTTTGAGCTTTCCGCAGCGTAGCGAGGACCTGAAGCTCAAAAAATATACCTTGCCGGTGAAACAGCCACTTGTTAGATAGCTCATAACACAACTAAAATTACTATCTTTTGCAAGAAAAACATCTAATTTTTCCATCGAATGATTTTTGAGATGAGTTCTTCCGGCGTCACCCACACGTTTACTTATAATAGGTGAACAGTCACGAATTTTTTTATTTCATATACAAATCACATGCAGGCATTAGAGTACTCATTGCAAACACATAGCATGTAATCAGACTAAATAAAAAAAGAGTAAAAATTTCATCGATACGAATCATAATAAAATCATTCTATGACTAAAAGTCATTTGAAACCATTAATTAAGATGATAATATGCCAGGTCTTAAAAATTCTCAAAGAACAAAAAGATAATCAGAAAATTATCATTCTTGATTAACTTTTCAATTGGAATACACACTTCGTACAATGTGCTTTTGGTGATTTTATTTTTTGCTCACTTAAATCAAATCCTTCTTGGATCCAGGTTGTAAGCAAATTGCCGCACTGAGGACATTTTAAATCTTTAATTCCTTCCATTATTTCACTTTGAAGTCTTTCAATAATTTCCAAAGGGGGTTCTTTAGGCAAGTCTTTAAGATCTATTTTTACTTCAACTTCTTCTAAAATACTAGGATCAACTTTAAGAACTCTTGCAATCCTTTGCCTGACTGCAACAGAAAGCCATATTTCCAAACCAGCTTCTATTTCCTCTAACAGTTTTATCGATACTCGTGCTTGCTTTGATAACTCAAGCATGTGAATACCTCTTGCATTTCTAATGTAAGAAATCCTGCTAGCAAGAGTTTTAGGTAAGTCTGTAGTATCACCATGTATATATTTGGGTAGATCCATAGTTCAATGAAATTATAACAACGAAGCATGAAGCAAGAGGCACGAGGCAGGAAAAAGAGCTATCCTTGCTTCTTGCCTCCTGTCTCTTGCTTCACTGTATATTCCAGTTGTCATTACATCATCAAGGTTCAATGTATTTCCTACTGAATTTCATAGGGATTTACGTTAAAATATAAGTTATGGCTAAAAAGTCAAATGAACCAGCACCAAATCCTGGCAAGCTAGTAGAAATTGATATTAAAGATGAAATGAGGCGTAGTTTTATTGACTACGCTATGAGTGTCATTGTAAGTCGTGCACTACCAGATGCTAGAGATGGACTAAAGCCTGTTCACAGACGTATTTTGTTTGCAATGCACGAACTAAGTCTTACTCCTGACAAACCATTTAAAAAATGTGCTCGTATCGTTGGTGAAGTTCTTGGTAAATATCACCCTCATGGTGACAATGCTGTTTACGAAGCACTAGTAAGGCTTGCTCAACCATTTAGTTCTCGCTATCCGCTTATTAATGGCCATGGCAATTTTGGTTCTCTTGATGATGGACCAGCTGCCATGCGTTATACAGAAGCAAAACTAACCCCAGTTGCAATGGAGATTCTGGAAGACATTGATTCAGATACAGTTGATTTTGCAGATAATTTTGACGGTAGCCTTAAAGAACCTATAATTCTTCCATCGAAGCTTCCAATTCTTTTATTAAATGGTTCAAGCGGCATTGCTGTTGGTATGGCTACAAATATCCCTCCACACAATTTAGGTGAAATTCTTGACGGCACAGTAGCTTTAATAGATAATCCAGAAATTACCACTGAAGGTTTAATGAAGTATGTAAAAGGTCCTGACTTTCCATCAGGTGGACAAATAATGGGGACTAAAGGAATTAAAGAAGCATTTGAAACAGGCAGAGGTTCTGTTGTAGTTCGTGGACATGCCGCTATAGAAGAAGTACCACACAGTTCAGGAAGAGGCACAGCTACTGGCATAGTTATTACTGAGCTGCCTTACATGATAGGTCCAGAAGCATTAATCAATAAAATTGCCGATCTTGTCAAAAACGAAAAATTAACAGGAATTGCAGATTTAAACGATGAATCAGGAAGAGATGGCTTAAGAGTAGTTGTTAAACTTAAAAGAGACGCAAAACCAGAAGTTGTTTTAAATAATTTATACAAACATACCCAGCTACAAGATACCTTCTCAATTAACACTCTGGCACTCATTGGGAAACAACCCAGAACCTTAAGTTTAAAAGATTTATTAAATGAGTTTGTTGAGCATCGTGTAGAAATAATAACCAGAAGATGCAAATTTGAATTAAGCAAAGCTGAAGCCAGAGTTCATATTTTAGAAGGCCTTTTAATTGCACTAGAAAATATTGATGCAATTATTAAACTCATAAGAAATGCTGATGATACTGATAAAGCAAAAGAGGCTCTTATTAAAAAATACAAGCTTGACGATATTCAAGCCAGCGCTATTTTAGAAATGCAACTTAGAAGATTAACTGGTCTTGAAAGAGAAAAAATAGAAAAAGAAAATAAAGAGTTAAACAAAAGAATTAAAGAGTTAAAAAAGATTCTCTCTGATAGAAAATTGGTTTTAGATATTATCAAGGAAGAGCTATTGGAATCCAAGAAAAAATTTGCAGACTCTAGAAGAACCAGAATAGCTGCTGCTACAGAAGAATTTTCAGAAGAGGATTTAATTCCAAATGAAAGAATGGTGGTGTTTCTTACAGAAAAAGGCTATATAAAACGTGTGCCCCTGGTAAAATTTGAAAGACAAAGTAGAGCTACCAGAGGAAAAGGCGGAATCAAAACCAGAGAAGAAGATGCTGTAGCTCATTTTGCAATCGCAAACAACCATGATGCGTTATTGTTCTTCACTGAGAAAGGTTCTGTATACACCACAAAGGTTTATGAAGTTGTAGAAGGAAGCGCGCAACATAAAGGACAAGCAATTTATAATTTGATCTCAATTAGCCAAGAAGATCAAATCACAGCTATTTATGCAACAAGTGAATTTAAAGAAGATAATTACTTTGTAATGCTGACCAAGCATGGTGTAGTCAAGAAAATTTCCATGGATAATTTTCAAAGCGTTAGGCGCTCTGGTATCGTAGCAATGAACCTAGATGAAGATGATGAACTAATTTGGGTTAGAAGAAGTTACGGCAAAGACCACATTATTATTGGCACATATGACGGCATGGTGCTTAGATTTGATGAAGAGGATTTAAGACCCCTTGGAAGAACTGCTCGTGGTGTTAGAGCAATTAATTTAAGAGAAGGAGATTATGTTGTAGGTTGTGATACATTTACAGCAGATTCTAAAGAACAAGTTCTTCTTGTAACAACCGATGGTTTTGGCAAAAGAGTAGAGTTAGAAGAATTTAGAACACAAAATAGATCAGGCATTGGGCTTATAGGAACTAAGTTTAAGTCAGAGAAGAGCCACCTTGCATCATTAAATATTGTTCAGGAATCCGATGAAGTAATAATTGCATCTGCACATGGTGTAGTACTTAGAGCAAAAGCCGGTGATATTAGCTGCCAAGGCAGGATGGCAACTGGCGTAAGACTACAAAGGCTAGATGAAGAAGATCACGTAGCTTCAGTAACCAAATTTACAGAAGAAGAAAGTAAAGTCTCAAAGGCAGAAGAATCAAGAGAGAACAGTGAAGTTTAAACAATCTCCTAACGATAACATGTAAATAATTGATACTAATTAATATTAGTCATGATAAGCAAGCTAATACTAAACCAAGAAACTTATTTGCGGAATATTACTTCTTAGAAACTAATATGTTACCTTTTATTTTTAATTTTACTAGTTCCAAAGAGTCATCTAATAGTTTTGCTGGCAAAAAGGCAAGATCAGTTTTAAGCTTAATGAAAATTGCAAATGATAACTTACCCTCCTCTAAAAAAGATGAGTTTATTTCAAGAGTTATTTTTGATAGAGTAAAAATTCAAAAAAAAGAAGATCACATTTACTATATTGGAGAAGTTGCTGAAAAAATTACTGTTATTGGATTTATTGATTTCGAAGGTAAAGGAGAAGAAGTGTTTATCCAAAAAAATCCTACACAAGATTCAAAAAAACATAAAATAATTATGTATAAAACCTGTGTTGATTACACCAGCCAAAGATATGACTATTTCACCAAACAAACAATAAAAAGCTTAATTAGAACCAGATCTTCTTAAAGAACGTAAGAAAAATCTTACTTATAACTAATTTAAATATGCCTTTTATTACAAGGTTTTAAGGTTAAAATGTTACTGTCTTATCTATTGGTAAAAATCCCAAATAAACAACTCACAGGGAAGGATTTTATCCGATTTATTCGGTAAAATCTGAATAACACTAGTTAAGAAGTGCTAAAAAGTGCACTTTGCAAAACCGGCGCAGCTCATTAGTGAGCAAGCCGGTGGTAGGTAGAAACGTTAAAATTACAATATTGGTACACTAAACACGATTTGGGAGGAATATATAATGAAAGCTTCTGGAGTAACAACATTGGACTTGTCTTTAAAAACAAAATACACAAGTGCCATTTTAGCAAAGACTATTGATCAAAGCATATTAAAACCTACATCTACAACACAAGATTTTGAAGAGGCAGTAAAAGAGGCAAAACAATTCGGATATCGTTCTCTTTGTGTTCATCCATGCAAAGTAAATGCTGTAAAAAGCATGCTTTCTGGAACTGATGTTCTTATAGCTGTAGTGTGTGATTTTCCGCATGGTAGAGGATTAACCAATACACGAGTAGCTGATATCAAAGAACTTCTTAAATTAGGTGTGGATGAAATTGACATTGTTTCCAGATACGAAAGGATTAGAGAAGGTGACCTAGAAGAGTTTGAAACTGATACAAGAGCTGTAATTAAGGCTATGGGGGGTAAACCACTAAAAATAATTTTAGAGGTTGATACTTTAACAAAGGATCAAATACGAAATGCAGTAAAAATTATTGGAAAAATAGTAAAAGAGGAAAAAGCAAAAAATATAATTGTGAAAACAAAAACAGGGTTTGTTGATTTTAAAATGGCAAACCTAGATGCAGTACATATCATTAAAGAAACATTGGAAGGAATGGACTTATACGCAAAGACGATAGATGAAATACAAGCCGGGAAAATAGGAGTGAAGGCATCAGGTGGAGTAAAAACAAAAGAAGATGCTATAGAACTCCTTGAGGCAGGAGCACATATATTAGGATCCAGTAGCGGTGCTGTAATTTGCAGTTAGAAGTTCGTTCTCAGAATTATTCTAAAAGCATGTTTTCCAATTCACTTCTTAAAAAAAGATATCCTTCATCACCACTCTTAGTTGTATATATTTCTGAAACATTCAGAGCACCACTTTTAACCATTTCATAAATTTTTTCTTTCGGTACACTTAAATACTCAGCAGCTTCAAATGATTTTAATTTTTTTTTTTTTGTCTTCTCAATATGATTAATTAATTCGTTTCTTTTTTTTTCAATATCTTTTAAAAACATGATTAAAAGGCTAGCTGTTGCAATTGCATCATCCATTGCTCTATGTCTTTTATTAACCGGGATTTTAAAATGTTTTATTAGATCTCCAAGCTTTCTACTTTTTAAATCAGGATACAAAATTCTTGCGGTTTTTACCGTACAAAAGAATCTTAATTGTTGTAAAATCTCTATAGGTAATTTATGTAGTAAAACATACTTATAAATAAAATCATAGTCAAACATCACATTATGAGCACAAAAATAATCTGCCCCATTTATAAATTCAAGCCAGTCATTTAATACCTCTCTTACATTTTGTGCATTTTTTACATCACTATCGGTAATTCCTGTCATTTGAGTAATAAATGAAGGAATAGATTTGTTTGGTTTTACATAAGAACAAAATTTTTCTTTTATTTCACCATTTTGAATCTTAACGGTTGCAATTTCAATAATCTCTGAATCTTCAGGTTTTTGCCCCGTGGTTTCAATATCAGTTACACAAAATGTCTTATTAACATTTTCATCAAAATTCAGTAAAAAGCTCTTAGTTAACACACTATCTCCTATCTCCTAACTCCTATCTCCTATTTCCTAACTCCTATCTCCTTGTATGTTGTCCCTTTCATTTGGATTAAAATATTTTTCTCCTACAAGCTCTTTTGGTAAGTATTCTTGTTCAACCTTTGCATCTTTAAATGAATGAGGATATTTATATCCTTCCCCTCCCAAACTTCGTAAATGAATCGGAACAGGATATGGAGGTTTTTCATTTACATCAGACATTGCTTTATCAATTGACACCACCGTTGTATTTGATTTTGGAGCACAAGCTAAATATAACACTGCCTGAGAAAGTGCAATTCTAGCTTCCGGCATTCCAAGATTCTGTGCAAAAAAATATGCATTCGTTGCAATAGTCAAGGCATTACTATCAGCCAAACCAATATCTTCTGTGGCTGTTACCCAAATTCTTCTTGCTACATGTACAGGATCAGCACCACCAGCAAGTAATCTTGCAAGCCAATAAAGTGCAGCATCAGGATCAGAACCCCTTAAAGACTTTTGCAGTGCACTAACTAAATGGTAATAACTGTCAGGATCAGCTCCTATTTGATTTTGACTATTTTGCAAAACATTGTGAACAATAGATTTGTTAATTCTTAAATCATTAAACTTCTTTGCTTTCAAATAAGCTTCTTCAAGATTATATAATAGCCGTCTTGCATCCCCACTTGAACTTGATATCAAAAGGGCTTTAGCATCAGAATCTATCATACAATCCGGACAACCCTGAGGATGGTTAATAGAACGTTCAATTAATTTTTCCATATCAATTTTCTCAAGAGGTTTTAATTCCAAAACTTTAATCCTGGAATGAAGAGCTCTGGTAACAGAAACATGAGGATTTTCTGTAGTACTTCCGATAAGAATAAAATTCCCAACTTCTAAAGGCTCAAGCAAAACATCTTGTTGATTCTTTGCAAGTCTATGAATTTCATCAATAAAGAGTATTAATTGTCCTGGTCGTTTTTCAGCTTCTTTAATCACTTCTCTAAGCTCAGAAATATTAGTTGCAGCACCGGATAAATATATAAACTCTTTATTTGTACTTGACTTAGCAACCATAGCAATAGTTGTTTTACCAGTACCAGGTGCACCCCATAAAATAATCGAATAAGGAAGATCATCCTCAATCCATTTAGTTAATACTCCATTATCAGAAATCAAGTGTTTTTGTCCTACTATTTCACTTACCAAAGCAGGTCGTATTCTATGTGGCAGAGGCCCTTCATGTGTAAATAATTGCATTTGTTTCTCTTTTGGGATTTTTGTTCTAGAATTAGACATATGAAAAAGTTTTTCTTTGTTACTGGTGAAGAATCTGGCGACCTGCATGCAGCAAGCCTTTTAAATGAACTTTATAAGATAATACCACCAGATAGTTTATTTGTTGAAAGATATTTTTTGAAAGCAAACATCTAGCCTCTATGGGTTTAACTGAAGTAATAAAAAAGCTTTCACTCTATGTAAATCTTGAAAAAGAATTATTATTTAAACTGCAAATATATAGACCTGACATATTAATATTGGTAGATTTTCCAGGCTTTAATTTAAGACTTACAAAAAAAATTAAAAAAGTTTTACCAGATACAAAAATTGTTTACTATTTTCCACCTCAGGTTTGGGCATGGAATCAAGGCAGAACAAAAATCCTTGCAAAGTACTGTGATCTTGTACTGTGTGGACTTCCTTTTGAAGAAGAATTTCACAGACAAAGAGGAGTGAATGCCTATTACATAGGAAGCCCAATTGTTAATGAGCATACTGAATTTGATCGAACTAAAGTTAGATCGGAACTAGGTATAAGTAACGGGAGTACATTAATCGGGCTTTTCCCTGGAAGTAGAAAATCTGAAATTCATTACATGTTTCCTGTAAAACATTCTTACGACAATCTGCATGAAAAAATCAAGGTACTACCTCCAGGCAATAACCATAAACTGTTGTCAGCTTGTGATTTTGCATGGCTTACATCTGGTACAGTAACACTTGAAGCAGCACTTTATGAAACACCAATGATACTTGGTTATCGTGGAAATGCAATAAATTATATTTTATATCTTATTCTTAAAAGAATTAACATGATTGGGTTGCCAAATATAATTCTTGGAGAAAAAATTGTACCTGAATTAATTCAAAGCGAAGCCACCCCAGACAATTACTATCAAAACACAAAAGAATGGCTTGAAGTACCGGGACATGTTGGAAAAATAAAAGAGAGTTTGAAAAAAGTAAAAGAAAAGTTATCAGACAAAAATGCAAGCAGGGAAGCTGCAAAAAAAATTAGTGCCTTGATACCGGACTATATAGTCCTCTGATTTAGAGAATCATAAACCCGTCTAATTTCCTGTATA
>JACOTS010000125.1 GCA_016178265.1 Candidatus Melainabacteria bacterium
TATTTTTTAATCTTTTTCCATTGTTTTTCAGAAAGTTCATGACGACGTGGCATACTTTTATCCTCCCACATGTCATGATGTTCTGTTACAAAATTAGTGGCCTTTCATTACAGAGTTTTGAGATAGCCTCGAAGGGAGGGGTCCATGAGCAAGGAACGCAGCTCATGGAGGGTGACCTGCAGGTGGCAGGACCCACTGAGTTATATCTAACAAGGTGAACAGTTACGATTTATTTAACTTTGATCTATTGGTGTTATGTTTGGACTTCCATCACTGTTAAGTCCATGCCATACACTAAGTTCAATTGGAGGTAAACCTTGTTCTTTTCTATATTCATTTGTTATCCTTACTTGATTTTCTAGTAGTTTGAAATTTGGATTTGATATATCTCCGCTATATAAAACCTCTGCTAAGTAAGGACTTTGATATGGATCAAATATAGAAAGTCCTCCGTGAGATATTCCTTTCCCTTGTTCTGTTACATGCGTTCTTAAATTTTTATCACCAACTATTAAGAAAGCAACCTTATCTTTTGGAAATTGTCCATTGAAATTAACAAGTCGTGTAGAATCAGTATTTTGTAACTCTATTTCTGTTCTGTTTTGTGGAGGAATATTATTAACATCACCTGTTATAGTCCATAGCCATACTTCTCCTGTTCCGGATGGCCGCATGTTGCCACGCAATATTTGTAATGCGCCGTCTACGGAAGCCTGAGGAGTATCTTTGTAATTTACCACGTGTCCATATATTAGGGAACGATCATCAGGATGTGTGTCTACTGTGTTTAATTTTGCTAATTCTCTTGCAGCATTAATTTCTTTTACAAGGATCTTTAGGTCTTGAGGCAGTTGTGAATCATCTGATAAAGCTATTTTATTTCTTAGAAGAAATTCAAGTGTATCTATTGCACCGCTTTCTTCTGGTAAAAGGGAACCATTATTTCTTAATTCTTCTATTTTGGTAGTTATAGCTTCAACAAGAACATCTTCAGATTGAACTGTAGTTACCTCGCTATTGTTATTTTTTGTATTGACTGTAGTTGTTGCTGGTTTTTCATGAACTTGTGGTTCATTATCTGTAGTAGTCATCCCAGATTTATTTTCTTTTGGTTTGATTTCAATAGTGGGTGTTTCCGGACTTTCAACTTCTGTTTGTTGTGTAGGAGGAGGGCTTGTTGTAGGTTTACTTTGTTGAGCAGGAGGTGGAGGTGTTTGTTTTGCATATAATTTTGAAACTACCTTTGAACCAACAGCAGACAATGTAGGAGCTTCGGTAAAATCCTGATGCCACTGTCTGCCGCTTTGCTGATTTTGAGTTACTTTTGCACCTATGTAGCTGCTAAGTATTGCCATTGAAGCTTCTTGAGTAACTTGTTCTAATGTTGGTGTTTCAGATCCTGTAAGCCATGCACTTCCATAAGAAGAACCAACACTAATTGCAGTAGGTGCTACTACATCAGCTGTAGCTCTTACAGCCACTTCTCTAATTAAAGTATTAGTACCATGAACTGCCATGTTATCGATTACTGCTTGTCCCTTTGCGCCGATTCCACCGGACATAGCTCCTACAACCGTGCCTCTTGCAGTATCTGCTGCAATTTGTCCCCATGATCTTTCTTCTTTTCCCATTGCTATATTGGTACCTGTTTGAAGCACACTTCCGGTAAATCCACTGGCTCCACCAGCAGTCATGCCAACAATAACTCTTCCTCCTGTTTGCTTAAGAACTTCTTTCCCAAGAAGTGAACCAACTCCTTTAGCAGCACCGGCGCCAGCTCCGCCAGAAAGTCCAATTTGAACTGAAGTTAGAGCATCTTTTCCTGTATCTTTTAGAGCATCTGTTAATCCATAGTTTCCTGTACCGTAACTTTGATCAGCAACAGCTCTTGCTAAATTACTTGTACCCCCAATAACAGTTCCAGCTGCAGTACCAGCTGCTGCTGCCGCTGCAAATCCCCCAGCTGCAGCACCACCGGTTGCAATAATTGCACCGGCTATTACACAACCATCTCTTGTGTAGCGCATGCCGGTTTCAACTTTTCCTAAAAACCTGTCAGTGTCTTCTAAATCTTTATTTGCACTTTGGTAACCTTTTTGAGCTTCTTTTCCTGCAGCAAGCATTTTTTGTTTGTACTCTTGTTCTTTTCCTTCTAAGACTGCTTTAGCAAGTGCATATTCACCTTTTTTGATTAATTCTTTTGTTCTGTTTTGAGTTTTAATGAGTTCTTGTTCTTGTTGAACTAATTTATCCCTATACTTTCTTTCAGTTTCTATTTGCTTTTGAAGAGCAGTACTTTCACTACCCATTTTTCTGAAAACATTCCAACTGCTTTTGTAATCTTCATAAGCTTCTATAGAACTTTGGAGATTTTTATTTGCGCCCCCAATTCTTTCTTGCATGAATTTAGTTCTGTCATCTAATTCTTGTTGAAGTCTAAGAGTATCTTGTTTTGCAGCGTTATTTTCCACTGCAGAATCTGAGACTGCTTGTTTAGCTTGGCCTTGAACTAAACCTAAATCATTTTGTCCATTTACAGAATAAACCAATGATTAACCTCCTCAAATAGAGATAACTAAAAATACTAATTTCGAATTTAAGTTAATGATGTGAGGTTAAATGGTATTTAAAAATTATGAGGGATTACCCGATAAAAGATTAAATTGCACTGAATTGCTATATGGTTGTCCATGTAGTAAAATAGTTTCAATTCTAAAGTTAAGTAATTTAAGCAAAGTACAGAGACTGTAATGTATGAAAGTTGACAGGCGTGCATTTTTAACTAGTGCATCAACACTTGCAGCATATCAACTGCTTAGAAGTAGAGTACCATATTTGGACTCTGTTGCTTATGCTGCAGGTAGTAAAAATAAAACACCAAAAACTTATTCAATAAGTGAAATATTTACAAAGGCAAGTCAAATTGACACTGATAAATATACTGCATATTATGCAATTGATACAGAACGTGGCGAAAGATTTTATATTGTTCAAAAGAAAAATTGCAGACCCGATAAAGTGTTTCTTTGTACATCTGATAATGGTATGAATAAAGGTTTGCTATTTCCTAAGACGGATGATCCCACAAAACCAGTTGCAATAGTTAAAGGTGAAGGAGCTGGTTTGACTGGAGATTTTGAAATTTATGATAATAATGGTGTTTATGAGGTAAGATTTCCATTAACATCGATGATTTATGTGCCTGAGCATTCAGATATAGATTCAAGGGTCTTATTAAATATGCACAATGCTGTAAAAATGTTACCTGATACATTGGTTGAAAAGTTTGTTCAAAGAGGCATACAAGTTTATACTGGAAGAAATGTTGAAGATGTTTATTATCATTTGTATCCTTCTATAAAAAAACATGATCAGGAACATCCAAATGATCCAGATAAACCATGGCTTGAAGTTAAAGAAGATGGTTCGTGTATTGATCATAGAAATTGGTCAAATACCTCTGCTTTTTATTCGAAAAAGATGGCAGTTATTCCACAAATACATTATGAATATGGAACAAGAAAATTAATTGATAGGATTGATGATCCAACCTGGACAAGGAAGACTGTTGGCCATGAGCTTGGTCATGCTCTTGCTGATTTTAATTCGGATAGATATTATCAGCTTGGTGATGCTGAAAAATATCCTGGCACAAAAGTTGGCAAAATAGAAGCTTTTGATGAGACAGATGCTTTTAAAATGGCATTTGAAGTAGATTTGTCCAGAATGGATCCGGACATTAAAGAAGAGCTTTCATATTTTTGGTGTAAAAGAAAAACTCTTGGAGGAAATGTTGAAGCATTTGCAAATATTTTTGCAGCATTTACGGGCACTACGACTAAGGATGATGCAAAGGTAATGTTTAGAGGGTTTCCAAATTCTTCTGAACATATAAGACAAAAAGTACTTCCCCTTTTTGATGTAAATTTTTCTATTGATTATGTAAGAAAACATATCTACTCTGATTACATAAAAGATACAAGTAGGTTAATTTCTTTCAATGATAAAAAAAGATTTGCAAGAGAATTGTCAGCTATTTTAAATGAGCATAACCACCCAAATATACCTATAGTTGCTGAACCTAATCCTAGACATGTAGAATGTTGCGGACAATAATTTTGCACATATCATACGCACATTAGGTTTTATCTTACTTAAAAATACAAAGATTGAACTACAATCTCTTTTATCTTTAAAAACTATTTTTGGTTTAACTATTGTAAATAATAGTGGGGTTCTCTGTATGAAGGTAGATAGAAGATCATTTCTTACAACTGCATCACTTTTTACTGCTTATCATCTTGTGAGGGCAAATGTTCCTGTTCTTGAATCTACTTCTTATGCAGAGGAAACAGCTACTGAGCCTAAGAAGTACAAAATTACCGGTACTATAACCAGTTCTGAAAGAATTGATACGGATAAATATGCTGCATATTACTATGTGAACACAGAAAACAGAGGCTGGTTTTATATTGTTCAAAATAAAAATGCACGAACTGATAATGTGTTTTTAGCAGCATATGATGATGAGCAAAGACAAAACGGATTAGTCTTTCCTCAGCCAGATGATTTTTCTAAACCCGTTGCAATTGTTGATGCTTCCGGTGCTGGACTTAAAGGTGATTTTGAGATATATGATACAGGCAGTGGCTATAAAGTTAAATATAATATTCATCCGTTAATTGTTGTTCAAAATCATACTAGTGTTAGTTCTAAATATCTCATGGAAGCAGATCAGTTTATAAAAGAGATGCCATCCCCAATTACTGATGCATTAAATGCCAGAGGATTTAATTATATGATGGCAAAGAATGTTGAGGATCTTTACTATCACTTATATCCTTACACTAAAAATCATGATAAAAATAATCCAAATGATCCGGATAAACCATGGCTTGAGGTTAAAGAAGATGGTACGTGTGTAGATCACAGAAATTATTCAAACTACCCAGCATATTATTATCAAAAAAGGGTACTGGCTCCGCAAACTAGTTATAAATATGGATCAAAACAACTAGTTGATAAAATGGATTATCCTGTATGGAGAAAGCATCTGGTTTTTCATGAAACTGGGCATGCAGTGGATTATATAAATGGTGATGATTATTCTTCTGGTGTCAACTCATCAAAATATGCATCCAAAAAACTGAGAAAGATATTTAGATATTCTGACTCCGATGAGTTCCAGGCTGCATTTAATATTGATAGGGAAAGGATGGATCCGAAAGTTAAAGATGCACTTGCATATTCGGTTTGTAAGAGTGAAGGTAGGCATAGAGAATGTTTTGCGAATTTATATTCAGCACTTGTTGGGGGTGAAACAAAAGAATCTGCAGCGCTGCTTTTAAAGACATTTCCAAATGCCACTGAGTATGTAAGAAAAAAAGTGTTTTCTGATTTTAAGGTTAAAATGTCAGTTGAAGATATAAGAAAAAAGATATATTCTGACTACTTAAAAGATGTAGAACCTTTAGCTGACACTGAATTAAAAGAAGCAGCGGTTCTTTTTGCAAGAATGTTTTATGAATCAGATCCCACTGGTGATAAAGATATAAAAGACTGGGTTGTGGCAGGTCCAGCTTGTTGCGGAAGATAGTTATTGAAACATTGCTTTTATCCAAAGCGGTAATTGTCTAAGCAAAATAAACTTATCAGCTATGATGTACATTAAATAAAACCCTAGAGTACCAAAAATATAAGGATATTTATCGTAGGTATTAATTAAAGAATTACCTAAGATATCTAAAAATTTAAGTTTTTCAACAACAAATGTAGCAAGTACAGCAATTAAAACACCAATAAGCATATCAGAAGGATAATGTAGACCAAAATATAATCTTGGAATAATACCTCCGAAAAGTACAAATAAAAAAGCAATAATTCCAATTGATTTTCTCCAGAAAAACAATCCGCAAGCTATGGTTCCTAGTAATGCAACTGTGTCACTTGGAAATGAGCCATGTTTTGCATTTCTTACCCAACCATCTTTCCAAAGTTGTTTAGTGTTATACGATCTGATTGGTTCTTTGATTTGAGTTTCATAAGTAACAATAGGTCTTTTGCTATCTATTACAGCATTCATTATTTCAATTATCCCCAGTGATAAAACAATACTAAATAATATTGCAATTACTCTTTTTCTTGCCTGAATATTTTTTTTAGCTCTTCCAAATTCCCATATGCCAACTGTAAGTGCAACTAATATTGCTGTTCGAATGGCATCAACTGATAAAAATATGAGTAGCAAGGTATCCCAAAAAGTTGATTTACCGCAAAATTGATTAAAGAACAAAACCGTTTTAATATCCAGGTCAAGATGAGGAAAATCAATCATGTTACTTTTGATTCTTGACTTTTAGCCAGCTTAAGCCTACAACTACAAAAGTTGTCATGCTGAATAAAAACATCATGCCACCAGGCATCATTGAACCTGTTATTGAAAATCTAAATAAGAAAAACATAGCTAAGCAAAGGCTAATTCCAGCAATATATAAGTATGCGGATTTTGGATCTTTTTTTCCAAATTGGCATGCAAGAAGTATTAATATACCGGAAAACATGCCAAATAAAATTGACATTAAACTTCCGGCTTTTACATATCCCATAATGCCGCCCATAATTAAAATTAGAGCATAAATTCTACTTGTGATTTTGCTGACGTAACTCATAGTGATCTTTAACTAATATATCTTGTTCTTTGTGTTTTTAAACCTAATGCTATCTCAACTTATATCTTTTGTAACTTTTGAACAATTCCTTTATTTAATTGGTTTTTAACTTATTTTTAGCTAATTTTTGTTGTTTTTTCTATTTTAACGTAGATTTGGTTAATAATTTGATGAATCGACCTTTATAAATATAAAGGTTCTAATATGACTATTGGGGTAGAGAGTCATTCTGTTCAATCTTATGGCAAGGAGTACACCAGTGTACCTTCTTCTGGTGGGTGTGCTGCTTTAAGTATTTCACAGGCTTGTAACTATGATCAGTTTTTTGGCACACAAGCTCTTGGCAATCAAGAAGAATCGCTTTGGCAAAAAGTAAAAAATAAAGTTGTAGGATTTTTCTCTTCAATTCTTAAGTATGTAAAGTCTGTATCATGGATTCAAAAAGTAGCAAAAAATGTTGATTATGCTTTTCACTATGGTGAAGCAAGGCAAGCAAGAGATCGAAACGGTGCCAGAACTCAGGAAGAATTAGTTGCATATCACGATGGGTTACATTATGAGCCTGGAAGGTCACTTGATAATAAAATATATACCTCGAAATTAACATATGATGGACAATCCCGCCCTTTAGTTGTTTTAGTCTTGGGTAAGAATCAGTCTTTAACAGGATGTAGGCGTGATGTAGGTTTGTTAAGGATTTATGATGAACTTAAAGCTCGTAGTGATGTAGATGTAGCACTGTTTAGAGTAGGTGGTGGACTTATGGATCTGGGAGATTCATCTGGTTCTTCTGGTAATTCATCGTCTGATGATTCAGAATGCCCATTTCATTCATCTGCAGTATTAGAACACACCGTTAATATTTTAGAGGATATGTTAAATGGCAGAGGAAAATTTAATGGATATAAAAAACCGTCAAGAATGGTATTTGCAGGATTTAGTTGGGGTGGTGGAACAGTGGACCAAATTTTAAATAATCATAGGGATAGATTAGGTAATGTTCCTATTTGTAGTGCTTATGTTGATGCTGTTAGATTAGGAATTGGAAATCTTGGATGTGGGGTACAAAGAAGACCAGAATGTTCTAGCAGGCATTTACATATTTATCAAGAAAATGATTTGCATGGTGTACATGGACTTGCTATGAGCAATGGCACAGACAATGATGTTTCAATACAATTGCCAGATGTTTTTCATCAAGATATTGATGATAAAGATGATGTTATAACGCGAGTTGCAAACTTTATTAGAGAACAATTGCATCGCTAATATTTAACTATTGACTTTCATTTAGTGTTGTAGTACTTTTACATCAAGTGTGAAATATGCCATTTTAGGTTACTAGTTAATTTTGGTTGATATATCTTTGATTATTTGTAGACTAGTTGATAGGGAGACGAGTCATGAGAATAGGAAGTGCAGTGTTAATTGGGGCAACACTTGCTTTTGGCTGTGGACAAAGACAAGCAACCCTTGCTGAAGATGTTGTGGCTGGTATAGAGGTTGTTCAAAAATGTCCTAAAAGTAAAGAAATAAAGAATGATATTCGACAAAAATTAATTGATGATATTTCTTTACTTATTAATAATGCTCAAAAGTCAAAAGTTGATTTTCCGGCAAGTGATGTGTTGAAACTTTTCGGATGGCTTTTAAAAGATAATACAAATTTGTCTGAAGAAGAAGAGTTAAAACAGCTTAACGTTGAGATTGATAAACAAGTTGAGCAGTGGAAAGCAAGAGGACTTAATTTTGAAAATGAATTTGGGAAAATTAAATTAAGTTTGCCAAAAGCACGAATTGATTTAAATGAAAATCTAAAAAATAAAGATGCAAAAGGCACAAAAGTTAAGGCAGGAGAGTTGTTGCGCATAAATAAAATATTTTTAAAGGCAACTGGTTTAGCTGAAGAAATGTCAAAAACAGATGATGCAGATAAGTTAATGTCAGCTCAGGATGCAGTTGCCTTTGTTTCAGTTGTATTTTTAAGTGATAGAGATGTATCCGAGCTTAAACACTATATTGAAACTACTGTAAAGAATAAAGTAGGAGATGGGCATAGAAACAGCCGTAGAATAGAACATTACTCTTCTAAGCTAATTGAATATATAGATGAATATATTAAAGAACGTAATAACGGTCATTAGCTAGCTGTGTTATTGGTTTGTGTATTCGGTGGATTAATTCCTATACTGTACATTAATGCCCCTATTGCACATGCAATGATGCTAAATGCTATGGTTGATAAGAATATAAGGGGAGCCTGTATAAAGGCAACCAATCTGCTTTTATTTGGGTCCGTTAGTATTCTAAAAGCTAATCCAAAGGCACCTAAAATACTTATAAAAAAAAGATATAAAAAGTGAATTATAAATTTAGCAAAAATAATCAGTAGGATAAAACTAATTAATGTCCAGCCATTCCATGATGATAAAGGAGCATTTAGAAATTGAATATATTCTTTCATTAGATAATTTATATTATAACTGATAGGATAAATGTTATGGAATTCCCTTTGTTTCAAGTAGATGCATTTACTGATAAGCCGTTTCATGGAAATCCTGCAGCAGTTGTTATCCTTGATAAATGGCTTAGTGATGATATATTGCAAAACATTGCAGCGGAAAATAATTTATCAGAGACTTCTTTTGTGCAAATTAACCAAGATGGACTTTTCATTAGATGGTTTACACCTGTATGTGAAGTAGAGTTGTGTGGGCATGCAACTCTTGCTGCAGCTTATATAGTCTTTGAAAAACTTATTTCTTCATCTAATCAAATAAAGTTTCATACAAAATATTCTGGTGATTTACTGGTTGCCAAAACAGGCAATTGGTATCAAATGGAATTTCCTGCTTTGCCTTTTGCTAAAATAGCTGAACCTGAAGGATTGATACCATCTTTAGGTATTAAGCCATCTTTAATTTATAAATCAAAATATGATTTGCTTTTAGTTTATGACTTAGAGAAACAAATAAGAGAAATAACTCCTGACTTTGGAAAATTGTCTCAGATAAATACAAGAGGCATTATAATTACAGCAGAGGCGAGTAGTAATGAAACAGATTTTGTTTCCAGATATTTTGCACCAAAAGTAGGAGTAAATGAAGATCCGGTCACTGGCTCAGCACATTCAGTTTTAATCCCTTATTGGAGTATTAGATTGAATAAACAAGAAATGATTGCTAAGCAAATTTCAAAAAGAGGAGGCACTATTAAATGTGCTATGAAAAAAGATAAGGTTATTATTTCTGGTCAGGCAGTATGTGTGTTAGAAGGAACTTTGAGCCTATAGCAGGATTTTTTTGATTTTTATGTAAAAGTATTAAAAACCCTTTAAAATCAGATATTTTCTCTATCAAAAAACCAACTCTTAATTCTTTATATAAGTAGCAGCGAGCACTGCTGCTTGAAAAGTTGTAGGTGTAATATCCTCAACCATCTTGCCAGGGGAACAGCTCATACAAAGACGCCTGGTATTTTTAAACACCAGGCGCTTTGTTTGAGTCCTATGACTAATCCTTATTTATGGATTTTTCAGTCTTAGGTTGTTCCTGTTTTTGTGGAAGATGAATCCTTACAGGAACGGTTGGCAATATTTGCATAGTTTCCTCCTTGCATCTAACCAACTTCCAAGTTAGAGATTAGCATGAGTTGAAAAATATCATTTGGAATAAACTAACAAATAATTTTTGAATTCGTAGATAAAATTGTTTGAAAAAATTATATGTGGTTTGTATATTTTTACTGCAAAACAATCAATGATTGTTTCTTCTTGCCATAGATAAAAAATTTTCTGTTAGTATCTAGTTTCTTTACTAAATCTTATTTTTGATTTGTAATATCAAGAGTAATAGAGCTATTTGCTCAGGGGTTTTGAAATAAAATAATTTATTAATGATGGTGATAAATGGAAGAACTGCAAAAACATTTACATGATACTGAATTAATTCAAACTTTATTTTCTCCAAAAATAAATATTGATTCTACATTGCAAAAATTACTTTCAGAAGCAAATATAGCTTTAGGAAGGCTAAGCGGAAATATTGAATTAATTAAGGAAATAGAATTATATGCGTTTCTTTTTTTGTTAAAAGAATCGGTTTCTTCATGTTCTGTTGATGAAGAACAAATATCTTTTTATGAAGTCTTAAAAAAATACCTGAACGTATATGATTTGATATTAGATAAAAATGTAAATTATGTTTTAAATTATTTAACAACATTAAATGTCGGGCATCAAATTTTAAAAGAACAAAACATCTCTTTAGACTTTATAAAAAAACTACATAAAAATTTATTAATGGGTATTAAAAACTCAAATGTTATGCCTGGTGAATTTAGAAGAGGTGTGGGTTGGAATGAGTCACTGATTAAAAATTCTACATCTTATGTACACCCGGCAAATCGCAGTTTGTTAAATGGCTTGGAAGCATTCCAGAAGTTTATTACGTGTGAGCATGAATATCCTGTTTTAATTACAGCAGCGTATATGCATGTATTCTTTTTACGTTTAAAACCATTTTTAAGTGATAATGGCAAAATTGCTCGAATGTTAATATTGCATTATTTGTATAAAACACAATTGTTAAAGTTTCCTTTACTATGTATGTCAGAAATATTTTATAAACATAAGGCTGATTATATGAATAAGATTGCTTCTGTTTATACACAAGATGGGCTTGAAGAGTGGGTGAAATATTTTCTTAGAGCTTTTATAGCTTCAACTGAGAAAACAATAAATATTTTAAAGATGATTCAAAGAATGAAAGAATCTGATTACTCGCTTATTAAAAGTTTTGGAAGATCTACAGTAAAAGGAAATATTGTTTTAAATTATTTATTTGAATATCCTTTGGTAAGAATTAAGGATATAGAAAAAATTACTGGTTTAAAAAACCCTAATGCTCTTGCTCTTATGGCAAAATTTCAGCGAATGAACATAGTATATGAAATCACTGGGCAAAAAAGAAATAGGATTTTTGCTTATAAGAGATATATCGATCTTTTTCTTAATTAATGTAAATTATGTATGGGGCTGGTAATATAATTTACGCAAGCTAAATCGATCTTCATACAATACTCATTCATTTGACATTCTGTTTTTTACTTGATACTTTCTAGATAATTTCTAGTTGAGGTATCTTATTTATGCCAAAAGTCGATGGGGTTGGTAATGTAGCTGGTAGTGAGTTGGTTCGTAAGACTACTGTATTACCAGGTAATAGTATTGATAAAGCTGGTAAGAAAGATAATTCATTACCCGATGATATTACACAAGAAATTTTAGATAGCTCTAACGATACTTCTGTATCAACAACACCTAACATTATTCCTGAAACTATAAAGCTGGATCCGCAGGTTGATAGAAAACTTGTTGAATTCAAAGAAATGGCAGAGACATTAGTAGGATTAGAGCAAATTGCCGGGCTTGCTGAATGGGATTTGGAAACCTATATGCCAAGTACAGCAAGTGATACTCGTGCAATGCAAGTCAAAGTTGTTAACACGTTAAGTCATAAATTACTTACTTCAAAAAAAATGGAAAACCTGCTTGCTTATCTAAGTGCTGAAGATATTATTATTCAATTATCTGATATTGATAAGATGATGGTAAAAAAATATAAAGAAGATTTTGAAGAAGCAAAAAAAATACCTCCAAGGTTTGTGCAGGAATTTTCTGAAATCACAACAAAAGGATATAGTGTTTGGGAAGAAGCAAAGGAAACAAAAGATTTTAGTAAATTTGTTCCTTGTTTAGAAAAAATAGTTGTTCTTATGAGGCAACAAACTGAATATAAAGGATATAAGGGTTCTCCTTATAATGCTTTATTGGATGATTATGAAGAGGGTATGACAACAGAAGAGCTTGATAAAGTATTCGCTACTTTGAAAAAAGAACTTGTACCAGTTATTCATGCAATTGCAGATAGTGGTGTTGAAATCAAAAACGATTTTTTACGCAAAGGCTTTAGTCATGCTAAACAAATGGAATTAAGCAAGGAACTATTGGAACATATTGGATTTGATTTGACTACAGGGAGAGTAGATGAGACAGTGCATCCATTTTGCAGTGGTCTTGGGTTTAATGATACTAGGATTGGGACAAATATTCCTAAAAGAGATCTTTGGTCAACTATAAGTTCAATAGTTCATGAAGGAGGACATGGTTTATATGCACAAGGAATTGCTCCTGAAATTGCAAATACCAGGCTTGGTGATTCACCTTCAATGGGAATTGATGAATCGCAGTCTAGATTATATGAAACACAAGTAGGAATGGGGTTACCTTTTTGGATACATTATTTGCCTAAATTAAAAGAAAAATTCCCAAAACAATTAGAGGGTGTTGAGGTTGAAGATTTTTGGAAAGCAATAAATATTGTTAAGCCTAATTTAATTAGAATCAATTCAGATGAAGTTACATATCAAATGCATGTAATTATTCGATATGAAATTGAAAGGGATTTAATTGAGGGAAAATTAGAAGTAAAGGATATACCTAAAGCCTGGAATCAAAAGATGCATGAATATCTTGGCATAAAACCTAAAAATGATGCAGAGGGTGCCTTTCAGGATGTACATTGGTCATGTGGTATGTTTGGATATTTCCCTACGTACACTCTTGGTAATTTATATGCAGCGCAGATATTTAATACGGCAAGACAAGAAATACCTGACCTAGATATAACAATTGCAGAAGGAAAAGTAAAGGTTCTTACTAATTGGCTTAGAGAAAAGATTCACAAGCATGGTGATATGAAAACAACAAAAGAAATTTTAAGAGAAGTTACAGGTGAAGATTTAAACCCGCAGTACTTCATTGACTATGTAAGAACAAAGTACAGTAAGATTTATCCTGGTATTAAATAAAGGATCAATCATGTTTAGAGTTGGTCGTGTAATTAGGCCTCAATTAGTAAATATCAGGCTTTGGGAAGAAGCTTGTTCTCGCCATGGTGATGATATTTTTGATGATGAAAAAGTAATAGATGAAGTGGTACAAGCAGCATCTCCTAAAGCTATAAATCTTACAAGTGTTAAAGGTGATCGCTTTCAATTAAACCTTGCAAGATTTCACAGGCTTGTTGACGATCTTGAGGTTATTGACTCAGCTAAAGAGTTGCTTGGGTGGGACCAAGAAACTAATATGCCTAAAAATGCAGAATCAGGAAAAATCTGGCAGCTTGAAAATTTGGAAAGAATGCATCAGGAAAAACTTACCTCAAAAGTCACTTTATATTTACTTAGATATTTTGAAGAGAGACCTAATAATGAAAGGCTAAGTGATATAGATAAAGCACTTGTAAGTTTTGTACGTCAAGAGTATGACAGAGAAAAAAATACCCCGCCAAAACTTTCCCAGAAAATTAAAGAATTAGAAGTAAGAGGAATTGCTATTTTAGCAAAAGCTAGAGAAGCAAATGATTTTAACTTAGTTGTCTCGCATTTAGAACAAATGGTTGCATTGAAGCGTAAAGAAGCAGAATGTGTAGGATATCAATTTAGTCCTTATGATGCTCTTATTAGGGTTTGGGAACCTGGGGTTACCACAAAAGATTTAGATGCATGTTTTGCGCAAATAAAAAAGGAACTCATTCCAATTGTTAAACAATTTAAAGGTTATACGCCTAAAGTAAATGATGATTTTTTATATAAAAATTACAGCAAAGGTAAGTTAAAAGAACTATGCAACGAAGTGCTTGAAACTATTGGATTTGATTTTAACTCTGGAAGATTAGATTATTCTACAGATCCATTTTGTACTGATATAGGGAA
>JACOTS010000034.1 GCA_016178265.1 Candidatus Melainabacteria bacterium
CCATGATCCTGGTATATAAACTTTCTCTGACAGGAGTATAACAAACCTCTTCAGCCATTGTTTGTGCATAATTTCTTATATGCCTGTTAGCGTTGCTCTTCTTGTATTTAATTGCTGTGATTTCCTTACCAGATGTTTGGTCTAGCAAGATTATTTTTTCTTCGTCCTTATGTTTTATACTAGCTTTGCTAACTTTAGCTGGATCAATAAATCTTCTTGTAGGTTTGTCCATGTCTACAACCCATCTGTCTTTTATGAAAATTGGACTATCAGGATGTAGCATAAGCTCTGTTTGATCTAATCTGTTTTCAGCAAAGTCTGAGAGTACGTTAGTAAGTCTATTATTAAATACCCTATCTCTTATCTCAGTAGGATCAACATAACCCGCTTGTTTTCTATAATTGTCATCAGCAAGTCTAGGATCACTTATATTAATTCCTCTCATCTTGTTGTAAAGATTGGTTCCATAAAAGATTGAACTGGAAACAAACTGAGGCAATCTTACATTGAAAGTATAAACACCTGTATAGTATAAGTGTGACAAGAATGCTGCTGTACTCCCCACTTTATCTAAAAATCCTACAGCCCCACCGATTTCCTGAGCCTCCCTGTTCCAGAATTGCCCTTTTAAAAACTTTTGAAATGCTGGGGCTACGACAGAAGCCATTCCAATTGGTGGGCAAATTAGTGCTTCAATCTTAGATGCTTCTCTTGCAAATTTTAAAAACTTTCCTGTTGCAGTATTTTGATCTTTAGAAGCAGTGTGCCATTTATTTCTTACTGTTTCTAAAGAAGATATTACAAATTTCCATGCGGGGTTATCCTTTGGAAATGCATTTCTTATTTGATCAACATATTCTGCGGTTCTTACAGTAGTATCGAATATCTTTGCAAGATAATCAAAAGGCCACATCCATGAATTAAAGAAAGTACCTAGAAAGACAGAGATGGGCTCATCTTTAAATCTTTCAAAAGCTGATCCAAAATCTCCTTTACAAACATCAAAAATTGATTGCCATCCAAGCACAAACTGATTTGCAAGCGGAGTAATTGCTGCTTGTGAGCTTCCTAAATTGCCTAATTTATATAAAGATTCAAATTCTTGTTCGTATCTGTACTCATTTCTTCTATCTTTTGCAAATCGTTTTTTCAGTGAGGTTAAAAAGCCCATTGCTCTTCCACCAGTATACGTAAGTAGTACATATGCCATGTGCGGAAGATTCAAAAGGGTAGCAGCCATATGTGCACCTGACTTTGTGCTGGATTTTAAGGGTTCTCCCCATGTATTTGGGGTAAATGCAAGACTTGCAGCGGTGTATGTCATTCTTGTTAAAAGATCATCTTTGCTTTGTTTTCCAGTAAGTCCACCTCTTTCATTGTCTAATGTAAGAAATGGAAATAAGAAACTAAATGGAACAGCCATTAAGTGACTCAAACCATTAGTTACGTCAGCAAATCTAGTGAATCCTGCTTTTAAACCATCTTTGAAAAGCCCACCAACTAAAAGTGCGCCAATTGCTCCGCCCCCATAAAGCTTTATCTTCTTCAGTTGCTCCTCTCTTATTGGATCAACCTTAGAATTTATTGGATGCCCATATGGGTGAGCTTGGGCCAGTGCATTACCTGCAATAGGATTTACTGTACTCATTTTTATATGTAATTATTAAATAGTAAAACTGCTTAAATAAACAGCTTTAATACACGAATGTGTATATAAGAATTGTATAAAAGTTAAGGATGCAGAGTCCATAAATTATTTAGAATTATTTTTATTTAGCCAGATTAGTTAAGATGTTAAGGTGAAATCTTGTTAACCAAAAATTTTAAAAGAAGAAATTCTTATTAATTTATAAGTATTTCCTTTCAATGGTTAAGAAAAAAGATTATCATATTGAAGGAAAGATTTTAAGTTGCGCCCGTAGCTCAGTGGATAGAGCAACCGCCTTCTAAGCGGTCGGTCGGACGTTCGAGTCGTCTCGGGCGCGCATAATAAAAGTGCTGAGTAACTAGTGCTGAGCATTGAGCAGAAAATAAAAAACTCATATCTCAGAATTCAATGCTTAAAGCTCTTAGGGCGATTGGCGGAATTGGTAGACGCGCATGACTTAGGATCATGTGGGTAACCGTGGGGGTTCAAGTCCCTCATCGCCCACTCTAGTGGTTAGAGACTAGAAACTAGCGGCTAGATTTTTGTATTGGGTCTTTAGCTCAATGGTAGAGCACACGCCTCTTAAGCGTTAGGTTGTGGGTTCGAGTCCCACAAGACCCATTTCAAAAATGAAAATAGTTAAAGCTACACCTACTGATTTAAATTCAATTGTTGCATTTAATAGGCAATTTCACTTAGATATCCCTGGATTTAGATGGGATACAAAACCATGGATTGCAGAACAAATTCAAAAGGGTACATTTCATGTTTTAAAAGATGGCAATGCATCTTATGGTGCTATATGTGTTCAAACAGCTATTTATGGCTTACCTGAAACAGACGCATATGTTGAGACAATAGCAACAAAAGAAGATCTGCATAGAAGAGGATATGGAAAGCAATTAGTAGATTATGCTGCCGAACTTGCTAGGAGTGAAGGTAAATCAAGATTAGTTGTTGAATCATTTGTTGAATATGGAGTTGGAGACTTTTATACTAGGTGCGGATTTGATTTAGAATCCACTTCAGGCAAGTTCGGAGATCATCCATACAATGTTTTTACTATGAAACTTTAGTTCACCTATTATTATTTAGGTTGTATCTTACAATGTGCTATTTTGCATTAATGCAACTCATCATCTAACTCTTTAGCAAAAGGATTAAACAGAACTAAAGAAACTACAAAAAGTAACAGTACAGTGAAAATAAAAACTACATAATTGATAAGCATTATTTTATAGTCCTAATTAATCTTATATATTCCCAGCACAAAAACAAATCTTTTCTAGGGATATCCAGTTGCTTTTATCCAATTAGTTTTCTTAGGTTGTAGTTTGATTTGTTTAAATGTTTTAAAGCTTCATTTAATGAGCATTTCTTAAAGTGCATCATTATTGCAGCCTTTGTGTTTTTTTTAGATTTTATGAATAAGCTTTTAGCTTTATTAAATGAAATGTTACAAACTATAGAGATAATCCCAATAGCCCGTTTCACAAGCTTCTTATTTGTAGGTTTAACATCAATCATTAGGTCGTTATATACCTTACCTGATTTAATCAGTGATATAGAACTTAGCATGTTTAGAATAATTTTTTGTGCAGTCCCTGATTTTAATCTGGTAGAACCCTGAATTAGCTCACTTCTAAGTTCTGGAGAGATGTCTATTGAAGATATTTTTGCAAGTGTTGATTTCGGCTTGGATGATATTCCGATGGTTGTAATCCTTTTGGCTTTAGCAAATTTAACTGCTGCTAAGGTGTATGGTGTTTCTCCACTTGCAGAAATTCCAACAACAATATCATTCTTTGTTAACTTTAATTTTTTTAAATCTTTTATTGCAGCTACTTTGTTATCTTCCGCGCCTTCCTTTGCTTCTAGAAATGCATTTTGTCCACCTGCTATGATTGCTTGAAATGAGTTTGTGTTAAATGTCGGGTTACATTCAACTGCATCTAATATTCCTAACCTGCCGCTGGTGCCAGATCCAATATAAATTATCTTTCCTTTGTTCTGTATCTTGTCTATGATTTGATTTATTGCTTTTGCAATATTTGTCTTTTGTCCTTTAATTGCCTGTAGAGTCTTGTTTTCTTCACTAACAAATAAGTTAACTAGGTTTGGAACCGATAAAATGTCTAATTTTCTATGCTTTGAATTCATTTAAGTATTTTCTAAGATTCTTTTTGCAGCCATTTTAGCAACTTTGTTAAATACAGGACCTGCAATTGTATTTCCCCATCTTCCATCTGTTTTAGGATCATCAATTACAACAAGCATGAGTATTTCTGGATCTTCTGCGGGAAAATAACCTACAAATGAAGCAATTGTATGTCCAGGCATATAACCTTTTCCATTAGGGTTTATTTTTTGTGCTGTTCCTGTTTTCCCTGCAACGGTATATCCTGGTACATCTCCAGCTATGTATGCCATTGCTTTTAAATTTTCTTCCACATTGTTCTTTAATAGCCCAGCGACATAATCAGCAGTTTCTTGAGAAACAACCTGCATTTGTTTTATTTCAAATGGGCCTTCATTGAGAAGCATATATTTTTGATCCCAAATTCCTTTTAAAACATGAGGTTGGGTCCAGATACCATGATTTGCTATTGCTGAAATAGCGCTGGCAAGTTGAATTGGAGTTACAGAAATTGCTCCTTGTCCTATTGCAGTTGTAGCTCTGTCAACTTCCCGCCATTTTTTGTAATCCAGTAATAATCCATTTGACTCGCCTGGCAAATCTACTTTTGTCATCTGCCCAAACATAAAATTATATATTGAGTTATAAAATAGTTTGGGTTCTATTTTTAATCCTATTTGTGCTGCTGCAACATTGCTGGAGTGTTGGAATAATCCTGCAAGATCCACTTGTCTTGGTTTGGTTTTTTCATGGTTTCTTATAATTCTTGAACCTACCTTTAGCATCCCATCATCATAAAAAATAATATTTTTATCTATAATATTGTTTTCAAGTGCTGTTGAAATAGTGATTGCTTTAAACGTAGATCCTGGTTCATAAACATCAGTAATCGCCCAATTTTTTGTATGTTTTTCTTTGTAGAACTGATTTGGATCATAGGTAGGATATGTAGCCCATGCATAAATATCACCAGTTTTTGGGGATAATGTTAAAACTGTACCACGTTCAGCTTTTGTTTTTTTTATTGTCTCTTCAAGGATTTCTTCAGCATATTCTTGTAATATGGAATCTATAGTGAGTACAATACTAGCTCCTTTGGTAAATGGTTCAGTTGGATCTTTTTCAGTGGGTCGCATGAGAAGATCATTGTAGTAGTATTCAACTCCATGTTGACCAATATGATCATTGTTTACAAATCCTAATAAATGAGCTGCTAAATGCTTATGAGGATATTGTCTTGTTACAGTGGGTCTTTCATAAACAAAGTTAATATCAAAATCTTTTATTTTTTTTACTGTTAGGTGATCGACTTTTGAAGCTATTCTTGTATTAATTTTTTGTTTTAATTTCTTTTCAAGGACTTCTTCTGAGAGGTTTAAAATTGTGCCTAGTTGGCTGATTTTGTCTTTAGGGAGTTTATTGATATCTTTTATATTATTGTAGATATCGTAACTAACAATATCCAGCACAAGTAAATTGCTATTTCTGTCCCTGATATCACCACGCAAAATAAGTGTATCTTTTACCTTTTGTTTATTAGAGTTGGATATGAGTAGAGGCGATTGGATGATTTGTAAGTTGTATAATTGAAGCCAAATTAATGCAAAAGATGTAATTATCAGGCTAATTAAAAAAATAAGTCTCATATTGTATGGGATAAGAGGTTTCTTAAACATATTTGTGATTATAAAACTTATTTACCACCAGCTCGCTTACGAATAAGCTTCGCTGGTTTTGCAAAGTGCACTTTTAAGCACTTTTTTCTACTGTTATACAGATTTTACCGAATAAATCGGATAAAATCTTATCTCTTAAGTAGGTTGCTTTAAAATATTAACACTGTATACAAATAGATTAAATTTGGCTTTTAGAATCCTGAATATTGTATGTTAATGAGCTGTTTTTTGTCATTTTTAGCAAATAGATCATTCTTGTGATTGTTAACAACAATAATTTCTTTGGGTTCAGTAAATATATTTGCTTGGGATGCCAGAAATAATTTCTTATAAGTAGATGCTTCTTCAGCTTTTGTATTCAATATTAACTGTTGATTAGTAATATTCTTTGAGGTATTTAATAACTTATTGTTTTGAGTTTGAATTGGAGTCAATATTGAAAAAAATACAACACAAAAAGCAGTCATTATAACTACAGAACAGGTAATGAACTTAAATGTAATCTTAGCTATAGTTACTGAGTCTAATTTAATGTCAAATGGGAGGGTTTTTGTTAATTTTGGTGAGGATGAAAAAGCATCTACTTGATATGGTGTATTTAAAACAAATGAGCTTAGGATTTGTTTGCTGAATTTCTCGTTGTTTGTATTTGTGTAACTCATTTATATTTTTTCGGCAACTCTTAGCTTTGCGCTTCTTGCTCTTGGGTTATTTTTTCTTTCTTCAAAAGACGATTGAATAGGCTTTTTTGTTATGACTTTGAAATTTTCATTCCCTTTTAAAAAAAGTTTTACTATTCTGTCCTCTAATGAATGAAAGGATATCACAATTAGTCGGCTATGCGGGGCAAGTAGTTCCGGAATAAAAAGTAGAAATTTTTCAAGGTTTTCTAACTCTTTGTTAACCAAAATTCTTATGGCTTGAAAGGTTTTTGTAGCTGGGTGGGTCTTAAAATACCTATGTTTCGGATAACACTTTAATACTATTGTAGATAGCTCTTTGGTAGAGTTTATCGGTCTATTTCTTATGATCTCCTTAGCAATTTTTCTGGAAAATCTTTCCTCGCCATATTTATATATAGAATCAGCTAGCTCTGTTTCACTTAATTGATTTACTATTTCATATGCTGAGATGCTTTGATTTTGGTTCATTCTCATATCAAGCGGAGCATCGCTTTGAAAGCTAAAACCTCTTTTTGGATCATCTAGTTGTAAAGAACTAACCCCTAGATCTAAAAGTATGCCACCTGTTATCTTGCTTATATTAAGGCTAGTTAATATCTTTTTTAATTCTGTAAAGTTAGAGTTAAATAAATGACAGTTTTTATATTGTTTAAGCCTCTTTGTGGCTAATTGAAAAGCATCTAGATCTTGTTCTGTACCAATGAACTCTATGTTTTGATTTGTTTTAAGTATTGCTTCACTATGTCCACCAAGTCCTAGTGTACAGTCAACATATATTTTACCTTCCTGAATATTTAAATAATTAATTACTTCTTCTACAAACACAGGTTTGTGAGTAAATGTTGTGTGATTATTAAGTTGTTTATTCACTAATGAGTTTTAATAAAATAGCTTTTTCTACATGAAGTCTGTTTTCTGCTTGATTATAAATGATGTTTGAAAACTTTTCAAAAACATCTTCTGTTATTTCTTCTCCTTTATGAGCTGGCAAGCAATGTAAAACAATGGCGTTTTTATCAGCTAGCTTTAACAAGTTCTTATTTATTTGATAGTTTGCAAAAGATTGCTTTCTATTTTTCTGTTCTGATTCTTGTCCCATGCTAATCCACGTATCTGTGTATAAAACATGTGCGTCTTTTGCTGCATCCATTGGGTTATCTGTAATATTAATGTCTATTTTAGGATTAATTTTTTTTGCTTGCTCAATATATTTTGTTTTTGGTTTATGTGTGTTAGGGCATCCAATTGCAATATTCATATCTGCTAGTGCAGCACACAAAAGAAGACTATTTGCAATGTTATTACCGTCACCTATAAATGCAATTTTTAATCCTGAAAAAGAATTAAATATTTCTTTAATGGTAAGTAAATCTGCAATTACCTGGCATGGATGCTCATCGTTGCTTAATCCATTGATAACAGGTACCGATGCATGTTTTCCTAATAGTTCAATTTGTTCTTGCTCAAATGTTCGAATCACTATAGCTTTTACATATCGACTTAAAACATTTGCAATATCTTTAACATCTTCTCTTTCTCCAATGCTAATTTCATCCATTTTGATAGTTATTGGATGTCCACCTAACTGATTAATTCCTACCTCAAAGCTAATCCTTGTTCTTAAGCTTGGCTTTGCAAATATGAGGGCAATATCCATATTTTTTAAAGCATTTGATTTAGAAACAGGATCTGATTTAAGTTCTTGTGCTAATTGGATAAGTTCTATTAAATCGCTAGTTGATAAATTAGCCATGCTGATCAGATTTTTTTTATTTGCACTTTTTGACATAATGGGCATGTGTTAATTCTACAATATTCTATTGTACTAGACCGTTCAGCTTTGCCAAATAAATTGGACAAAGCCTCACTTTATAAGTACTTTTGTTCAATCGATTAACTAAATTAAGTTGCAAATTTAATCTCCTTTTATGTTTGAGTTTTTGATTGTTGATAGCATTGTTTCTGGATAATAATGCGCCAAAATATGTTTGTATGAAAAGCCGTTTTCGGCAAGTGCTTTTGTACCCCACTGGGACAGTCCTAGACCATGACCAAATCCTCTTCCTATGAATCTAATTTCTTCCCCATCATTTTTTGTAAAATTAAACTTTGCACTAGGTAGTTTTAATAACCTTCTAAAATTATCACCATTAATTTTTTTGTTTCCACGTGTGCCAATTAGCTTAAATTTCTTAATCCTGTTTGAAATGCTTTTTTCTAGCGGGATAATTTCACTTACTTCTCCGATTTCTAAGTGTTGAACTTTTTCACTAATGCTTTTCAAGCTGATTGTTCTTTCCCATTCAAAATACGGTGAATTATCATCGAAATCAGGTCTTGGTTGAATATGAATGGATGGTTTAATATCTTTTTTATCCCATATATTTTCAATGCTATCTGTATAGCCTCCTCCACTGGAGTGAAAAAGTGCAATTATTGGATTATTGAATTTATCAACTAAAATTTCTCCATCAGTCTCTACGACAGCTTGGTTGGTAGATGGTTTTTCGGAAGAAACACCAAGATAGACCTGATCTTCTACAGTTGCTTCTAGATCATAACCCTTATTTTTTCTTCTTCCTAAAAACCCCAGAGCATAGGTTCTTGCTGCTATTGTTTGGGCTTTTAAGGCTTCTTTATGCCAACCATTAGGCATTTCAGATGGCACAACACTTAACAAATAATCTTCAATATTGATGTTATTTATTATTGTGACACCTTTATTATTGTATGAATTTTGAACTGTAAAGTATCCTCTGTAGAATTTATCATTTAATACAACCAACCCATTTTTATTTATCGGAATAAGTTGAATTGGTCCTGTAAATTTTCCTATCTTATGATTGTTGTTTGTATTTGATATTGAAATTAATCCATCAGACTTTGATAATTTGCATTTTTTGTTTTTGTCAAGCTTGCTAATAATCTGATTGTTTGCAAGATCAATGAAAATTGATTCTTCGGTCGAACTTACTATGATTTCTTGATCGGTTGTTGCAAGCCCTATTTTAATTTCAAAGGCTGATGCAGGACTTATGGTTAATGACAGTAATACTACTGCTAGGACTAATAAAAGTTGTGAGACTGATTTTGTCATTTGTGTATAAATAAGTTTATTAGTACTGTAAGCAGAATACTTAAAATAATTGATGTAGCAAGAGGAAAATAAAAAGTGAAATTCTCCTTTTTTATTACTATATCACCGGGTAGCTTTCCGAAATCTATCCCTAGCCGACCTACAAAAAACAAAAAACTTCCTGTTACTAAAAGGATAATTCCAAAGAAGATTAAGTATTTTGTAATTGATGATATATCCATGATTTTAATTGCAACTTGATGACCAGCAAAGGTTTAAATTTCTGGAAGCTGTTACCTCGTCAACCCTTGCTACCGGAGTGTTATAAGGGGCATTTTTTACTAATTCAGGATTTTCCTTTATTTCTTTGTCTACCTGAATCATTGCATCAATAAATTTATCTAATTCTTCCTTTGACTCGGTTTCAGTTGGCTCTATCATTATTGCTTCTGGTACAACAAGAGGAAAATAAATTGTTGGTGGATGTATACCAAAGTCTAGTAATCTTTTAGCTATTAATAAGGTGTTTATACCTTGTTTCTTTTGATTTATTCCAGATAAAACAAACTCATGCATGCACTCTAAGTTATAAGGCAGATGGTAGTATTTCTTTAGTTTTTCTTTTATATAGTTAGCATTTAATACAGCATCTTTACTAATTTGTAAAATTCCTTCTTTTCCATTAGCCATAATATAAGCTAATGCTCTGACAAACATACCAAAATTGCCATAATATCCTTTAACTTTTCCTATTGAATCTTGTTTGTTATAGTCCCAAAAATAATTATTCTCTTTGTCTTTGCTTAAAATTGGAATTGGTAAAAAGGATTCAAGCTTTCTATTGCAACATACTGCTCCTGCGCCAGGACCACCTCCTCCATGTGGCGTTGAAAATGTTTTGTGTAGATTTAGATGGCATACATCAAATCCCATGTCACCGGGTCTTGCAATTCCCATAATTGCATTTAAATTTGCTCCGTCGTAATAAAGTAATCCTCCTGCTTGATGAACAAGGCTACTGATTTCTAAAATCTTTTCTTCAAATATTCCAAGGGTATTTGGATTTGTTAACATGATTGCTGCAACATTGCCTGATAGGTTCTTTTTTAGAGATTCAAGATCTACTTGTCCTCTATCATTTGATTTAAGTTCAACAACCTCATAACCACACATACTTGCCGTTGCTGGGTTAGTTCCATGTGCTGTATCAGGTACCAGAACTATATTGCGTTTGGTGTCACCTTGTTTTTCAAAATATTTCTTTATCATTAATAGTCCTGTTAACTCGCCATGTGCTCCAGCTGCTGGTTGTAGTGTTATTGCATCAAAACCACTTATTTCTTTTAAGTATTCGCCAAGAATGTACATAATTTCCAATGCACCTTGTACTTGGTTTTGTGGTTGCATTGGATGTAATTTGCATCTATTGAAAAATTCCTGCTTGCTAAATGAGTGAAATGTCTTACTAAATCTAATTCTGAAAGTTCAGGTAATTTAGGTTTAGTTTGTCTTAGGTAGCTTTGAGGAATATAGTAGTTATTATCTTTGGAGAAGTTATCAAGTTGTGGGAGATTTGCATTTTCTCTACCGGGCTTGGACTTTTCAAATATTGATGTTGTCATTGAATAATCTAAACTAATAAGTTTAATTATTCTAACTTAGTACTTATGTGCTTATTGTGTATATGTTTGGAAATAGATTTAAATATTTTGCTAATACGTAATATGTCCTTGTTTGTAACTTTTTGAGAATAATTATCAGCTACTCTATTAGATGAGAATAATTATCAGTAATAATTACTGACTTAACAAGTGCTTCACAAAAAGATGTGGAAAAAATAGCTTTGCAGGTTGATAAACATTATGCACTTTGGAATCGTTTGCCTTTTAAAGATGATAAAGAAAATAATATTCAAAAAGGATTAGGACCTGGTTTATTTATTGCACTATTTGAAACTGCAACAGCTTGGTTATTGCAACATCTAGAAAGAACTCCTGCAACGTTTACTAATCTCTTTACTACGCTGGCTGAACTAGCACAAGTGATAATTGCAAACGTTACTGCGCCTAATATTAATCTAGATGAAATAAAGGATGAAGAAAAAATAAGTAAAGGGAAAAAGAAGCAAGAACTCTTAAAGACTATTAGAGAGAATTCCATATCAGGAGTAATTACTGCTGCTGGTGCGGTTGGATTATATCGTTGGGCAAAAGAAACAATTGGGTTATTTAAAGATGAAGAACCAGAGATATCTGATTTATCATTACCACAAAAATCATCTTTAAGTGTTGCTTCTTTTTTAAGTGCAATTGGAATGTTTGTAGGGTATGGTGAAAAGGTTGGCTTTGCTCCAATTTCAGTAAATGGCGGGGATATGGCAAGAGCAAAAGAAATGAGATCTAATGGTAACAGTGATAAAAGGTGCAGCATTGAATGGTTATTTATGACAGCATTTCCTTTTCTGGTTGAATTTAAGTTAGCAAAAGCAGTAATAGATTTTGTTCTTCCAGCGGCTGCATTTCTTGATGGGACAGGGGATTTATATGAGTGGGCACACGCTAAGTTCAATCAAGATAAGCAAGAATCCAATCATCATACTGGCTGTAATCATGGTCATCATAATCATGAATGCAATCATGGTTTTAGCGGCTTAATTGGTAATGTAGCCGGTTTTGTTAAAAAACTTTTAGGTATTAAAGAAAATGGCAAAAAATTGTTTCAGGTTCCAAAAATATTCTTTAACAAATTATTTTTTGGAAACAGTCAAAATAATGGAATCAGATCAAGATTTCTTACCCCTATATATCAATTAATTGGTTGTGATCCACCGGAATGCTACATGAAGGATGACAAACTTATGATAAAGGTGCCAGATAAATATTTTCATTGTGAAAAAAGTAATGGACCTATAAACCCTACTATTATAGAGAGTAACTTACAGCCTATTGGTACTTAGAACCTATAGTGAGCGAACGCTTTGTTAGCTTCTGCCATTCTGTGGGTTTCGTCGCGTTTTTTTACAGCAGCACCTTGTCCGTTAGCAGCATCCATTAATTCATTAGCGAGCTTATCTACAAGTGATCTTCCATGCCTTTTCCTTGCTGCTTGAATAATCCATCGTGAGCCAATTGATTCACCTTCAAAATGACCAACCTCAATTGGTACCTGGTAAGTGCTTCCACCAATTCTTCTTGCTTTTACCTTTACTAATGGAGTTGCATTTTTAATTGCCTTTTTAAAGATGTCAATTGATTCTTGTTTTGATTTTTCTTTCATCAGATCAAGTGCATCATAAGTGACTCTTTGAGCAACTGATTTTTTCCCTCGTTGCATGAGCCTGTTAATAAATCTTTGCACGTTGGTGCTTTTAAATTTAGAATCAACACCGACTTGTCTTCTTTCAGCTTGTCCCTTGCGTGGCATATTTATCCTTTAGGTGCAGCTGCTGCAGGTGCACCTTTAGCAGCTTTGCTTTGATCTTTCTTAGCACCATATTTTGAACGACCTTGCTTTCTGTCTTTTACACCTTGTGTATCTAAAGCACCTCTTACTATGTGATACCTTACGCCAGGAAGATCTTTGACCCTGCCACCCCTTATCAGGACAACAGAGTGCTCTTGTAAATTATGCCCAACTCCTGGAATATATGCAGTAACTTCAGCTCCATTGGTAAGTTTTACACGAGCAATTTTTCTTAAGGCTGAATTTGGTTTTTTAGGTGTTGTGGTTTTAACCAATGTACAAACACCCCTTTTTTGAGGACAATTTTGAAGAGCAGGTGACTTTGTTTTTACCTGAGCTTTTTTTCTTTCTTTTTTTACTAGTTGATTAAATGTAGGCATTTTTTTACTTTGAATTAGCTTTTGCAAAGTTAAATACTACAACGTTTTACTGGTTTTCTGTCAATTATTTTTAATTAAAATCAAGTAAATTAACAGGAGTATTATTTTGAAGTTCAAGCTGAAATATTAAGAAATTACTGATTTTTCAAGAATTTCAGCGTAAAACTCATATGATAAAGGCATAATTTGTATTTAGCATTATAACAAGACTGACAAGATGTATACACTAGAAGAGTTACTTAAAGCGATTATTTCCTCGTCGCCAATAGCGTACGTTTTAAGCGATGAATTTGGAAAAATTAAGTTTATAAATGAAAAAGTCAAGAATCTTACCGGCTGGCAAGTTGCAGAGTTGGTAAATAGAGATATAAATAATTTGGTTATTTTTAAAGAAGCTTTGAAACATAATAGTAATCACGATGTTGAGCCTGAGCCAATAGCTGTTCAAGTTGTATGTAAAGATGGGAAAAAGATAATTATTCCTGCGCAGGTTGTTGAAGTTAAGGATTTGCTTAAGAGAAATAAATTTGAAGGATATTTAATAAAGCTTCAGCCTGATAAGCAGCATGGTGTAGTTGATAAAGCACAAATAGAATTTGTTAGTACTGTTAGCCATGAATTAAGAACCCCGTTAACCAGTATTAAAGGATTTGCTGAAACGTTACTTAGATCTTATGACAGATTAGCAGATGATGTAAAGAAAAAATATGTAACTATTATTAAAGAGCAATCAGAGAGGCTAACAAGACTTGTAGAAGATTTACTTGCTGTTTCACGGCTTGAATCTAATCGTTATAAGTTAACTTTACGAGCAATAAATGCAGAGGTATTAATTAATAAAGTTTGTGAGTCTCTTGGTGCAAAAGCAAGCAATCATAAAATTAAAATTGAGGCTGAAAATAAATTGCCTGATATTAAAGCTGATCCGGACAAACTTGAGCAAATCCTGACTAACTTACTTGATAATGCAATTAAATATTCTCCTAGTGGCTCTGTGGTAACCATTGCATTGTCATCTGTTTGTGGAAATAATGGAGTAAAAGAAAAAGTGAAGATTGATATCAGTGATCAAGGAATGGGGATTCAAGAAAATGATTTGCCAAAAATATTTACTAAGTTTGGCAGGCTTGATAATCCTATGACAAGACAAGCACAAGGTACTGGGCTTGGACTGTTTATTACAAAATCACTTGTACTAGCTTTAAAGGGTGAAATATTTGTAAAAAGTAAGCCTGGGGAAACAATTTTCACGGTAATTTTACCTGCGGAAATACCAAGTGAAGCAATTCCGCTATCTTCAGGAGAGGTAAAGGCAGAAAAATGACTGTTCAACCGCCAACTAAAGTTTTAGTTATTAGTTCTGATAAAGAAGATCTTGTTCTGCACTTATATGAAACTGGTTTTAATGTAGAAACTGCAAGTAATGTGTCTGAGGCTGAGCGCCTTATTCAAGAAACAAAATTTGATTTAATTTTGGTGCTTAGTGAACTAGCTGGTGATCATGGAGTAGGATTTTGTAATTATATTAGAAGCTTACAAATAAGCCCTCGCCCAATAATTGTCTTTCTAATTGATGAAAATAAGCCTGAAGAAAAAATTGAAGTGTTACGTGCTGGTGCAGATGATGCGGTTTCATATCCTATCTCAAGTAAAGAACTTATGTTTAGAGTCATGGCACATATAAGGCGCAGGCAAGAGACCCATGTTACTTTGCTGACTGGGCTGCCTGATGCGGTAATGGCTAATAATGTTTTGGAATATTGTTTGAAGGAAGTAAATGATTGGGCTGTTTTATCCGTAGATTTAGATAATCTTAGAATTTATAATGAAGCCTATGGGCATAAACGTGGTGATCAAATGATTCAAGCACTGGCTGCTGTGCTTAGATCGGTTTTAGTTGAAGATGACTTTTTATCGCACAGAGACAGCGATGATTTCCTTCTTATTACCAAAAGCGATAGAGCGGAATCTATTGCTGAAGAAATTTGTAGAAGATTTGATTTTATTGCCCCAAGATTTTATACGCAAAAAGATGCAGGAAGAGGTTATGTAGTAGCAGTAGGACCTAAGGGAATTAGAAGAAGAGTTCCTTTGATATCAATAAGTATAGGAATTACTGCTAAAGGACGAAGGAATTTTTCTAGTGCTGTTGAAGTGCTTCAAGTGGTAAGGGACATGAGATACCTTGCAAAAAGTAAAAATGGTTCTGATTGGGTTAGTGATAGACTTAGACTTGCAACTTCTGAAAGTACCCAAGCAGATAAAAGAATTAAAATACTTGTTGTTGAACCTGATGCTTCAATGTCTTTATTATTAAGAGATACTTTGGAAATGGAAGGATATTCGGTTGAAGTTGCTCATAGTCCTCAAGAGGGCTGGGAGTTGATACATAGTTGGCGTCCAGAGCTTATTTTGCTTGAGACTGAGGTTGAAGCAAATGGGTTTGATGGTTGGGATTTATCACGAAAAATAAAACAAGATTCATCTTATGCCGGCATATGGCTTGTAATGTCTACAAAAAATCCTGATCATTCAAAAGCACTAGAATGTGGTGCAGATCTGTATTTGCCTAAACCTTTTGAACTGAATATTTTATTTACAGAAATAAGATATTTACTTAGAGCTAGGCTAAGGTCAAAAATACTTTTGTAGTCTATTCTTGTTTTTACCTCCACTGGCTTGCTCACAAGTGATGCGCCAGTTTTGCACAGTGCACTTATTAGGTTTTCTTACAATGCTAGCCAGATTTTACCAAATAAATTGGATAAAATCTTATCTCTTGAGTAGATTTGCTTTGGAATATTATATTAGCTAAGGAGTAGCCTATTCTTCGTCTGATGCTTTTTTGAAATCCGAAGCTTTTACATTTTGAACAAAATTCTTGAATGCTTCTGTATCTTCATCTTCTTCTTCAAGTTCAGTAGGGATAGTACCATCATCAAATACTTTTTCAGAAATATAAATCGGACATTCTGCTCTTAAAGAAAGAGCAATTGCATCACTAGGCCTAGCATCAAGAGGCCTAAGCTCACCAATGGCATTTTCTAGTACTACTGTTGAAAAATATGTGTTTTCATTTAATTCATTGATTTCTATGTGTTTTATCTTATATCCAGTGGCTTTCAGAAGGTTTATTATTAGATCATGAGTTAACGGTCTTTCTGGCTTAAAGTCCTCCAGTGCTCTTGCAATTGCTTGTGCTTCTGCTTGGCCAATCCATATAGGAAGAGCCCTTTTTTTAGAAGAATCATTTAATATAACCAGAGGATGATTATTTCTAACATCTAATGCTATTCCTGTTACAAACATTTCAATCATTGCTGCATCCTCTCTTTAAATTTACAGGAATTCTTGAAAATTTATATCATATACAATCCATTGATTTTATACTATATTCCCTAATTGTATGTTCTTTATCCTTATTTTCTATTTTTAAACTCTATTGTTAACAGCAGATTAAAGAATTTACAAATGCAAGAGAATTTTAATTATATTGAAGTAATTGTGCCAAGATGATGAAATTATTTTGCAATGGGAACTTTTGCTTCAAACGGATTACTGTAAGTTGCCTTTATAGAAGGATGTATTTTAGATAGATTTTCTGTAAGCTTCTCATTTGGCTCTACCCAGAGTTTTTGGTTTAGCAAGTAATAGCTAGGCTTATCGGCATTTTTATTTACTTTAATAATTGCTGGGTTAAAAAGACTGCTTTTTCCATTTTGCAATATATTTCTAATCGTGTGTAAAAACGGATAAATATTGCTTTTATCAGTTGCATCTTCTGGAATTTCTATTGTTAGTATTTGTAATTCTTCTAGTGGTTTTATAGCTTTGATCTGAACAGAAGTCTCACCCTCACTTCTATGTTGTACCCTTCCATAAATAAGATAAATTGACTCCTCTTTTAGTTTGTCATTATATTCAGCTAGTTCAGAGGAGAATAAAACTCCTTCTGCTTTTCCTAATATATCTTCCATTTTGATTATCCCAATTAATTTATTGTTTCTTGTTAGTTTTTTATTGAGCTCTGTTATAACAGCAATAATAAGTGCTTCTGAATTATCAGGCATATCTTGCAGTTCACTTAAGTTACAAGTACTGATTTTACGTATATGATCAGGAATATTATCCATCGGATGGCTAGAAATATAAAAGCCAGTTAGTTCTTTTTCCATAAGAAGGATTTCTTTGAGGGGGAATTCTTCTCTTTTACCATTTATTTCCAATGAGCTTATCATTATTTCAGGAGCTGTATCTTCCCCAAACAAATTCAACTGACCACTTAAAAGTATATCTTTTTGTTTTTGTGCTTTATTTACAATTTCTTCAAGAGAAGAAATCATTTCTTTTCTTGTTTGTTTCGTTGAATCAAAGGCTCCTGATTTGATAAGTGATTCTAATGTTTTTTTATTAACAGTTTTTAAATCGACACGACTGCAAAAATCAAATAATAACTTAAAAATGCCTTCATCAGATCTGGCTCTGATTATTTCATTTACAGCTTGTACTCCTACATTTTTAATTGCTGCTAAACCAAATCTAATTGAGCCTGTTTGCATATCTGCTGTGAAATTAACGCCAGATAGGTTTATGTCAGGTGGCATAATTGCTATGTTTAAATTCTTGCATTCTGCCATATAATATTTTATTTTGTCTTGATCATCTAATACGCTGGAAAGTAATGCAGTCATATATTCCAGAGGGTAATTTGCTTTAAGATATGCGGTTTGATATGTTAACATTCCATATGCAGCACTATGAGATTTGTTGAAGCAATATTCAGCAAAACTTAGCATCATATTGAATAATTCTTCAGCTACCTTTGTATCAAAATTATTTTCTTTGCATCCATTGATAAACTTTAATCTGTATTTTGCCATTTCTTGTGGCTTCTTTTTTCCCATCGCTTTTCTAAGTAAATCTGCTTCTCCAAGACTAAAGCCTGCAAGCTGTTGAGCAATTTGCATAATTTGTTCTTGGTAAACAATTGAACCGTAAGTATCTTGTAAAATAGGTTTTAGTTCAGGTAAAACATACTCAATTGTCTTTTTACCATTCTTTCTTGCTATAAACTCATCAATCATTCCTGTATCTAGTGGTCCAGGTCTGTATAAAGCAATCAGTGCAAATAAATCTTCTACTGTAGATGGTTTCATTTCTCTTGCAATTTGCCTCATGCCGGAGGATGTTTCAAGTTGGAAAATGCCGGCAAGATCTCCTTTGGAAATCATCTTGAAAGCATTTTCATTATCTAGTGGGATTGTAGTTAAATCAATAATTTCGTTTTTGGTTTCTTTGATAATGTTTATTGCTTTATCCATCATTGTTAGGTTTCTTAGACCAAGAAAATCCATTTTCAATAATCCTAAATGAGCTAAATCATCCATGCTAAATTGAGTTATTGTTGCATCGTCATTATTCTTTGATAAAGGCACAATTTCCGGAAGTGGTCTATCTGCAATGATTACCCCTGCAGCATGGACACCGAATGTTTTATTAATCCCTTCAAGCTTCTCGGCTAAATTTATTATTTGCTTGAAATCTTCGTTTCTTTTATATTGATCATTAAATTCTATGTGATTTTCTTTCATCCATGAGAGTTCTCTTGGTTTACCTCTTACAACAGGTACCATTTTTGCTATTTTTTCAGATTCTGCATATGGATAATTAAGTACTCTGGCAATATCTTTTATAACTGCTCGTGAAGCTAGCTTATTAAATGTAATTATTTGAGCAACTTTATCGTTGCCATACTTGTCTCTTACGTATTTAAGTACTTCATCTCTTCTTTTTATGCAAAAGTCTGTATCAATATCAGGTAACGATTCCCTTTCAGGATTTAAAAATCTTTCAAATAACAAATTATATTTTAAAGGATCTATATCTGTAATATAAAGTGCATATGCAACTATTGATCCTGCCGCAGAGCCTCTTCCAGGGCCAACAGCAATTTTGTGATCTCTTGCATATTTAATAAAATCCCAGACTATTAAAAAGTAGTTTGCAAAACCTTGACTGTTGATTACTTTTAACTCATGTTCAGTCCTGCTTCTTACTTCAGGAGTAACATTGTTATATCTTTCTTTGATACCTTTCCAGACAAGATCTGAAAGGTATTCTTCTTTTGCCATTCCACTTGGAATTGGGAAATTAGGTAGTTTAATAGAAGTGTCTGAGAGTATTTTATAACTTTCGATTTTTTCAGTAATTTCCATGGGTGTCATTAATACTGCTTGCTTTATGAAATTCTCACTAATTTGATTTGAAAATAATTGCAACATTTCCAATCCATTTTTTAAATATTCGGTTCCTGTAAAATGCATACGAGGGTAATCTATGACAAGCTTATTTGTTTGTAAACATAACAACGCATCTTGTGCTATAGCATCGCTTTTGTTTGTAAAGTGACTGTCATTGGTTGCAACCAGTTTAACTCCTAAATCCTGTGCTAATTTTGCCATAAGCGGAGTAACGTAGTGCTCTTCTTGAATACCATGATCTTGAATTTCAAGGTAAAAATCTTCCCTGAAAATACTCTTATAGAACTCAGCAGTTTCTCTTGCTTCATTATATTTGTTTTGTAAAATCATATTTGGAACTTCGCCACCCAGACATGCAGTAAGTGCAATCAGTCCTTTACTATGATTTTTTAGAGACTCTTTGTTGATTCTTGGCTTGTAATAAAAACCTTTTAAAATGCTTTCACTGACTATTTTTGATAAGTTTATATATCCCTCATCATTTTTAGCTAATAATATTAAATGGTATAAAGGATTTCTTTGTGACTTGTCATGGTAATCTGCATTAACTACATAGGTCTCACAACCAATAATTGGTTTAATGCCTTCATTGTTTGCTTCTTTAAAAAGTTCTAAAGCTCCGTACATTACACCATGATCTGTTATCGATAGTGCAGGAATATTGTTAGCTTTTGCATTTTGAACTAAATCTTTTATTTTGCTTGCACCATCTAATAAGCTGTATTCCGTGTGAAGATGCAAAGGAACATATTGTGGGATATCTTTGGTATCAAATGCCATAAAGCCAATTTTAGCAAATTTAAAAGTTAACTTTTGCTATTTTTTTATTTTGGCTTCAAGTCCCCAAAAACTTCCTGCTTTGTTAGCGTATGCAACAAATTGAGCAGCTATAAGTATAAGATTAAGAAATTGAGATGGTGTAGATGTAGCAACAAGAAGATAATTTAAATTCATGCATATCCCCGAGATCGCACCAAGTAAAATAGGAAAACCTAATAAGAAAGCTATACCTGTTAAGATTTCTCCCCATATTGTCAGTTGTGCAAATATTTGAGCGTTTGATAAAACAGTATCATTTAAAAAGGATGTATAGAATTGAAATGGAGAAGCACTTGAAAAGCTTTTTATTGTGTTTGGAAATGTGCTTATAAAATTAGAATCAAGTAGTTTATGGATCCCGGCGCTGAGCCAGATATAACTAATAGTTAATCTAAGTAACAGTAAAGAAAAAGCACCAAGTTTCATAGGAATAATTAATCTGGGATAATGCTTATTAATTGCCTTTTTCGTCTTTGTCCGAATTTAACAGTTCCGTTTGCAAGAGCAAATATTGTGTGATCTTTACCTATCCCGGTATTATCTCCGGGATGGAATTTGGTTCCTCTTTGACGGACAATAATATTTCCAGCAAGAACTTTCTCCCCACCATATTTTTTTACACCCAGATATTTAGGGTTACTGTCTCTTCCATTTTTTGTAGAGCCTACCCCTTTTTTAGAAGCCATTGTTTACTCCTTACTTGAACTTTTTGCTTTGGGTTTTGCTGTAGTTGACTCAGCAATCTTTTTACCGTCTAATTCAATGCTTTCAATAAAAACTCTGGAAAATGTCTGCCTGTGACCGCGTTTTCTTCTATATCTTTTCTTTGGTCTCATTTTATAAACTATTACTTTATCTTTTTTGTCTTGTTTTATGATGTGACCATTTACAAGTGCATTAGGAATTGTTGGATTTCCTACTTTTAATTCTTTACCTGTTGAAACAAGTATGATATTACGAAATGAGACTTTTTCACCTGTAGTACCAGGTATCTTTTCTATATCAATAAACCTGCCCGCTTCGGCTTTAATTTGTTTTCCACCTGTTTCAATAACTGCGTACATAGACCAATTATTTTAACATGACAAAGAGTTAACATTATCTTTAGTGGCTTTTAGACTTATTAAGTATATTTACTTTTTGCTTCTTTAATTGTTCTTTGTAGCTCTTTTTTTCTTATGCTGTCTCTTTTGTCATACATCTTTTTACCTTTTGCAATTGCTAAATCAAGCTTTGCCCAATTACCTGAAAAATATATTTTTAAGGGTATAAGTAGTAAATTTTTTTCTTTTACCTTGCTATAAAGCTTTAATATTTCTCCTTTTTGTAACAACAATTTTCTTTTTCTTAAAGGATTGTGATTAAATCTGTTGCCGTATTGATAGGGGGAAATATGACAGTTGTATAACCAGACTTCACCCTTTTCAATCCTGGCAAAGCCATCCTTTAATTGTGCCTTGCCTGTTCTAATAGATTTTACTTCTGTTCCTTTAAGTTACCTGCCATAGTTAACGATTATAACCCTATACAGGTTTAGTAATTTATATTATGTTTCTGCAAGCTATTTATTAGAGACTTGTTTTTGTGGTTTGTCACTGATTAAGGTTCCAATGTTGTCCCCACATACAATCTTTTTGATAAGTCCTTTAATACCAAAATCAAAGACAATAATTGGTATGCTACTTTCTTGTGCAAGTGCTACTGCAGCAGCATCTATTACCTTTAATTCCTTACTTAATACCTCATTATAGGTTAAAAAATTATATTTTTTTGCGGTTGCATTTCTTCTTGGGTCACTATCATAAGCTCCATCCACGCCATGTTTAGCCATAAGTAAAATATCAGCATCGATTTCAGCAGCTCTGAGTGCAGCGGTTGTATCGGTTGTAAAGAAAGGATTACCCGTGCCTGCACCAAAAATAACAACTCTTCCTTTTTCAAGGTGTCTGGTTGCTCTTCTTCTAATATAGGGCTCAGCAATAGCTTGCATTTCAATAGCTGATTGAACTCTGGTGTTTACATTTATTGATTCTAGTACGCCTTGTAAAACCAGGCTGTTCATAAGCGTCCCAAGCATTCCTACGTAATCAGCAGCAGCTCTGTCCATACCAAGCTGAGCACTTGATTGAACTCCTCTGAAAATATTTCCGCCACCTACTACAATTGCTACTTGTACCCCAAGCTCCTGTGTTTCTTTAACTTCTTGTGCAATATGATTTATTATTTTTGGATCAATGCCATAAGGTTGATTGCCCATTAAAGCTTCGCCTGATAGCTTTAGAAGTATTCTTTTATAGACAAGTTTGCTCATATTTTTATTGTGTGCTACCGACAGGAGATCTCTGACCTTCGGAATCTAGTTTTTCTATGGACTCACCTACGTTATAGCGCACAAACTGGGTGACTTTAATATCAACACCAAGTTCTTTGCTTTTATCTTTTATGAGTTTATCTATTGTAATGTTTGGGTCTTTAATAAAAGGTTGTTCCAAAAGACACCTTTGAGCAAGTATTTTATCTAATCTTCCCTGTACTATTTTTTCCCTAATATCAGCTGGTTTTTTGGCAAGATCCTCTTTTCCCAGTTCTACTTTTTTTTCTTTTTCAATTAGGCTTTGCGGAATTTGAGATTTGTCTATGTATTCTGGTTGAGGTTGACTGGCAGCTACATGCATTGAAATATCTTTTGCAAGTGTTGCTAGCTCTTCTATGCAAGTGGTTTTGTTTTCTTTAAGTGTAAGTTTTACAAGAACACCTATTTTGTTTCCAACAGGGTGTATGTATGATCCTATGATCCCAAAATTATTATTAAGTTCAAATAGTTGGAATCTTCTTACCTTAATATTTTCGCCAATTTTTGCAATGCTATCTGTAATTAGGTCAGATATAATATCATTTTCAAATTTTAATTTTAATAATGATTCAACATCTTTTGGTTTGTTTTTCAGTGCAATTTCTGTGACAGATTTCGCAAGCTTTTGAAACATTTCATTTTTTGCTACAAAATCTGTTTGTGAATTGATTTCAAGTAAAACACCAGACTTCTTATCATTTGCTATCAATGCAGTTACTATGCCTTCTTCTGATGATTTTTCTGATTTTTTTGCTGCGGCTATTATTCCCTTTTGTCTTAGTATTTCAGAAGCTCTTTCAATATCACCATTGGATTCTTTTAGAGCGCTTTTGCATTCCATCATTCCAGCACCGGTTGTTTGTCTTAGTTTAGCAACGTCTTGAGCAGAAAAACTCATGGAGTTAGTTAACCTCCTGTTCCAGCGGAACCACTATTTCTTGAACTAGGTTTACTGGCTCGTCAAGATTTTTTACACTTGTTGTGAAATCTCTGTTTATGGTTGGCTTGTTTATGTTGTGGACATCTGGAACTTGTCCCTCATGTCCTTCAATTATTGCATCAGAAAGTTTACTGGTAATTAACTGTACTGACCTTATTGAATCATCATTTCCAGGAATTGGGTAATCTATTCCATCTGGATTACAGTTGGTATCTATAATAGCAATCACTTTGATATTCATAGCATTTGCTTCTTTTACTGCAATTTCCTCGTTTTGTTGATCAATAACATAAATAACTTCAGGCTTTCCTCTCATATTTTTTATGCCGCCAAGAGTTTTTTGTAGTTTATCTAGTTCTTTATTAAGGGTTGATTGCTCTTTTTTATTTAGTCTATTAAGAGTTCCTGAACTTTGCATGTCTTCTAATTCTCTAAGCCTGTTCAGTCTATGCCTTATAGTGTCAAAATTGGTTAATAATCCGCCTAACCAACGCCTGTTTATATAATAGGCACCACATCTTATTGCTTCTCTTTTAATAAGCTCAGAGATGTTTCTTTTTGTGCCTACAAAGATAATGTTTTTCTTTTGTTTGACCTGTTCTTTTATAAAATCACAAGCTTTTTTTAATAGTTCAGAAGTTTTATCCAAATTAATTATGCAAGTTCCGTTTTTGTCGCAATAAATATAGGTTTTCATCTTTGGATTCCAGTTTTTACGCTGGTGTCCGAAGTGTACCCCTGCTTCTAATAATTCTTTAATTTCTACTTCTACCATGTTGGCAATTT
>JACOTS010000113.1 GCA_016178265.1 Candidatus Melainabacteria bacterium
CTCGGGACAATACTTCGTATTGGATTGCTTCGTCGCTACGCTCCTCGCAACAAATGGTTTATAATTACATAATATGGATAGTGTTAGTTGCATATTCTGCAAAATCGTAAAAAAAGAAATACCGGCAAAAGTTGTCTTTGAAGATGATGAGTTCATTGCTTTTAATGATGTTAAGCCAGTAAGTCCCGTACATGTGTTGGTTATTCCCAAGAAACATCACAACAATTTACTTGAAATAGAAAGTACAGAAGCATTGGGTAAATTAATGAAAAAAGTGCAGCAAGTTGCTAAAGAGCTAAATTTAAATGATGGATTTAGAACAATAATTAATACTGGTGATAATGGTGGACAAACTGTTCATCATCTGCATGTTCATGTACTTGGTGGCAGATTTCACAAGTGGCCCCCAGGTTAATTAATGATGAGTAAGATCTTTTTTTTAACAATTCTTTGGATTACTAAATTAAATATTTGGATGATTCGATTGTTTAAGCTTGGTCATGCATCTAATCTGCCAGGCAAGATTGCACTCATGCTCAATAAAAACTTCATAAGATTTTTTTCCTTTATAAGCAATAAAAAAATAATTCTTGTTACAGGAACAAATGGCAAAAGCACAACTTGCGGGCTAGCTGCCGTATTCTTAAAGACATCAGGCAAAACCGTTCTTTACAACGAAACAGGTGCTAATTTAAGAACAGGCATTGCAAGCACATTTGCAAAAAACAGTAACTTATTAGGCAGATTAAACAAAGAGTATATTTTACTTGAAATAGATGAAGCTACGTTACCACTAATAACAAAGGATTTAGCACCAGATCTTATTGTGATTACTAATCTATTTAGAGATCAACTGGATAGGTTTGGTGAGCTTGACACTACCTTAAAATTAATTGAGACTGGAATAAATAATTGCAATACCACTGTACTTTTAAATGCAGATGATCCAAGAGTAGCTTTTATAAAGACAAAAAACAAAAAGTACTTTTTTGGCTTTTCAGAGGATTGTGTTCAGGGTAACCCCTACTTAAATCAGGGGTACCCCTACCTAAATCAGGGTTATCCCCAAAATGGCATGACATGGCTTTTGGATCCAGAAGAAGCCACTGAATGTCCAAATTGTAATTCCAGTTTAACAATTTCAAATAAAGTTATTGCCCATCTTGGTAGTTACAAATGCAACAAATGTAGATTGAAAAAACCAGTATTAGATTTTGAAATAACAAGCTTCCAGGCAGATAATTTAAGCACTAATTGTGATGTCAAGTACAATAACCAAAAACATAATTTCTTTTTACCATTTATTGGTACATTCAATTTATATAACACCCTATGTGCAATTGCCATAAGCAACCTTACAGCTAATGTTACGGATGTTCAAATTCAAAAAGGATTACAATTATACTCTACAATTTTTGGACGATTTGAAAAATTATCGCTGGGAAACAAGAAGGCTTGGATTTATTTAATAAAAAATCCTACAGGAACTACTGAAGTTCTAAAAACTCTATCCAATCTGGAAAATGCCAGGTTTTTAATAGCTTTAAATGATAATTTAGCTGATGGAAGAGATGTATCGTGGATTTGGGATGCAAGATTTGATTTTCTTAAAGGACATAACAAAAATATTTTTGTATCAGGTAAAAGAGCATATGATATGGCACTGAGATTAAAATATGCGGATATTGAACCCTCAAAAATTGTAGTAGATGAAAACATAACTAGTGCAATTAAAGAAGCTATATCAAATATAAGCAAGAGTGAAACCCTTTATATCCTTCCAACTTATACTGTACTTCTTGAGATGCAAAGAAAAGGGATTTCAAAGAATTAAAGAGGATTAAAGGACCTGCACAATGGGGAATAATATATAAATGATAATACAGAAATTAATAAATGATTTTATAGACTCTACATCAGGGGCATCTTTAATTCCGAGATTAAGATCAAATGCTTATATAGAAAGCAGTATTACAGGAATCACTGATGCCGGCAAAGGATTTTTCTTATCATCACTTGTACATAATCAAACTTTAAACAAGACTGTTATTCATTTGGCAACTAATAGCATCTCAGCACTTAATTTGTATTATGAAGTAATAAATTTAATTGATGCTCCTGTATTTTATTTTCCCGGACAAGAAGTTTCTCCCTATGATCAAATATCAAGCGATAGTGAAATAATTTCTCATCAAACAAAAACACTAATCCACCTGATAACAAGTGAAAAGCCCTGTCTAATTATTACAACAGCTAAATACTTATCAGAAAAACTATGGAACAAGAGTGATTTAGCAAACAATACTTTTACTATTAACACTAGCACTAAAATAGAACCTCTTGAGCTTTCAAGAAGACTTATATCTTTAGGTTACAAAAAGGCTTCTGTTGTCACTGGACGCGGAGAGTTTGGACTAAGAGGCGATGTATTTGACATTTATCCACTTATAGGTGAACCAGTTAGAATAAATTTCTTTGGTGATGAAATTGAATCCATTAAATCTTATTCAACAACTACACAAAGATCAATTGAAAACATAGAAGAAATCATAATCACACCTCGTTACTATGTGGTTAATCCAGACATCAATAAATTAGGACAAAAACTACATGCGTTGTGCAACAAATACGACGAGTTAAAAGAACTCGCATCATCTGAAATTGAACAAATAAAATTAAATACTTACAGTGAGTCACTGGAATATTATTCATCTATATTAGAGCAAAGAGACTCATCACTTTTTGATTATCTACCTGAAAACACACTATTTACAATTGATGATTTTGAAGCAAATAGATTATCACTGGAAAATTGGATAAAACAAAACAGAGACATAAAGAACGAACTTGAAACAAATAAGAAAATCATTCCATTAAATGAATTGCTTTTTTATGATCAAACCTACATTTATGAAAAATTAAAAGCTTATAAAAAATGTTACATAGAGATATTTGAAGCATTTGATGCAAAAGACAGCTCTTATATTAATTTGCAAATAAGTCCACAAGAAAGATTTAACAATCAAATTGAAAGATTTACACAGGAAGTAAAAAAGTGGGTTGAAAGTAATTATAAAATAATAATTTTCTCAGAGCAACCGCAAAGGGTAAAAGGCATTTTAAAAGAGTGGGAAATCACTTCTTCATTTATAGAAGAATTAAAAGAAAGTGAAATAGACAAAACCAGTATCATAATAAGTAAAAGCGGAAGCACAAACGGGTTTAAACTGAATGAGTTGAAAAAGATAATTTTAACTGATCAGGAAATATTCGGTACTAAAAGAAAAACAAGACTTCTGCATCTTAAAAAAGAGCAAAAACAAAACAAATATGAATATTATTCCAATATTGAAGATCTTAAAATCAACGATTCTGTTGTACATGTAAAACATGGCATAGGGAAATTTCTTGGACTCGTAAAAATTAGCCTGGATAACAATGAACGCGAATATTTAATGATTCAATATGCAAGCGACGGAAAACTTTATTTACCTGTTGAACAAATTAATTTTTTATATAGATACAGAGGATCAAGCGATGTAATTCCAAAACTATCGAAACTAGGTGGCAGTGACTGGGAACTAACCAAGAAAAAAGTTCAAAAAGCAGTAAAAAGAGTAGCTGAAGATTTATTAAATTTGTATACTGCCAGATCCAAGCTGGAAGGTTTTTCTTTTAATCTTGATTCTCACTGGCAAATTGAAATGGAAGAAGCATTTCCATATACCGAAACACCGGACCAATGGAAGGCTATCAACGAAGTCAAATCAAATATGGAAGCCACAAAGCCAATGGATAGACTAATTTGTGGCGATGTAGGTTTTGGGAAAACAGAAGTAGCTATTCGTGCAATGTTCAAAGCAGTTTTATCCGGGAAACAAGTAGCTGTTCTTGTTCCTACAACAATACTTGCACAACAGCACTTCAATGTTATTTCAGAAAGACTTGCACCTTATCCTGTAAGAATTGCGCTTTTAAGTAGATTTAGAAGCACTAAAGAACAAAAAACTGCTACAAGTAAATTAACCATTGGTGAAATAGATATTGTTATTGGCACACACAGGCTGTTGCAAAAGGATATTAATTTTAAAGATTTAGGACTAGTTGTCATTGATGAGGAACAAAGATTTGGTGTTCTTCACAAGGAACGCTTAAAACAGCTTAGAGTTACAGTAGATGTTTTAACACTAAGTGCAACTCCTATTCCCAGAACCCTTCACATGGCACTTTCTGGAGCAAGAGATTTATCACTTATAAATACTCCACCTGCAAACAGGCTTCCAATTAAAACTTTTGTTGGTGAATTTAAATCTACAGTTGTCAAAACAGCTATATTGCATGAGCTTGAAAGAGGCGGTCAGGTTTATTTTGTACATAACAGAATTGAAACTATCGAACAAACTGCAATTTATTTAAAAGAACTCATACCAGAAGCAAGTATTGCAATAGCTCATGGACAAATGGAAGATAGAAATTTAGAAAATGTTATGCTTGATTTCCTGTTGAAGAAATTTAATGTTTTAGTTTGTACAACAATTATCGAGTCAGGACTAGATATTCCAAATGTAAACACTATAATCATTGACAATTCTGATCAAATGGGGCTTGCACAACTGTATCAGTTAAGAGGAAGGGTAGGAAGAACAGATATCCAAGCTCATGCATATTGTTTTTATCCAGCTAACAAAGTTTTAACTGAAACAGCAAAAAATCGTCTTCAGGCAATAAAAGAATTTTCATCACTTGGATCCGGATATCAAATTGCTTTAAGAGATATGGAAATTAGAGGTGTGGGAAATATTTTAGGTCCAGAACAGCATGGACACATGATATCAGTCGGGTTTGACTTATATTGTCAACTCTTAAATGAAGCAGTAGATAAGCTTAGAGGGCTGGAGGTTAGTGATCTTGAGCTTGATACAGTAATTGATTTAAATATTAGTGCATATATTCCACAAACCTATATCGAAGATGAAAGGCAAAAAGTAATAGAGTATAAAAGATTATCTAAAATAAGAAACTTGAGTGAGCTTGAGTACATAAAATCTGAGTGGATGGATAGATTTGGTAATCTTACTGAAGAAGTGGATAATTTAATTAAAATAGTAGAGCTTAGAATACTGGCAAGTCGGATACAAGTAAAAACAATAAAATCCGAGCACTCAACATCAAATATTAAAGCAGAAATTAATTTAAGACTAGATAAATGGCTTGAGGTTCAAAAGTTATTACCTAAAACTATTATTGACAGGACAACCTTTAAGTCCAATACAAGAGGAAGAAGCGATGCTTATTCATTTATTATGGTTAAAACCATAGGACTTAATGCTAATGAGCAGCTTAATTTATTAAAAGAAATGTTAATCAAGCTAAAATCAATGAATATTGGGGAAATGATTGCTTAATATATCCTATAATATTATTTTAAAAGGTGATTTTATGAGAAATAAATTAATTATATTGTTTTTAGCCCTACTATTTTTTCAATTTTTTAACATAAATTTTAATGCTTTTGCCATGCCTTCAATTACAGAAGAGGCTATAGGAAAAATAAACAATGAGGTGTTGCCAAAAAGCCAAAAACAAACACCAGATGTAAACTTAGCAAGAAAAGAATTACTTACAAAAGCAAAACTGTATGGAGTTTCAGTAGATGAAAGTGAATTTGAAAAGATATGGAATCAATATGTTCATAATATTGGCGGGTTTGAAAAACTAGCACAAAATGCCAAAGATGCAAAGATAACTATTGAGTTTGTTAAAAATAAAATAAAAGACAACTTGCTTTTAGACAAATTTTTCAAAGAAGAAGCGAAGCATAAGATCGTTGAACTTATGGTTGATGAAAAGCTTGTTCTACAAGAGGCAAAAAAAAGAAACATTACCGTACCAGATAATGAAGTAACAGAAAAGTTGGACAAAATCATTGAAAAAGAAGGTGGCTTAGAAGCATTCAGCAGGTTTCTTCTTGCTAATAAAGCAACCTTCAGCGATGCAAAAAAAGAAGTAGAAAATAAATTATTGTTTGATCTGGTTAAACAAAACATAACTGAAGAAACAGTTGTTAATGATTTTGACATTCAAAGATATTATGAAACCCATATAAGCGATTTTAAAAATGTTCCAATGGAACTTGTAAAAGGCGAAATAATTGAAATTATCAAAGAACAAAACGGAGAAGAAGCCTTTAATTTCTTAATTAAGGACAGAAAACTAAATTCAGAAATAATAGTTTACAACAAGAGTACTTTTAACAACTTGAAAAAACCATCGTCTCAAATAGCTGCAAACGAATCTTTACCACTTAGATCAAAAACTTATCCTACAATAACAAAACAAACTGTAGAGCCTGTAATTAATACTGCTACTGAGAAAAAAGAAATTGTTGAAGTAGAAATTAAAGAACAACCTCCCGCAAACACACAAGATCCAAACCCACTCAAAAAACTTTCAATAAATAAATTGTTTGACAAAATAAAATCACCCGAAGATACTGATATCTACAAAGATTTTCCAGTCCTTTCAGATAAGCAAAGACAAGAATTAAATAAAGCAATTAAGCTTAGAGAGGAAATAGCAATTGAAAAAACAACAGAGAAAGTAACATATGCCCCAGACGAGAAATTAAATACAATCCCCTCACAAGAACAAATCACCTCAAAAGAAACCCTACAAAGAGGCTTTAAAACATATGAAGGATTTAAAAAAGAACATAAAGCTAAAGCAAATACAATACCTGCAAACAACGTAAACAGTTTAGAATCTAACAAAGTTGAAATTATAGGTCACAGAGGAAATCCTTATGTAAAAGTAGAAAACACTATAGAATCAATTATTTCAGCATGGGCAAGCGGAGCTGATGCAGCAGAGATTGATTTACAACTGACAAGTGATGGGGAAGTAATTTTGTTTCATGACACAGTACCCATAGAACGCATTAGTGCAGGTTTTGTAATTCAAAACAGTGAAAATAAACCGACAAGTGATTTTTCATTTTCCGAATTAAAAAATGTACTCTTTGATAAAGATTTCTACGAAAAACAAATATCAACTAAAGCTGGTATTCCTGTTACACTACAATTAAAATATCCGGTATCCATAGCAAAATTAGATGAGTTAACCATCCCTGAAAACAAAAAACTATACCTGGAACTAAAATGCAACGGTATGGACGATTCATATAAAACACAACTGGTTCAAAAAGTATCTGACTGGATTAAAAATAATAACTATTATAATAGAGCAAGAATTATCTCATTTGATTCTATTTGTCTACAAAAAGCAAAAAAAACAGATACAGCCATCTTCACCGGACTTATAATTGAAAAAAATCCAACTCACAATGAAGTTATATTAGAAAATATTAAAACAACAGTAGGAGTAGATTTTATTTTGCCTACGTTTAAAGATACAAATGTTGAGTTGGTAAATGCTTGCAAAAAGGCTGGCTTAGAAGTAATACCATGGGCAATGCATGAAACAACAAAAGAAGAATTTGCCGAGATTACAAGGCTGTTAGATTTAGGAGTATATGGTTTAATTACAAATCAACCGACTGCTTCAAAGTACTTGCTGACAAACAACAAACCCAAGCCTGCTCCAGAAAAGCCTCCAGTATTAGAACAAAATCAAGCAGCCGATAACAATACACTTACAAAGCCTAAACAATTAAGCGTCCCTGGAAATAATCCTCCCAGTTTAAATGTTCTTAAAGAAGCCCCAGAAACCACGGAACCTACAAACAATACAGATAATTTAAAAGCAGATCTAGAAGAACTCAGAAGAAAAATAAATCAAAGAAGAGTATCCAAAAAAGAGAATTAGAAAATTGAAGGGGAAATTAAAAAAAGTTACTTTATTAAGTGGTGATGGAATTGGTCCTGAAATTAGCAAAGAAGCAGAAAAGCTCTTAAGTATTATTTCAAAAGAGTTTAATTATCCTATCCAAATAATAAAAAAAGATTTTGGAGGAGTTGCAATAGATAAGACAGGTAATCCGCTTCCGGAAGATACACTTGAAACTTGCAAGAAATCTGATGCGGTATTACTTGCAGCAATTGGCGGACCTAAATACGATAACCTTCCGCGAGACAAAAGACCTGAAACAGGGTTACTGGGACTTAGAGAAGGCTTAAAAACCTTTGCAAATTTAAGACCAATAGTTGTATTTAAATCACTTATTGACAGCTCAACAATTAAAAAAGAAGTTATTGAAGGAACTGATTTAATAGTTATTCGGGAGCTTACTGGTGGTATTTATTTTGGAAAACCAAAAGGTATTGAAACTAGGGATGGAGAAAAAGTTGGTTTCAATACAATGGTATATAAGGAGTCTGAAATCAAAAGAATTGCAAAAGTTGCATTTGAAATTGCAGGGAAAAGAAGGAAAAAAGTAACCTCAATTGATAAAGCTAATGTTTTGGATGTATCACAACTTTGGAGAGACACGGTGATTAAAGTCTCAAAAGATTATCCGGATATTACATTAGAACATTTATATGTTGACAATGCATCAATGCAATTAATAAAAAATCCAAAAGAGTTTGATGTAATTCTTGCAGGCAATTTATTTGGTGATATTTTATCTGATGAAGCAGCAATGCTTACAGGAAGTATTGGAATGCTTCCAAGTGCATCAATTGGTGATGGTAGCATGCCAGCTATCTACGAACCTGTCCACGGCAGTGCACCAGATATAGCAGGCAAAGGACTTGCAAACCCAATTGCTATGATCCTTTCAGCTGCTATGATGTTTAAATATAGTTTTAATGAAGAAAAGATCCATGACCATATTTTTAAATCAGTAAAAGATATTTTAGAAAAAGGCTATAGAACAAAAGATATCATGCAAGATGGAAGAAAGCTTGTTTCGACAAAAGAAATGGGAGATCTACTCTGCAAAGCATTAACTTTAAATTTGTCTTGTAAGGAAAGCATTATTTAATAACCAATCAAACAACGGAAAATCAATTATTACAAGAACAGCAACTACAATAGACAAAAAGACGACAAACACAGCAAACGACTTATTTC
>JACOTS010000114.1 GCA_016178265.1 Candidatus Melainabacteria bacterium
CCTGAAGCTCAAAAAATATACCTTGCCGGTGAAACAGCCACTTGTTAAATTGATTTTTGATATGAGTTCTTAGGGCGTCACCCACACGTTTACTTATAATAGGTGAACTGTCACACTAGCCTTTTCCTTCAACTGCATTAGCACAAGCAATACAAACAGATTTATGCTTTGCATCTTGTCCAATATCTGTAGAATACTTCCAGCAGCGGGGACATTTTGAACCATTTGCACAGAAAACATAAACATCACAAATTTCACTTGATAAGCTTGAAAGAAAATCTTTAACTGAAAGTTGCTTGTCAAATATTTCAACCTGAGAAACAATATAAACAGTAGGTAATTCATCTTTGTACTTAGTCAAAACATTAAACACGGGCTTATCTTTAATAGAGATTAAGACCTTAGCTTCAAGTGACTTACCAATTTTCTTTTCTGCCCTGGCAATTTCTAAAGCCTTAAAAACATTTTCCTTTATTTGTAAAACAGACTTAAAATCTGTTGAAATCTCATTATTCAAATAAGTAGGATTAAGTTTATAAGACTCGGAAAAAAGTACTGATTCATAATCTTTTTTTATGCCTTTAGGATAATGTCTAAAAACATCTTCTGCTAAATGAGGTAAAACAGGTGAAATTATTGGCAATAAAGACTTAAGATGTTCACTCAACACTATCTGAACAGGAGTTCTAGAACGAATATCACCAGCATATAATCTATCTTTTACAATATCAAAATAAAAACCTGATAAATCAGTAGTACAGTAATTTTGAAGGATTTGGTAAAACTTATAAAATTCATAATTAGAAAAAGTTTTATCAATTTCTTCTTTTACACATGACAATCTGTATAAAGCAAATTTATCTATAGCCCATAGATCATCATAACTAACTGATGCTTTAGACTCATCATAATCATATAAATTAGCTAAAATAAATCTTATAGTATTTCTTATATTCCTGTAGACCTCAGCCAGCTGCTTAAGCATAGTCTGCCCAATTCTCATGTCAGAAGAATAGTCAGTGCTTGCTACCCAAAGCCTTAAAATATCTGCACCATATTCATTAATTACTTTTTCAGGATCTACAACGTTCCCTGTTGACTTTGACATTTTTCTGCCATTTTCATCCAAAACAAATCCGTGAGTAAGAACTGTTTTATACGGTGCTTTACCGTTAATTGCTACAGAAGTTAAAAGAGATGACTGAAACCATCCCCTGTGTTGATCACTGCCTTCCAAGTACATTACATCTTCAATTCCTTTTAATTCTTCCCTTTGATCAATTACGGAATAGTGAGTCGAGCCTGAATCAAACCAAACATCCATAATGTCTGTTTCTTTTTTAAACTCTTTACCACCGCAAGCACAAACATAATCCTTCAACAAAAGCTCATTTGAATTATATTTCCACCATGCATCAGTACCTTCTTTTTCTACAATTTGTGCAATGTGATCAATTAATTTTTTATTTAAATGCTCTTTATTACACTTTAAACAATAAAAAGCTGGAATTGGCACACCCCATACACGTTGTCTGCTTATACACCAGTCTGTTCTGCCTTCAACCATTGAATAAATTCTATTTCTGCCTGCTTGTGGAATCCAGTCAACCTTGTCAATTTCTTTTAAAGCTTTTTCCCTAAACTTTTCTACACTGCAAAACCATTGTTCCGTTGCACGAAACATAATGGGAGTTTTTGATCTCCAGCAGTGAGGATAACTGTGGTAATAATCTTCCTGGTGAATTAAAGCTCCTGCCTGAGATAAAAGTTCAATAACTTTTTGATTGCCACCCTTATGAGCATACAAACCTTTTAAGTTCTCACCGGCTTCTTCAGTTAATAGCCCTTTTGAATCAACAGGTGAAATAACTTTAATTCCATATTTCTGAGCTACAGAAAAATCTTCCAGACCATGCCCTGGAGCAGTATGCACACAGCCAGTACCTGTTTCTAAAGTTACATGATCACCCAGTATTATTGGACTTTCTCTCTCATAAAACGGATGCTTGCAAATAGTGTTCTCTAAATCTTTTCCTTTTAAGCTTTCAATTACACTACACTCTTCACTAATCTTTTTACTGAACTGGGCTAAAAGATCTTTTGCTAATAAAAGATGTCCAAATCTTTGAGACTGTACAACCACATATTCAAAATCTTTATTTAAACAAACAGCCATGTTTCCTGGAATCGTCCATGGAGTAGTAGTCCAGATCATTACCTTTAAATCTCTAAACTTTTCCAGTTTTTTTGCAGCCTGTGAAAGCTTAGTCACCTGAAATGAAACATATATGCTGGGTGATTTATGGTTTTCTACATACTCTACTTCAGCTTCAGCAAGTGCTGTCTGACAAGTAGCACACCAAAAAACAGGCTTTAAACCCCTATAAATATAGTTCTTTTCAACCATTTCACCAAAAAGTCTAAGCTGAGCTGCTTCAAACTTTGGATCTATAGTCATATAGGCATGCTCCCAGTCTCCAAGTACACCTAGTCTTTTAAATTTTTCTTCCTGTAATTTTCTGTTTTTCATTACAAATTCAGTACATTGTTTCCTGACTTCTAACGGATCAAGCAACTTAGCACCATCTTTTTTTTGTTCTTTTGAAATTGCACTTTCAATGGGTAATCCATGACAGTCAAACCCTGGTAAATAGGGAGAATTAAAACCTCTTAAAGTTTTATACTTAACGACAATATCTTTTAAAATTTTATTTAATGCTGTACCTATATGAATATTTCCAGAACTAAGATACGGTGGTCCATCATGAAGCAAGAATTTTCCTTTATTCTGTTTTTTCCTTTCTTCAAAAACCTTTTGATAAATATTATTATCAAACCAGAATTTCTGAATTTCCGGTTCGCGCCTGGGTCCATCACCCTTCATAGGAAAATCTGTCTGAGGAAGATTCAGTGTATCTTTGTAATTAATTTCTGCTTGCTTGCTTTCTTGCATGATGATTTACGTACTTGGTTATTAGTTTTGGTCTCCTATCTCCTACCTCTTAATTCCTAGTTATCATAGTACCAATTCCACCATCAGTAAAGACCTCCAAAAGAATTGAATGCTGCTTATTCCCATTTAATATATGAGCTGACTTCACATCCTTTTTTAGAGCATTTACTGCTGCATTTACCTTTGGAATCATGCCACCAGAAATTACTTTTTTCTTGATAAGTTTACTTACCTCTTTGATGTTCAACAATGAAATAAGACTGCTTGGTTTTTTAGGATCTTTTAAGATTCCATCTTGATCAGTCATGAGTATAAGCTTCGTTGCACTTAGTGATGATGCAATCACAGAAGCAACATCATCAGCATTAATGTTATAGTTTTGTCCCTTAATATCTGCTCCAACAGAGCTAATGACAGGTATAAAACCCTTTTCCAGAAGTGGAAGCAAAATACTAATATCAACAGATTTTACTTCACCAATAAATCCTAATTTCTTTTTCTTCTTAAATGGCTTTGCAAAAAACAACCTGCCATCTTTACCACATAAACCAATAGCTTTACCACCTGAAACATTAATTAAATTAACAAGATCTTTTTGAATTTTACCTACTAAAACCATTTCAACTATTTCCATAGTCTTAGCATCAGTTACCCTATAACCATCTATAAACTTTACAGGCAAGTTCAGTTTTTGAGACATTGCATTAATTTCAGGTCCGCCACCATGAACAATAATTAACTTAATACCAACACACCTAAGAAGAAGCAAATCCCTTACTGTTTCTCTTTTAATAACAGGATCTCTCATAGACGCACCACCATATTTAATAACAAAAACTTTATCCTGAAACTTTTGAATATATGGCAATGCTTGTGATAATGTTTGAACACGCAGAAGTGATTTATTTGCATTTTTGCTTGACACTGTTTTTCTCCGTTTTAATGTTTAATATATTTTCCAAGCTTTTAAGTGATGATTTAGCAGCATCCTGGCTAGCTTCTTTTTTTGTTTTGCCTCTACCTCTTCCAATTTCTTTCCCCATTAAACAAACAGCAACTTCAAATTCTTTTTTATGATCAGGTCCTTCTTCACTTGTCATTTTATATTCAGGTAAGCCCAAATCATGTCCTTGTGTATACTCTTGTAATGCAGCTTTGTAATTTTCTGTATCCTTTGAGCTATTTGCATATTCAATATATTCACCCCAATGTTGCAAAATAAAACTTTTAGCAATCTTGGAACCACATGAATAATAAATCACTGCAAGTAAAGCTTCAACAGAATCAGCAATAATGGACACAGGTAAACTTTTCTTCTCGTTCTTGCCAAGCAATAAATATTTCTTTAAGTTTAATTTAGCTGCAACTTTAGTCAATACCTTTTCGCTAACTACAAATGCACGCAATTTACTTAATTTTCCTTCCAAATAATTTGGAAACTGAGTCATTAAATACTCACTAATATACAACTTTAAAACCGCATCCCCAAAGAACTCCAACCTTTCATTATCATTTAATAAATCACCTTGATTTTCCTTTTTTTCTTTTTTTCCCTTTAAATAAGAACCATGCGTAAGTGCTGTATCAAGAAGCTCCAGATCCTTGATTTTTACATCAAGCTTTTCAATAAACTCTAATAATTCTTTTTTCCTTTGTTCATTTAGCATATTACATACATCCAAGCATTAATTAATAGTACAATACCTTTATAAAATGCCAAATTTGAATGAAATTATGACAAAGAAAAAAGAACCAGTATTTGAAGTCATTGTAAGAAAGAAAGCAGCTTACAGGTCTAGACAGTGGTGGCTAAACAAAGCTATTAAAATTCGAAACATCTTACTAAAGTCAAGACTACCAAGGAGACAATTAAGCTTAATAAAATCTTCCACAACATGCATTTTAATTACCAGCGATCAAGAAATAAAAAAGCTTAACAAGAAGTTTAGAAATAAAAACAAGACAACTGATGTTTTATCATTTCACTTAAAGACAAACGAACAACACACATTTTACTACTTAGGAGATATCATTATTTCTCTGGATACAGCAAAAAGAAATGCTAAAGCCAATAAAATAACGCCGGAACAAGAATTAGTAACATTACTTGCTCATGGATATTTACATTTGCTGGGATATGATCACCAAACAAAAAAAGATGCAAAAATCATGTTTAAATTACAAAATAACATATTAAAAGAACTTGGATTCAATAATATAGTCATATATTTAGAGGGCCTATGAAAAAAATTACAGTCTTTAATAATCTAACAAAACAAAAAGAAATTTTAGAACCATTAGATCCTACAACAATAAATATTTATACTTGTGGTCCAACAGTCTATGATGATTCACATATTGGACATGCCAGGTCAGCTCTAACATGGGATGTAATCACCAGATTTTTAAGATATGCCGGATATAAGGTTCATTGGGCAAGAAACATAACTGATATAGATGACAAAATTTTAAAAAAATCAATTGAACTAGGAATTAATCCAAGCAAGGTTGCAAGAATTTACACTTATTCTTTTTATGAAGATATGATCAGGCTTGGTATTGATTGGCCTGACTACGAACCACAAGCAACTCAGTATCTACCTCAAATGTACAGTTTTATAGAGTCTTTAATTAAAAATAAGCATGCGTATACCGTTGATAATGATGTATATTTTTCAGTTTCATCATTTAAAGAATATGGAAAGCTTAAGGGACAAAATATACAGGAATTAGAAAAAGGATTTGGTCGCATAGAACCGAATGAAAAGAAAAAAAACAAATTAGATTTTGCATTATGGAAAGGGGTAAAAAGCAATAATGAGTATGGTTTTGACAGTCCATGGGGCAAAGGAAGACCAGGTTGGCATTTAGAATGCTCAACAATGAATTACAGTTTATTTGGTCCTACTTTAGATATACATGGTGGTGGAGATGATTTAATATTTCCGCACCATGAAAATGAAATTGCACAATCCGAATCACTGACAGGAAGACCATTTGCAAAATACTGGCTTCACAATGGGATGATCTTGGTGAATGAAGAAAAAATGGCTAAATCACTTGGTAATTTTATAACTATCAAAGAAGTATTAAAAAGCACCACTCCAAATGCACTGAGATTTTTTGTATTAAACACTCACTATAGAATGCCATTAAATTACACAAGCGAAGCACTAGTTGCTGCTCAAAATGGTATAAATAGGCTTCAAGAAGCACTTAGCGATCTATCTGACAACAATTTGCCAGAAAGCTCCACTGGTAATTTCGCAAAAGAGTTTACAGATGCAATGTGTAATGATTTCAATACTCCGATAGCCCTATCTATACTTTTTAATATTACAGACAAAATAAACACTGAAAAAAATCCAAAGCAAAAAAAAGCTTATCAAAAAGAATTATTAAATCTATCACAAACGCTTGGCTTAAATCTTATAAACACTCAAGCAGAATATGCCACATTAAAAGATAAATCTTTTTCTAGCATTATTGAAATGCTAATCAACTGGAGAATAGAGTGCAAGAACAACAAAGACTATAAAAGTGCAGACAAAATTAGAGATATATTAAGTAAATGCAATATAGAAGTAAAAGATTTAACAGATAATAAATATAAATGGCAATTTAAAGCGTAATTCGTTAGGAAAATATCAGAAGTTTTCACACAAAAAATTATAGTAAAATCATACTTGCTATGGTGAAATATATTTTCTTAATTATTTATTTTCTCTGCTTTTTCTGCTTATCAATTCCATCACATGCAGCAAGTTCTCAAGCTACTTTACAAAATATAAAAATTGAAAACATAAATATTACTACTGAAGCTGTAGGCAATTTGAATGAATTACAAAAGCAAATTAATAATTTACACCCCAAGAATATATTTATTGAAGAAAGATTGTTATATCAAAAGAAAAACAACAATATACTTAAAGATCTAAAAAAAATAGCAAAGAAAAACAGTAGTAAGCTATTTGTCGTAGTCGGTAAAAATACATGGATCGGAAAGCGCGGCATAGACATTCTTAGACTAGAACCCAACAAAACAAATATATGGCAAAACCATGAATTAGAATATAAAGCACAAATGTTAAATCATATGCTTGACGCATACTCTGCAATAAGCAAAGAAACAGCAAAGTATGGTAAAGAGTTTGTTGCAGAATTTCCGTACTGGCTTGCTGACTTTCAAGGACCGCTTAGAACATTTTCTCAGGATGCTTGTCTTTATGCAGATAGGGTTGTGTTGTTAATTGATGATGAAGATATGTATGAAGTACTAGGAAATAAATGGAATGATTTATTTTGCCACTACCATATAAGCCTATCGAAAAAAGCCAACAGTAAAACAAATCCAGAAATTGTAAAACTACATAAAAAGTTCAACAATGAACTTTCATTTGATTCTTATTTCAAAGGGTATATCTTTGACTTAGATTTCAAGGGGTAACACTAGCCAGTATTATCATTTTTAGTTAACTAACCGATGAATTCATTTAGGGGTAAGCTCTAAATGAATATCAAAAAAATACATTTAAGTATACTTATAGTTCTAATTGCAATGTTTTTATTGAATATAAATGCAAATGCAATAATTATTCCTAAAATTAATGAGCTTAAAACTACAGACAGCTTTATTGGTAAATGGAAGATGAGAACAATAGTTACTGATTCAACTTGTCCTGAAATAATTATAGGAAGCACAACAGAATCAGAGCTAGCAATAGAAAAACTACCTAACACAAACAAATTAATTGTTATTTGGGATGGAGGCATCTGGTCCAAGAGTGCAGGTGT
>JACOTS010000154.1 GCA_016178265.1 Candidatus Melainabacteria bacterium
GATGAAGCTCCAGAAGCAGTTGTTTTTCCAACCGATGAAAACCATAATCCAATAGAAGGCGTGGGATCTTTAGCAGTACCAGGAACACCAATTATTGATGAAGAAACCGGTGATGTATCTAATTTCTATCAGGTTTTAACAGAGGTTCCTGCAGATAAAATAGACAATGTTGAGCACGTAGTTTTAAAAGCTCAGGTAGACGCACAAACAGCAACTGGGGAAATAGAATCAGTAACGCTATCTACAGTAGCATTTACTGACAATATAAACCCAAATAACAACATTGTTCCTTCAGATGTAGATGCTACAACCAGTGCTGCAACAAACGTTATTACCGCACTACTTACTGAAATGAAAGATGCATTTGAAGGAAGTCTTCCTCCAAATATGCCTCCTTTAGACGATGCATTTGAAGCAGTAACAGATGTTGTTGGAGCAGCACTTGATTCAGGAGAAACAATTGATGCACAACTTACAGGAACAGAAGCTGCTCTGCAAATTCTCCCAACAGGTGTCTATGAAGGTATAGCTGGTAACATTGACGGTATACCAGGCTTAAATGATAATCAAATTGGTAATATTGCTGGAGAAATTGCTCTTAAAGCTCCAGGGTTTGTAGATGAGCCTCCAACAGATCTTGTAACAAATGAAGATGGTACAAATCCTATTGATGAAATTGCATTCAACACAAATGCAGTAGGTTACTTTCATAAAGAAGAGCTTGGTATGGACATACCACCTCCTTCAATTGAACTGCAAGCCGAAGCACTTGATAAGGCAGGTGTAGTTATAGGTTCACTTGAACCGGACACATCTGCATCTGGCGGTGATATAGCAAAAGCTAAAGCCGATGCTATTAAAAGTGGGACCGTACCTCTAGCTCTTATTTCTGAAGGTGCTGTAGCAACTTTTGCAAAAATCAAAGAAGCTTTTGAAAGTGGTGGAATAAGTGGACCACCTATAGATCCAAGTAAATTTGCTTCATTTCCAATACCACCTGCAGCAAAAGCTGAAATTGATAAATTAGCTTCAGCAATAGCTGCAAGTTTTGGTTCCGGTGTTGGGCTAGATGCCAAACCAGGTGCATTTTTAGATGGTGAAGCTCCTCCTGGGTTTGACATATTTGCAGCACCCGGTGTATTTATGCCTCCTGGAATTGCAGCATTTGCAATGGTAGGAATTGGGGATTTTACAGGAACTTTTCCCCCAGGCTTTGCTCCTCCAGGAAAAGGTACTGACGGCAGTATTACTGCTGGTTTTATACCTTCAGGATTTACTGGAGCATTTGGTGGAACATCAGGTGCTGGTTTGGGAATATTTGATGGTGCCGGTATGACAGAAGGTCTTGCAGGCATGGTATTTGCTCTTGAAACTGGAAAAGGCGGACTTCTACCTCCTCCTCCAGGCGGACCAATTGCATTTTTTGATCCAGCAAAAGATGGTGCTCTTGTTTCAGCTGCATTTGCAAGTCTTGGCGGAAAAGCTGGTGAATTTTTTGGCAGTGCTGCAGTAGCTCTTGCCGGAGCATTTACTAAAGGTGCTGGCCCAGTTATTGGTGGCGGACCATTTCCATTTGTACCTGCAGGATTATTTGATTTAGCTGCAACAAAAGGATTTTCTGGTGGTGGAGCTCTTCCCCCTCCAATTTTTGTTGGTGCTGCTGGCGGATTTGATCTAAGCACATTGGATGGAAGCGCGGGCAGTGGCGCAGGAATCTTTATGGGTGGCGGTGCTACTGGTGGTATATTCCCCGGTGGCGGTGCTACTGGTGGTACTTTCCCTGGCGGCGGTACTCCTCCTCCTGACGGCTTTGTCCCACCTCCTGACGGATTCGTTCCTCCCCCTGGTGGTTTTGTCCCACCTCCTGATGGATTCGTTCCTCCTCCTGGTGGTTTTGTCCCACCTCCTGATGGAACATTCCAACCTCCTCCTGATGGTGGTACTCAACCTCCTCCTGATGGTGGTACTCAACCTCCTCCTGATGGTGGTACTCAACCTCCTCCTGATGGTGGTAGTAGTGCTCCTCCTACACCTCCTCCTGATGGTAGTGCTCCTCCTCCACCTCCTCCTGAGCCACCACCACCTCCTCCTCCTGAACCACCACCACCTCCTCCTCCTGAGGGATAAAATAAGGCAAATAGTTAAAACCCTGGTAAGTATTACCAGGGTTTTTTATTGCTTACAATTTTAATCACAGGAATAACTATAGAGAAGATGTTTTTTTACTTCTGAAACTTTAATATCAAATTTGCTTTGTTCATTCATAAAATAAACATAAAAATATTTAAGAGCATTATTATCAAAATGAGTCTTATTCCAATTTGTACATAAATACCTCAAGTAACCATTTATTAAATATTTATAGTCTGGTAAAAAGACATTTCTCATGTATGCTTTCCATCTTTTGTTCTTATAAATACAAAGGACATCATCAGGTTTATCAAAAGTTAATATTTGATTCTCATTAAGCACATTAATTTGCTTTCCTGATTTTACGACCCCTTGGATAACATGCCAACCATCAAATTTTATATAATCAGCTCCAAACATGCTCCATTTTTGATTTACATTAACAATATAACCAATCCATTTGCCATATTGTGGAATTTTAAATTGTGCGAAAGGTAAGCTCTCAATATTTAAAAGCAATATATAAACAGTAAAAAAGACTGCAAGTAAATTAGTAACAAAAAGTGGTTTAAACTTTAATAAGTGAAAAGAAAATGGTTTTGTAAAATACGACGCTAATTTTCTATTTGCCGCAACCATTTCATATAAGAATTTTCCCAGTAATTTAATTGGAGTCCATTTTAAAATAAAAGTTAATGGATAAATTAATGGACTTACAGATAAAACATAAACCAAAGCATCAAATTTAAAATGTTTATTTCCTTTGTAATCCACAACTACCCATGAGTTATGTTTTTGCATATCCTCATATATTGCTTTATCACTTTGTGTTGTAGTTAAAACAACCTCAGGAATTAAAAAAAACTCCTTAATAATATACACTAGCTTTTTACAAAAACCACAATCACCATCATAGTAAATTTTAAGTCCCAATCTTTCATTTGTCTTTAAAGAAAAAGTAATTTTATCCCAAAAACCAGACGGTAAAAATGCAATTATTGCAAAGGTTCCAGCAAAAGGGAAGTAGCCAACATCCAGTATTAATCCAAACCCAATGTGCATGCATAATACACAAAATATAATAACCATTCTAAAGAAAGCAGTAAAAACCGGACTAAATAAAAGGAGTGCCCCAATAATTTCAAAGTATAAAATCCCAAAAGTTAAGTATTTAAGCATAAAAGGAAAATTTAATAATAATTTTCCTATTGGTTTTACATACTGATCCATGCTTAATGCGTAATAAATTGCACTTCCTTCTTGCACCCATTCTGGACTGATTTTAAAAAGCCCTGTAAAAAAATAAAGAAAAAATCCTTGAAGCAAGATTCCACATGTACCACCGCTTATTATTTTCTTTGGAGGCTTATCTCCTGTATTAAGAGCACTGTCAATTGAATAGCAAGCATTGAGAGGCAAAAACATTCCCCAAAAAAGTAATATTAAAAATAAGACATCTCCTCCATTTAAAATAAGAGGATTTCTAGCATTAAAAGAAAGCATTAAAATCCAGATAGCAAATGCAGCAAGCCTTGTTCTATATCCCACTACAAGCAGTACCGCAAAACACAGTGTGAGTATCGCTAAGATGCACTGCCAGCCTAAGCTTCCATGCAAAAGACATAAAGAGAAATGCCAGTTTTGATAAAATGAAAGATATAAGGTTCTCGGTAAGACTCCAAAATCAGAATAAAAAGCCTCAAGATCACAAATTCTAGATAAAATATCAACAAAAACAAGAGATCCTATGCATACTCTAAATAATGCAAGAGATCTTATATCAACCTCAAAGAGGTTCTTCATTGTATCTATCACCTTACTCAATAGAAGTAACTCTAAATGATGATTGTATCTAACTTACAGAAGGTAAGTTATACAAAATAACTATAAAAGTAACAGGACTTACGTAAAGTTCTAGCAATAACTAGTCATGATACCTTTAAGAACTAGGATTTCTACTAGTAGCTAAGAAGAATAGCTAAAGGGCGTAAGGTTTATACTAGAATATATATATGATAGAAACTATGCAAAAAAATACTTTTATTGTTGTTGATGACCATCCTCCTATTAGGGAGTTTAGCAAAAACATACTTAAAACTAATTTCCCAAACTGCAATATTTTAGAAGCAGACAATGGTCAAAAAGCAGTAGATCTTAGCTTGTCATATAAGCCTGCACTGGTAATTATGGACATTGCTATGCCTATATTAGATGGCATAGAAGCTACACAAAAAATTGTAAGCCATCTTCCTGAAACTGGAATTGTAATTTATTCAAATTATGGAGATGAAGTCTATGTCAGAAGAATAAGACAAACAGTACCATCAGATAGAGCATTTGCATATGTTTTAAAAACTGCCAGCCAAGAACAATTCACTCAAGCAATAAAACAAGTTTATTCCGGCGAGGTTTGGTTACACCCTGATGTCCAACAAGTAGTATGGAAACTTAACGTAAATAAAAAAAGCACACAGCTTACTGATATTCAACAACAAATACTTCTTGCAGTTGCAATTGGAAAAACAAATGATTGGATAGCTGAAAAGTTATATATGAGTAATAAAACTATTCAATATCATCTCTATTCAATTTACGATAAGTTAGGAATAAACAGTTCACAAAAAAAAGTGAACCCTAGAAACGAAGTTGTATGTGTTTCTCTCTTGAAAGGACTAATTGACTTGCAAGATATAAAAGCAGGATATGAAAGAGAAACCCCGGCATGAAAGAAAGATTCAAGCTAATTTTAGTTTTAATTTTTGCCTGCATATTGTCAAGCAACGCTTTTTGCAAAGCAGAAAATTTTCCTGCATCAACACAAGATGTAATAGACTATGCTTCTAATCTTGCTTTAAGCATAGTTGATACCAATTTTAGAGACAGCTGGGTAATTGCACCAGAACATTTAAATAAAATTGAAGAAAATTCTAAAATCCTCAGTAAAATCTTTAATTCATTAGGAAATGTTAAGATTGCTGGTTCCCAACATGATGTAAGGAAAGTATTAAACTCTCCAAAAGAAACAAGAAATGATGGGAAAATATGGATTTACGGAACTCCAAACCCTAACGGGAGCTATGAAGACCTAATTGAAGTCTTTTTTAACAACGAAAAGAGTGTGACAGGCATCATAACATTTAACTCTCAAGTTGTAGTAGAAGATATAGGTGTTAGTATCGGTGATCGAATTGAAAAAATTATTGATAAATACGGTGAGCCAGTCAATGAAGAAGATTTTGTTGAAGATCCAGACAATAAACATTATCTCGGATTATATTACCTCTATCCAAGATCAGGCATTGGTTTTCTTGTCGGACAAGATTCAAAATCTAAAGACTTACTTGTTCAAGGTGTTCTTGTCTTTGGAAGAAGTTAATAATATGCAAAGAAAATTTAAAAATATTATCTTAGGACACCTAGCATTACTTATGTTTTGCATATTTGCGCTTCCCCCTCAAGCAATTGCAGAGCCTATAATTACAGAAATAGTGCCTAATTCTATTGCTCAAGGTCAAACAGTTAATGCAATTGTGAGTGGTTCTAATTTAAATGACAATATAGCTGCAATTGGTTTTATAGGAAACGGTGTATCGGCAGTGGTTTTACATTCAAATCCTGACGGCACAAGTTTAACTGTTCAATTTATTGCCCAGTCTAATGCAGAAGTAGGACAAAAATCATTTTTTATCGGCACCTTAGATGGGAAAAATACTGCATATCCAATAAATGTAACTTATGGAGACCTGCCTTCTATAGCAATAATTTATCCTAACAGTGCTTCTCCCGGAGAAACTAAATTCATTCAAGTTGCCGGCACAGGACTAACAAATATTGCTTCTGTTAGAACCAGTAATGAGTTTGATTTGAAAGTAAACTCCTTTAGATTTTATCCTAACGGTAATATTCTTGATTTATCAATTTCAGTTGATCCAAATGCAGTAGCTCCTGCTACTCATGAGGTTTTTATAGAAACCTTAACTGGACAACAAACTAAGACTTACTTTAGTATTACCAAATCTGATTTTGCAAGAATATCAAACGGAGAATCATACAGCGATCCATTCTCACCAGGAATATATGAGGTTAGTGTAAATCCTACAAACCAAAACCAAATTATTCTTAAAGGAGCTATGTTTAATCCAGATGCGTTTAACAACATAGTAACGATTCTGGAAAATGTTGACGGCACAGTAACAAGCAGACAAGTAACCGTAAACTATGCAAACAACAATGAACTAATTATAGATCTACCAGAAAACATAAAAACCGATCAAATTGGCATAGCTGTATCAAATGAAGGTAAGTCCAGTAATATTAAATCTGTTGAATTAGATGCCTTATTAAATCCTATCCCAAACAATAACGATACTGCTACTCAAACAATCAATAGCATCACTTCTGTCACAGACCAAAATATAGATGATCCAACAGATGAATTATTAGCATATGATTCCATGCCAGAACCACCACCAGCTATAAACATTGAGCCTATTGAAAATATAGATTCTGTAGGAACGCTACAACCATTAGCACAAGTACTATTTACGGATAACAAAGATGAGATTCTTGAAGATCAAATAAACGAAGCCGCTCTTAAAAACTCTGAAAATCCAGAGGAGTTAATCTCAAAAATAGAAGAAAACAAACAAGTCAAAGAACAATCTGAATTAATAGAGCTTGCCTTAAAAGAAGCTAAAAAAGCCCATGACAAGGAATTACAGGAAACCCTTAACAAAGCAGAAGAATTAAAAGCACAAGTAAATGATCTTGAAAGTCTACTTGACGAAGAGAAGAAGAAACACAAGCCTGACAGAAGAAAGCTTGAAAAATACATGAAGCTGTTAGCCAGTGCAAACGCAGAATCAAGATCACAAACATTTGCTTTGTTAAATAACTTACTTAAATACAAGCCGCAACTCAAAGCATCACTTATCCAGAAACCTTTTGATCTTGCTGCTATTCAACCAAATATTCCTGATGATTCAGCAATTATTCAATACGTACCAACTGAAGAAGGTCTAATTGTTTTTGTTGTTGACAATAAAAATCTAAAGACAAGAATTAGCAGGGATATTTCAAAAGAAATAATTGATCATGAGGTTAAAGCATTTAGACAGCTCTTTGAAAACGAGATTGAAAAAATAAAAGAAACAGGAAGAGTCACTCCAATCAAGACCTGGAAAAAATCCAAGTCAAAGGCTTACAAAGAAGACATTTTGCCCATTAAAGAAAGAAGCATATTTTTATACAACACATTAATAAAACCTATTGAAAAGGACATTGCAGCTAAAAAGACACTGGCAGTTATTGCAAATGGATGGCTGAGGTATCTTCCTTTTCAAGCACTAGCTACACCAACACAAGATGGCGATTTACATTTCCTAGCCTCAGACAAATCAATTGTTTATCTTGACAGTGTTTTAGCTTTAAGTAAAAACAGTACAAGCTTAAATACTGACAAAACTAAAGTTGCTGTGCTTGCTAATCCAGATGGTACTTTAAGCGGTGCCGATGAAGAAGCAAAAATAATTAATGAGCTTTTTGGCATGAGCGCAATAAGTCTTGTAAACAAACCATTTAATAAGGACATTATCAATGATTTATCTAAAAAATCAGATATTTTACATTTAGCTACTCATGGTCACTTTGATGGTTCAGATATAAGTTCCAGCTTTTTACTTACAGGAAAAGTTCAAGTAAAGAAAAAAACTGTCGAAGAAAAACTTAAGCTAAGCGATATCTATGACTTGAATTTAAAAAATAGCAAGTTGATTGTTCTCAGCGGGTGCGACACAGGAAAGATCGGAAACTTAGAAAATGAACCTGATGATGTAGTTGGAAGCCTTGCAACTGCATTTAGAGTCGCTGGAGCAAATACAATACTTGCAAGTCTTTGGAAAGCACATGATGAAGCTACAAAGATCCTGATGGAAAACTTTTATAAAAACATAAAATCAGGTATGAGTAAAGCAGATGCTTTAAGAGTAGCATCACTGAAAGTAAAACAAAACCCTAAATATGGGCATCCATTATTCTGGTCACTTTTTAGTTTAATTGGTGATTGGAGATAACTTTCTATGCAGAGTGCTGACCGGTTGATTTATTGTTATCAGTTGGGTTTGATTGGCTTTGAGATATAAGCTCTTCTTTTTCTTTCTTTTGTTGCTTTCTAAAAGCAACAAAGGTTCCCTTATCCACTTGTTCAACAATTTCCCTAAATTCATCCTTATCAATTGTTTCCTTCTCCAATAAAACTTGTGCCAGTGCATCTAAGTGTTTTCTTTTTTCAACAATAAGTCTTTTACAATCATCATATAATCTAGAAATTATATTCTTCATTTCTGAGTCGATTTTTGTTGCAATGTCCTCACTATAATCTCGAACATGACCAAAATCCCTGCCTAAAAATACATGCTCATTGCTTTGCCCAAAAGTAAGAGGTCCAAGATTTTCACTCATGCCAAATTGAGTAATCATTTTTCTTAAAAGCTCAGTAGCTTTTTGCAAATCATTCTGTGCCCCTGTAGTAACATCATTAAATACGATTTCCTCTGCTATTCTTCCTCCTAATAAAACCTTGATCCTGGCATAAAGTTGTGCTTTTGAATAATTCACATGATCTTCTTCAGGAAGAGTCATGGTTATTCCAAGAGCCATCCCACGAGGAATAATCGTTACTTTATGCAAAGGATCAGCATTTTTTTCAAAGTATGCCATAAGAGCATGCCCTATCTCATGATATGCAGTAATTTCTTTGTCTTTAGCAGTTAAAATTTTACTTTTCTTTTCCGGACCAGCAAGAACCTTATCAATAGCTTCTTCCATTTCCCCCATACTTACTTCTTTCTTATTTCTTCTTGCTGCAAGAAGTGCTGCTTCATTAAGCATATTAGAAAGATCTGCTCCGGTAAATCCTGGTGTTCTTTTAGCCAATGTCTTTAGATCAACATCATGCTTTAATGGCTTACCTTTGGCATGTACTTTTAATATAGCTTCTCTTCCGGCAACATCAGGTCTATCTATAACCACCTGCCTGTCAAACCTGCCAGGTCTTAATAAAGCACTATCTAAAATATCAGGTCTGTTTGTAGCAGCAAGTACAATTATGCCAGTTGTTGGTTCAAAGCCATCCATCTCAACCAAAAGCTGATTTAATGTTTGTTCTCTTTCATCATGTCCACCGCCAAGACCAGCTCCTCTTTGTCTACCAACAGCATCCAACTCATCTACAAATACTATACAAGGTGCATTTTTCTTAGCTTGATCAAATAAATCACGGACACGAGATGCTCCAACACCTACAAACATCTCAACAAAATCTGAACCACTAATACTAAAAAAAGGTACTCCTGCTTCACCTGCAACAGCTTTTGCAAGAAGGGTTTTACCAGTACCGGGCGCACCAACAAGCAAAACTCCTTTTGGAATTCTAGCTCCAATAGCTTGATATTTCTCACTGCTTTTTAGAAAATCAACTACTTCTTCCAATTCTTGTTTTGCTTCATCTATGCCAGCAACATCTGCAAAGGTAATTTTTACTTTTTGATCATGTTGCATTTTTGCCCTGCTTCTACCAAATGTCATTGCTTGTGCACCGCCACTTTGTGCACTACGTATCATAAATATAAGCATGATTAGAAACAAAGCAGGTACAAGAATAGATGTTAAAAAACTAAGCCAAAAACCGCTACCACTGGGAGGTCTTACTTCAACCTCTATATATTTAGAAATTAAAGTATCAGCAAGTGCTTTTAAAGCTTTTCCATCTGCATTAGGAACTCTTACTGTTTTTTCCGTGTCATCAGAAAAAACAACAATTGCACTATCTGACTCATTAGTTAAAATTACTTTTTTTATAGGTGATGTACCTTCATCAGGCATAGCAATTCTTGTAAATTCACTATAAGTTAGAACTTCTTCTTGTCCTTTTTTAGAGACTATAGTTATAACGAATAAACTAAGCAACATAAAAAGAACTACAAAAGGTATTGTCGCTGTAAACTTTTTCATTTTCTTGTCTTTGTCACTCATTTAAAATTCCTAAATGTTTTAGCTTCCAAAAATTAATTTTATACTAAAATCAACAGTTAAATGTAAATTCTCCTTAGCCAACCAATAGATTTCATACCACCAACAATTTATTTATAACCTATTTTTTAAGTAATTTACAAAATCCTGACAATATTCAGCTATTTCTTATATATTACTACCGATTAACCACAAATGGCCAAATAAGGAAGATGCCTGTATTCCTCCGCACTATCCAATCCATAACCAATTAAAAAATGATCTTCCACATCAAACCCTACATAATCAGCACTAACTTCAACTTCTCTTCTAGCTTCTTTATTTAACAAGCAAGCAACTTTTAAACTTCTTGATTTAAATTGCGCACCTATATATTCTTTCAAAAAACTTATAGTTCTTCCACTGTCAACTATATCTTCTACAATCAAGACATCTTTCCCATTAAGGTTTGGGAGTAAAAGAATAGGCGCATCAATTTTGCCACTTGAATATTTCTGAGAACCATAACTTGAGATTTTTACAAACTCTAATTGTACAGGTAACTCAATTTCTCTGATTAAATCTGCTGTAAACATAAATGCACCTTTAAGAACAGAAATGACAACAAGTGAATCTGCTTTCTCTTTTTTGTAATCAGAATTAATTTTCTTTGCAAGGATTTTAACCCTATTGTGAACCTGTTGTTTGGTAAAAAGTATCTTTAATTTTTCTTTTTTCAACTTGACCATAAGTTGTTATTTATCCTAACCTTAAAATCGTTGTAGGTTTAGTCATTACTTTAATTTTGTCACTTATAGAATACCCAGGTATCCATAAAATCTCTTTACCTTTACATACAAGGGGTAATTTTGCCCTTTTTTGCAAGGGGATTTTTTTATTTATTAAGTACTTTTTCAAGCGTATAACATGTGAAAATCCAAGCGGTTTAAACACATCTTGTTTCTCTCTGTTTCTTATTGTTATAACCTTGCCATTTAAAGCAGAAAGATTGACATATGCAATCTTTGACTTATCACCAGGAAAATCCTTATTGAAACTCTGTTGCGTAAACGGTTCAAGGGTAATATAGTTACTATTATTTATTTTTAGTTTTTCTTTTTTATTTAAGTGCAACTTGAATTTCTTTTGTAGTTTCTTAGAATTTTTAGTCACGCCAGTCTTTTTCTTCACAAGCAAAATTTCATCATTGTCACACTCAAGTCTGTAAACTTTATCTAAATCAATGCTCTTTTTTGAATTAATAATATCAACCAATAAAGATATTTTAGCCAAACTACCTTTTATATTATTTGCATTCAAAAAAGAATAAAGCAAAAAATATTGTTCCTCAAAAGACAATCTCAAGAACTTATACCTGTCCCACACATTAGGCTTCTTTGACAATTTCTTTAATAGCTTTCTATATTGATTTGAAGCAACAATACTGTGACAATAAATTAAATGCATTGAATTTAAAATATTTTCTCTTGCATTATTATTTATCTTGTTTAAGTAAGGAATGACTTTTAATCTAAGTAGATTTCTTTTGTACTTAGTATCCTTATTAGATTTATCTACAGCATATTTAATGTTATTTTTTCTTGCATATTCTTCAATAGCATCCTTCGTTACCCAAAGAAGCGGTCTTGCCACTAAAAGTGAGTTATTGAGTTTGATAAATTCTTTTATAGGCATTAATCCTTGCGGACCAGCTCCCCGAGCCAATCTATAAAGTACTGTCTCGAACTGATCATCTATATGATGAGCTGTACAAATCAAGTCTAATTTTTGTTTTTCTGCAACTTTACTAAAAAAATCATACCTAAGTTTTCTGGCATTATCCTCAGATTGAACACAGTTATCCGGTGCTTCACCATAAATATAATCAATATCATGTCTCAAACAATAGCTTTTTACTAAGCTGGCATCTTTAGTAGCTTCTTTACGCCACTTATGATTAAAATGTAAAACTATGATTTGATATTTGGTTTTCCTAAAGATATCCAGCATTACCATTGAATCAATACCGCCAGAAACAGCAAGCCCAATTTTAGGATTTAATAGAGAATCATCAATCTTCAGTTTCTTTTTGTACATCTTCTTTATTATTTGTTTGCTCTTCTTTTGTACTTTCACTTGTTTTTTCTGGCTTATGATTTAAAGCTGATTTTGCCGGTTCTTTAATTATACTGATATCATCCGTCTCATTAGAAACAGGTATGACATTTACCCTTTTAGAAAGAAACACTAATCCCAATAAAGTCGGTTGTATGGCCCCTCCGGTGAGCCCCACTGTTGCAGTAATTAACTCATTCTTGCTAATCATATTTGCTTTAAACAATCTCTCTAAATTACTTGAATCTACTAAACGAAATTTATCCTCGGCAGTAACCTGAGGATAAATCAACAGCTCTTTACTGATAGATGCTACAGGTTTTAAATCCTCGCTAATATGAAAATCCAATGTTGCAGTATAAAGTCTATCGCTTACTACTTGCTCAGGAGCAGACAATTTAATTTTATTTTCCTCAACAAGATCTGCTCCAACACCATAACCAATTGAAACAGTTTCATAAATTGTTTTATCACTTACAATTTTCCATTTAGGTCCATATTTTTTTAGAAACACTTCACCATTTGCAACTGCTCTTAAAGTCCCTTTTGTACCTACTTCTTCCCTTGCATTTTTAGACGTTCCGCTATAGATATCGGAACTATAAACAGTAGCATAGTCACCATCAATTCTTATAGTTCTTTCCTGTCCTATAGTCATAATATCTGGATATGCTTCCCAAAGTTCAGTAGTAAGATTTGTAACAGCTTCTAAATTTAAGCCGTCACCATTGACAAAATCATCAGCATAAACTCTCGTTACTTTTTCTATGTTATGGTCATTCCAATCCTTCTCAAGATCATCTAACAATTTTTCTATCTGCTGTACCTCAGTTAAACTATTAATATCCTTAGTATCAACACTAATTGATGATGCTGCACTTTGTAGTTCAATAGAAAAGACAGGAATTTTACAAACAAAGCTAAGAGCAAAAACAATTATGATGATTGTAAATTTAAAGCAAAATGATTTCATTTAAGACATCCTATCCAACATACATTATACTTATACCCAACATAATATGAATTTGCCAAATACACCAAAGCCTAAATTACTAGCAATAACATGCAGGGGAAATCATATTGAAAACATACATTACGGCTGGATATGCGCATATGATATCAAGAAAGGAATTATCTTGAAAAAAGGAAATATACATGACTATACTTACCTTAGGTCCACAGCAAAACCTATTCAAGCAATTCCACTTGTAAAAAAAGAAAGGAATATTACCCTAAAAGAATTAGCTGTAATTTGCGGTTCACATAGTGGATCAAAACATCATATTTCTATATTAAAAAAACTTTTACGCAAGTACAAAATAAATGAAAAAGAGCTTTTGTGTGGAACACACACCCCTTTAGATCAAAAATCAAATTATGAATTAATGAGAAAAAATAAAAAGCCAACTGTGTTATACAACAACTGCTCCGGAAAACATATTGGCATGTTAATAACGTGCAAAAAAGCAGGTTGGAAAACAAAAGATTACATAAATCCAAAACATAAACTCCAACAAGAGATCATCTCATACATCAAACATTTATCTGGTACAAAAAAAATTAACTTAGCAACAGATGGTTGCAGTGCTCCAACATTTAATATGAAAATTATTGATATTGCTAAACTGTTTACTAATTTTAATACCGCTGAAGATCCTGCTTTTAAAAAAATAATAAAGGCAATGACTACTTATCCATTCTTAAGCGGAGGAAAAGGTTATATCGATACTGCCATTATGAAAGCATCTAGAGGGAAAATATTAGCAAAGGTAGGAGCAGCAGGGTTAATTATCGCTATTTCTAATGGCAAAGCCCTTGTTGTAAAAGTTGCAGACGGTTCTCAGCATATAAGAACACTTGTAACAATTTCACTACTTAAAAAATTAAAGTGGTTAAGCAACAAAGAACTAGAAAGCAAAGAATTAAAAACGCTCACTTCATTGACAATTAGAAATCACAGGAAATTAAAAGTAGGGAAAATAAAAATACTAAATTATACCAAACCTGAAAAGTAAACTCACATATAGTTTTAATAACTTATGGTTAAAGATTAAGCTATCGCAAAATCTTAAAGACCATATAAAGTGAGGCTTTGTCCAATTTATTTGGCAAAGCTGAACGGCTAGTGCAAAGACAAATTAAATGGTAACCGCTCATCTTGTTAGTTATAACTCAGTGGGTCCTGCCGCCTGCAGGTCACCCTCCATGAGCTGCGTTCCTTGCTCATGGACCCCCTTCCCTTCGAAGTCATCTCAAAAATACCTCAAAGCAATAACTATTGAAGCTAGCACACAGAAAGCTTTATAA
>JACOTS010000091.1 GCA_016178265.1 Candidatus Melainabacteria bacterium
GGAGATTTATTTTATGAAAATTATTCCAGCAACTATAGTCACCAATGGTTCATCTTCAACTCCAATACAAGGAGTTGTTAGGGTAGATGTAGTAAAGAGAGACACATTTAATTACTTTCTTCAAAAGCCAAAAGATAAATTTACAACAGATGATAAAGCTATAGTTATTAAGCTTGTTCAAAGTTTGCAATCACTACAAGATTTTTCCTCAGTTGCACATAAAGATGTTGCAGGAAAAATAGCTGAAATTGAAGCACTTGCCACAAGAAAAGATATTGATCTTACAAATTTAGCTCCTTATGAAGCAAAAGCTCAAAAGTTTGCAGAAGATGTAATTGATGCAATGAAAACATGGACACTTCAGGTACAAAGAGAAGCACTTCATGTAGCAGAACTTGGTGGCACTAAATTCGGTGTTACATTACAAGATGATGAGCCACATTTAGCTGCAATAGGTTCATCTCCTCTGGACAAAGAATTCTCAAGTAGTCCTGACCCATTAGATCTAAGTCTTAAAGAATTTAATAAGCCGCGAAAAGAAATATTTAGAAAAACAATAGGCACAAAACCTATTTCAGGACATGCAGGTACAGATGACATTCGCAAATTCCTTGCAGCATTGCCACTGAAGCCAACAAAAGCATTAGAATTTTTTGGGCTTACTGGTGTGGAGAAAACAGATTTCCCATTTGCCAGTGCACAGCATGAATTAGGTCATACTGATGATGCTTTTGGAAGAGTTTTACTGGCTCAAGCACTTGCACAGGAAAGAAATTTATAGCTTTACGCCAAATAAAACTGGATTTCTGAAAAATCCAATTTTTGTAGATAGTGAAAGTAATGTCTTAGTAACAAAAATAGCTGAAAACATACTAACAAGCACACCAATTGCAAGTGTTACTGCAAAGCCCTTTATAAGCCCTGTTCCAAAAATTAAAAGCACAAAGCATGCAATAAGTGTGTTTACATTACTGTCAAAAATACTTGTAAAAGCTCTGTCAAATCCTGCATCAATTGCATTAAAAAAACTTTTTCCTGCTCTTAGTTCTTCTTTTGTTCTTTCAAATATAAGAATATTGGCATCTACTGCCATCCCAATACTTAATATAAACCCAGCTATCCCTGCAAGGGTTAAAGTAACCGTATGTTCAAATATAGCTATTGTCATTAGAGTATAAAGTGCTAAAGCTATGCTTGCAACTATTCCTGGAAGTCTGTAAAAAAGAATCATAAATAAAATTACAATTAATATTCCGTAAACACCGGCTACCACACTTTTATTAATTGAATCCTGTCCAAGTGTTGCACCAACAGATCTTTCCTGAATAATTTTTACCGGCACAGGCAGAGCACCTGCATTTAGCTGAACTGCTAGATCCTGTGCTTCCTCTGCAGTAAATCTACCCTCAATTTGACCTTCACCACCAGTAATTGCTGATCTTACAATAGGACTTGAAATTAATCTGCCATCAAGAAAGATTGCAATAGGCTGCCCAATAAGCCTTTCAGTAAGCTTACCAAAATCTTCAATTGCAGGCCCCTTGAAAGAAAACTGAATAAGCCAATTACCGGCACCATCTGTCACTGCTTGAGCCTTTTTTAAGTCTTTTCCTGTAATCCCTGTCTCAAGCCAAATATATTCATCTGGTTCCGCAGTTGGGTCAATTATTTTATCAGGCTTTGTATCAATAAACTTTGCGGGTTGCTTGAACTCAAGATGTGCTGTTTTAAGTAATCTTCTTTTAACTGTCTCTGGATCTGCTCCTGGAATTTCAACCAGTACTCTATCTTTTCCTACCTGTTGTACCACAGCTTCAGCAGTACCTGAAGCATTAACTCTGTTTTCAAATACCTTAATAAGACCAGCGATTGTTTCATCATTAATTTCAACCCCGCTTTGAGGAATTGCCTGAAATGTAAGCTGAGCACCGCCAACCAAATCTAAACCAAGCCTAAGTTGAGTAAGAATTGTAACAAAGGAGTTGCGATAAACAATTTGTGCTCCTTTTATTTTATTTTCTATTTCCTTAATTTCATTTTGCGAAATATTATTTTCATTTATGTACTTAGCAAGAGGATCTTCAAAATCTCCTTTTAAAGTAACTGCTGATTCTGAAATTAGCTCTTCTTTTTCTATCCTTGCCTGTTCTAACCCTTTTTGTATTTCTAGTAGATGTTTATATGAATCAGTAAGATAAAAAGAAAAGAATGAGAAAAATGAAATCAAAAGCACTGAAATTACAATTACAATACCAATATTTCTTCTAAAAAACCTCATAGCAAATATTCTATCTTATTCTATGTAACGTATTGTATTGAAACAAATTCATCTTTACCTGAGAATTTCAATGTATAGCGTATAGTACCAAATCTGAAAAGTAAACTCACACTTAGTTTTAGTAATTACAGTTAAAAAACCAGATTATCGTTATATCTTAAAAGCCCCATAAAGTGAGGCTTTGTCCAATTTATTTGGCAAAGCTGAACGGTCAGTGCAAAGGCAAATTAAACTTACATTTAATTTGCCGGTTTAGTATAACATGGAGATATATAGAATATGAAGGAGTAAAAGCTATGAGATTTTTTATTGATACAGCCAATATTGAAGAAATAAAAGAAATTGCCAAATGGGGTGTTTTATCAGGTGTAACAACAAACCCATCTTTAATAGCAAAAGAAGGAAAAGACTTCAAAAAAGTAGTAGGAGAAATTTGCGAAATTGTTGATGGAGACATAAGTGCAGAAGTAATTTGTACAGATCCAGAAGGAATGATAAAAGAAGGAAAAGAAATTGCCAAGTGGCACAAAAATGTTGTAATTAAACTCCCAACAATTCCAAGTGGGCTTGAAGCATGCAAAGCATTGTCCAAAGAAAATATAAAAGTAAATATGACGCTTTGTTTTTCAGTAAACCAGGCTCTTCTTTGTGCAAGCGCAGGGGCAAAATACGTAAGTCCCTTTGTTGGAAGACTAGATGACATTAATCAAGACGGGATAATGCTAATTAAGGATCTTGCAACAGTTTTTAAAGTACAAAACATTAAAACTGAAATACTTTCTGCAAGTATAAGAAATCCTTTGCATGTAATAGAATCCGCAAGAGCAGGTGCAGATGTTGCAACAATACCTTATAAGGTTTTTAAACAAATGATTCAGCATCCTTTAACCGACAAAGGACTTGAAAAGTTTCTTAATGACTGGAATGAAGCAATGTTAAAAAAGACAGCTGTTACAGCCTAAACTTAATGTAAAATAATTATATGCCTGCTAACAAAATACTTATTGCCCCATCAATACTATCAGCAGACTTTTCTGATTTAAAAAACGAAATTAAAAAAGTAGAAGATGCCGGTGCTGATTGGATTCACGTTGATGTAATGGATGGCAGATTTGTACCAAATATTACAATAGGAGCACCTGTTGTCAAATGCATTAAAAGCGTTGCTTCGCTGCCTTTAGATGTGCATTTGATGATCGTTGAGCCTGAAAAACACATAAAGGACTTTGCAGATGCCGGAGCAAATATAATCACTGTTCATGCAGAAGCTTGCACTCATTTACATAGAACAATTTCATATATTAAAGATCTTGGATGCAAAGCAGGAGTCTCTTTTAATCCACAAACAACAATAGAACCGCTAAGATACGTGCTGGAAATAGTTGATCTTGTGCTTATAATGACAGTAAATCCGGGGTTTGGCGGCCAAAGTTTTATAAGTTCTGTTGTACCAAAGATTTCTGAAGTTAAAAAACTATTTGACGACAACAAACTATCAGGCAAATATATTGAGGTAGACGGTGGAATAAACACCAAAACCGCACCAATAGTTAGGTCCGCTGGTGCAAATGTACTGGTAGCAGGAAATGCAATATACAGTCTTAAGCAACAATCTGAAATTAAGAACGTAATCGCTAAAATGAGAACGTAATCTTGACTGTTTAAATTAATAAAGTGCGGATATAAAAAAACTTTTTATTGCTTTAGCTCTTGAACAACATCTTTTTTATATTTAATACTCTCTATCACCTCTTCAAAAGAATCAAAGTTGCTATCTTCAGGTATTTTGTTTAATACACCTAAATTTCCAAGTGACTCCTTAATAAGGGTAGTCATTCCAATAAACGATACTTTTACACCATCTTTTTGAAATTGCTCTAAAGCATCTTCTAAAGCATAAATGCCTGATTGATCTACAATCGGTACATTATAAAATTTTATGATTAAATGCTTTATATCTTTCATTCTTGAAAGCGCTGCATTAAAATTTTTTACTTCTCCAAAATAAAGAGGCCCATTAAACGTGTAAATGTAAATTTTTTCTCTGAGATTTTTAGGAATATCTTCAGAAACTTCATGTAGATGCTCCAAACTATCCAGCCTTGCATGACTAGAAGACTGAACATCACTTAATTTCTTAGCAAAAAGCAAACTAGAAAGTGTTACACCAACAACAACAGCAATCATTAAATCAACAAATACTGTCAAAATAAGAACTGTAATCATTGCAATTACATCTCCTTTTGGTGCTTTACCAATACTTTTCAAACCTCTATAGTCAATAATGCTTATGCCAACTGTTATTAATATCCCAGCAAGGCAAGACAATGGAACGTTTGATGCCAGAGATCCTAAACTAAGTAGTATTGCAAGAAGAAGTAACCCATGAATAATTCCTGATAAATAAGATGTTCCACCAGACTTAATATTTACAAGGCTTCTCATTGTTGCACCAGCACTAGGTAGTCCACCAATAAGCCCGCTTGCTATGTTGCCAATACCTTGTCCTATTAACTCCTGATCACTTTTATGTCTTTTACCAGTAATCCGGTCCATCACGAGGGATGTAAGTAACGAATCCAGAGAACCAAGTATTGCAAGTGAAAGAGCCGAAGGAAAAATTAAATGAAAATCAGGAAGGTTGGCAATGTGAGGAAAAACAATCTCAGGAAAACCATGTGGAATCCCGCTAATTCTTGGAATATCCATTTTATATATAACAGAAACAACACTGCAAACTATAAGTGCAACAAGTGGCGGCGGGATTTTTTTCTTAAAAATAAATGGCATTAAATACACAAGAAAAATTGCAAGAAATCCAATGAAAGCAGCCTGGTGATTAAACCCCTGAATAATTTCCAGAAAGTATATAAAGGTACCCTCTATATCTCCATGAGTTGGAAGTCCAACCAAAGGATGAATCTGAATAATAATTATTATTAAACCGATTCCTGTCATGAATCCAGAAATAACTGGATAAGGAACATAATGAATTAGCTGGCCCGCTCTGACTATTCCAAAAAATATCTGTAAAAGACCAGCTAGTATTATTGTTGCAAAAATTAAACTTGGATCTTTTAAGTGGCTTGCAACAATTGTTGCAACTACAACTGTCATGGGTCCTGTAGGACCGGTAACCTGTCCTGGTGTGCCACCAAACATAGCTGCAAAAATACCTGCTGCCATCGCCCCATATAATCCAGCTTGTGCACCAAGTCCTGAAGCAACGCCAAATGCAAGTGCCATTGGAAGAGCTACAATACCAGTAGTAATCCCCCCCAATAAGTCACCTATTGGATTTGAAAAATATCTTCTTTTAATAAAGCTTAGATTCATTTCCTTCAATATATTATAATATTAGAATATGTTTGTAATATAATATATACTAAATAACATTTATGACTACCATAAAAACAAAAAAAGAAATTCCTGATGAACAGTTATTATCAGTAACAAACTTATTTAATGTGCTTTCTCATCCATTAAGGATAAAAATTCTTTGGCTTTTAAAAAGTAAAAAGTCTATGAGCGTACATGAACTGCAAAGCTTGCTTAAAATTAGTCAATCAAACACTTCTCAGCATCTTTCTATTCTTAGAAAAAGTAAGCTTATTAGAGAAAATAGAAAAGGAAAAGAAGTATACTACAAGCTATACGAATCAAAGAAACTATCTAAGTTAATTGCAAGTGCTATGCATTTAATAGCCTATCAGTTATCAACCAGTACTGAATTGCTTTCAGGCTACACAGAGATACTTTCTTTTTGGGTATAAATAATGTCAGATCAAATTACTAAATTTCAACTTCAATCTGTTTTTTCTGAAGAAAACATTCCTAAAAATATTATTGGTACACCATTTGCAGATTTAATCAGATATCATAATTTTGCAACTAAATTTAAAGACTATGAAAAAGCTGAACTTGCTGTTGTTATGTGCATGGACAATAGAAAACAGCTTAAGATCCCAAATAAGTTTGCATATATACTCAGAACAGCTGGGGCAAGAGTTACAGGCAGTGAATTTAAGCTATCTTTTGCAATAGGTTTTGCAGATATTAAACATGTTGCTTTAATTGGCCATACAAATTGTGGCATGGTGAACTTGCAAAGTAAAAAAGAAAAAACGGTTAGTGGGCTTATAGAACATGCCGGATGGACCAAAGAGCAAGCAGAAAATCATTTCACTTCATATGCTCCTTTCTTTGAGATAGAAAATGAGGTGGAATTCACTGCTAGTGAAGCAAAAAGACTAAAGGAAAAATACCCTAAAATAAGCTTTTTACCTATGATTTATAAGGTAGAAGATTACAAACTGTACCTTATTGAATAAAACTTCTGCCACTAAATAAAGATTTGAGCGTCCCTAGAACTTGAAAGTAGCCCAGCGTTATGAAAAAGCTTTTTTACAAATCATTTATTTTAACAATTATATTTTCTATTTTAAGCACATATAATGCATTGGCTATTGAAAATGATTTCCAGCTTTGGACACCTATATATTTAAGGGTTCCAATTAAAGAAAAGTTTGTTGGCTACTTTGAAATAAATCCAAGATTTGGAGATAATGTAACAGATGTTACACAGCTTCGCCTTCGTCCAGCACTAGGTTATAAGATTAAAGACAATCTTATTTTTTATACAGGATATGCATGGGCACCAGGATTTGTTCCGAGATTTAGAAATGAAAATAGAATCTGGGAGCAGCTGGAATTAACTTCTATGTTTAAAAAGTTTAGGTGGCTGGAAAAATTTAAATTTATTAATCAATTTAGACTTGAAGAAAGGCTGATTGAAGATGCAGGCAGCATGGGGCTTCGTGGCAGATATATGCTTCAAATTGAGCGAGCACTAGATAAAAATAATCTCTGGACTGCCGTGCTGTATGACAAGCTCTATGTTAATTTTTACTCAGTCGCTAAGGGTCCAGAGGGTGGTTTTGATCAAAATCGTCTATATACCGGGCTTAGAAGAAAAATTAATGATTTGCTAAGCTTAGAAGCAGGATATCAATTCCAATATTTATTTAATAGAGGAAGGCCAAGTAATAAAATTAATCATGCAGTAGTTACAAGCTTATATTTTGATTTTTAAAGTGGTTAGACTTTATCCTATTTTTTGTACTGCTCTGGTGCTCTTACTCATAATGCCTCCCGCATATTCGGTAAGTAACGATCTTGGGCTATGGTCACCTATTTATACTACTTTTCCAATTAAGAACAAGTTTTTAGGCTATCTTGAGATTAATCCAAGGCTTGGAGACAATATAACTGATTTTTCACAACTGCTTACAAGACCTGCTATAGGTTACAAAGTAACTGAACATTTTTCTATCTGGCAAGGTTATGCATGGGTTACAAATCATATTGGTGGTTTTAGAAATGAAAATAGAATATTTCAACAGTTTCTTTTAAACAATTATTTTAAATATGCAGATTTGACACATCGGTTAAGAATAGAAGAAAGATTTATTGAAAATACAGGCAGTACAGCAGTCCGTTTAAGGTATATGTTGCGCTCCATATTTCCTTTTGGAAAATTAAAAAAGTGGTCTTGGGTAATTTATGATGAACTATTTGTAAATGCAAGCCAAGCAGCAAATGGACCTGAAAGTGGTATAGATCAAAACAGATTATTTGTTGGAATAAATAGAAAATTCAATGAAAGGATAAATGCTGATTTTGGCTACCAACTGCAATATATTAATGAAAAAAGTCCGGTAGAAGATAAATTTAATCACATTATTTTAATAAATATATTTGCAAATCTTTGATAATAAAGTGAAGATTTGCTCGATTAATTCGACAAATCTTCACGGTCAATATAAAGGCAGATAAATGTACATTTATCTGCCGGATGTTATAAATACCTCAACCAAATATAAACACTACAAATGATAAGCGATTCAATCATGATCAGAAAACCTATTTTAAAAAATTCAATAAAAGTAATAGGAAACCCTGCTTTATTTGCCATGTCAGCTACAATTATATTTGCAGATGCTCCTATTAATGTTCCATTTCCCCCAAGACAAGCCCCCAGTGCAAGTGACCACCACAAAGGATTTAAATTTGAGTAGTGAGTACCTAAATTCTTTATAAGAGGAATCATTGTTGCTGTATAAGGAATGTTATCTATAACTGCTGATAAAAATCCTGACATCCATAAAACTGAATAAGCGATGATATCATAATTGCCTTTACTTAGTTTTAATACAAGCTCTGAAAGATAAGTTATAGTTCCAACTTTTTCAACAGCACCAACAATAATAAATAACCCTATAAAGAAAAATATTGTTGTCCATTCAACATCATTCCATATATGTTTTCTATTTTCAAAAATTAACAGTACAGATGCTCCTGCAAGCGCAATAGTACCAGCTTCCAAATGTAGTAACCCATGAAAGAAAAAAGCTATTATTACTAGATTAATTACAATTAATGATTTAAACAAAAGTTTTCTATCTTTTATAACTCCTCTAAATGACATTTCTTCAAGTTCTTTTTGAGCAGGTTTAGGTATTTGTAGCTGATCTTTATAAACAAGATAAAGCGTAAAAATTGCAACAGGAAGTATTAAGCCTATAACAGGTGCCAAATGAAAAATAAACTGATTAAAATTAAGTCCAGCAGCAGAACCAATCATAATATTTGGAGGATCCCCAACAAGTGTTGCTGTCCCACCAATATTAGAAGCAATAACTTGAGTAATAAGATATGGAACCGGATTAATTTTTAAGTCTTTTGTAATTGCACAAGTAACAGACCCAAGAATAAGTACAGTGGTTACATTATCAAGCATTGCAGATAACAAGGCTGTCAGGATTGCAAAGTAAATCATTAAAAGCACTCCATTGCCATTTACTTTTTTTGCAGTATATATTGCAAGCCATCTAATTCCACCTGTTTCTCTTAGTATATTAACCAGAATCATCATTCCAACAAGCAGAAAAATAACATTAAAATCTATGCAGCTGAAAGCCTCTTCTTGTGGTATTGACTTTGTTATTAAAAGAATGCTTGCTCCTAAAAGAGCTACAACAACTCTAGGTAACGCTTCCAGCGTAAGCAAAACATACGTAAGGAGTAAAATTATATTTGGAAGTAATGTACTAAAACTTAAAGACATAACTATTAAAGTCTACAATTTATATGCTTATGTGTCTATGAATCTAAACTGGCTATTACCAGAACTTCTTAATAGGAACAGCTCCTCTAAGTTCAACATTTCCAAAGAATGTTACTCCAGGATCCCTTTGCCTAAGAGATTGTCTAAATGCAGCACCATATAAATTATTAACTCCAAAAGTTAATTTGAAACTATTATAATTTGGTGGTTCATATGATAAATTTACATCTCCAAGAAAATATCCTCTGATTTTTGTACCACCTCTTCCAGTATTTGCAACATCTGAAAACTTAGGTCCGATATAGGTATTAATCCAGTTTACGCTAAATCCTCTTGGACTATGCCAAGTTAAACCAAACCTATATCTATTTGGTACTTGTAAAGTTGGTATCATTCCATTTGCATCAACAAAGGTGCTTGTAAGTTCATCAAATATTCTGTCATCAGATCTGTCTCTTATATGCTGATAGATATATGTAAAAAAGAAGCCTACTTGTTTATAGAGGAGTTGATTGTAGCTTACTTTAAAGCCTAAGTTTCTTATTTTTTGTCTTTGTAAAACTACTGCATCAAAATCTCTTTTTATCATTCTTCTATAAAATGGTTTAATTCTAAAAAATGCATTCCACGGAAGTTTTTGCTCTAAGCTTGCTGCATATTCCCATCCTTCAGTACCTCTTGTAAAATACTCGTCTTGATCGCTAAAGGGAATTCCTGCTACCTCTTGTGGAGCAAGTTCAGGCAAAAATGTATTATAAAAAGCTTTATGCTGTGCTGCTGCCCTAAAAGTAGTGTGTTCACCAACATCATAAGCAAGACCAGCTTGTGGACTAAATGAAACCCTATCAGTATCTTCTCTAAATAAGGATGTCACGCTCATGCTCATTCCATCAGTAACAGTTTGCGTTATTGAATTAGTTCTTAGTCTTTGAAAAATTTGATCATATCTAAATCCAATTACAGCATCAACTTTGTCAGATAAATCCAACAAGTCTTGAAAATAGCCAGATATTATGTCGTATTCAGATCTCCCTCTTGAAAACCCTATGGTTCTTACCGTTGGTGTAATTCCAGTACTAAAAAAGTCTGTTCTAAGTGATGAAGGATTATTCGAATGTACATACTCTCCCCCCCATGTAAATTTATGTAGTTTTGTATTCCATAAATGCCTTAGTTGGTAAGCATAGTTTCGCGGGAAAATCCCTGCAAATAAATCCAATCCTCCAAGTTCTGGCGTAACCCCATCCAGTCTTGATGAAGTAATTTCACTTAAAAACCTACTCAGCACAATACTATTAGGACGTGGGTGCCAGTTTAGTGCAATATCAAATATATTTAAATCAGGTAAAAATAATGATCGTGCTCTTGGGAAGTTCTTGTCAAAAACTCTCACATTTACATCAGCCCTTGTATAAGAACCTATTACATCAAGAGTTTTATGAGGACTAAATGCAAAGTCTGCTTTTGCAAAAGACCTGTTTCCTTTTGCAGTTAAATCCCCAAAAACATTTCTTACAAGACCTCCTCTAAACTCACCATTTAAGTAAAAATTCCATGGGGTACCTAAGTAACCATTTACCCCTATTTTTCCATCTCTTATATAAGAAATTTGCTCCTGTCCAAGAAACCCTTCACTTGTTACATAAAGTTCTGGAACTCTAAAGAATCTATATCTGCCATTTGGAGAACCAATAACACTGGGGGTAAGCAACCTTCCTACAGTTCTTTCTGAATCAGCAACAAAGTTATATCCTAAATCAAACTCATTTGTTGATGTTTTTGCATTTACTCCTGATAAAGTTGTCCCGCTTAATCCTCGTACCTGACCAGTGCTAAGCTGTGCTTGAGCAACACCTGCATCACCGCTTTTTGGTATTATCGGCTCAACATCATTACTGTTAAAAATATTCCCAAGTGTCAGGTGACTTGCACCATCAATTGGATTTTCTCTAAGTGCTTTGTTTGCCTGGAAAAACGCCCAATCGTTTAAGCCAAATCTTAAAGGCTGAATACCTATGTTTCCGGAAGCTTGTGAAAGATTTCGACTTTGTCTTGCTCCTGCCTCAAGAAGATTAGGGGTTAAAGCAATAGTCTTATTATCTAACTCAAATGCATCACCATATTTGTGAGCCACATCGTAAATAATAGATAGGCTATTTAATGCAAGTGGATCGCTTGGATCAAGCTCAATTGCTCTTTCTATTTCCTGAACTGCTCTTTCTGTTTTCCTATTTTGATAATAAGCTTGTCCTAAATACAAATGTGCTCTTGCAAAATTAGGCTCTAAAAGAACTGCTGCTAAAAACTCATCTATTGCATCTTCTTTTAAGTGCGTGCTGATTAAAGTCTTTGCTTTGCCAATATGTGCTTCTGCTAAATTTGAATCGATATTTAATGCTTTTTCAAAGCTCTCTGATGCATCATTAACTCTACCTAAAACATATTGAACCTCACCCAAGCTAATCCATCCTTCAGGATAATCTCTACCAAGTTCTACAGATTTTTCTGCTTCTTTTTCTGCTTTGGTAACATCTCCCTGACTCAGTAAATATTTACTTTTATCTGCATACGGCAAATACCAGTTTGAATCTAATTCAACAGCCTTATTTATCTCAATTAACGCTTCTTTTTGCCTATGAAGTACAAAGAGTGCTCTTGCTTTCATTAAAGCAGATATAGCACTTGAGTCTATTTTGCTTGCCTCATCAAATAATGTCAGTGCATCTTCAGATTTTCCACTTATTAATTTCTTGATCCCAAGAAGCACTATTGCATCATGATCCCCTTTATTTGCATTATAGTTTTCAGTAAGCACTGCAAGATCAGTATCAACAACTTCTTTCTCAAGATTTAGATTTTGAGGAAAATAAAATATCCACTGTACTGCATTCTCAGCTTCTTCAACAGTTATTGATTTTTTAGTAGGAAGAGAATCAGGTGTTGCCACGCCCTGTTCATTTTGAGCTATAAGTACCGAACCAAAGTTATTTTGAAGTTCTGTTGCTCCATCCAAAACTGTTAAGATAGTCTCGCTCTCACTTGCTCTAATTACAAATTCTGTCCCTCTTATTGCAGCAGAGCCTGATTTAGTATCAATTTCCATTTCACCAGGTCTGTCTTTTGTTCTAATCCACATCTCCCCGTTATCTTGCTTAAGCTCGGTTTTATCTGATGAAGCAGAAACTTGCTTTGTAATACCCAAAACGCTTTTTATGGTAACTCTTGAATTAGAACTAAGTTTTACTAAACTCTCATCACGAAGTACTATAGCAGCACGAGAATTAACCCCTGTTTCAATTACATCACCCTCATCTAAATTCTGAAATGGCTTTGCAATATTTTCAGCCCCATTGCTCTGAACGATAACTTTTCCTGAAAGACTAACAATTCTACCTGCAGGTTTACCAAGTTGTGAATAAGCCGGCAAAAAAGAAAATCCAAGTGAAAAAACAACAAATGCAATAAGAATTGATTTTACAAAATTCATTTGGCTAGCTTGAAAGCCCTTTCTAAATAAAAGCTACTTGTATGCAATATTCAAGACTTATCATCATTATGGCATGTTTCAAAAAGAATAAATTTGTAAACTGCGGGTTTATACAGGCTAAGTCCAATAAAAATTCTACAGTCTATAACAATAATGGAACAAAATTTAGGGCCTATTAATTTTGTTTGCTATCTCTTGTAAAGATCCCAGCAAGTACAGAGAAAAAGCTTTTTTTAGGATTTAATATCTTTTGTTTTTCCTCACTGGCAAATTCATAATTAGGATCATATTCAAGAGCAAGATCAATAGAATCTAGTGCTTTTTCTTTCTCTCCAAGAGCAAGCAAGGTTCGTGCTCTCATTAAATGATTAGTAGGGGAATAAGGGTTAGTTTCAGAAGCTATATCAAAATGTTTTAAAGATTCTTCAAAATCTCCTTCTGCATAACTTATCACTCCAAGAAATGTATCTAAAAGAGGATAGTCTTGACCTATGCTTTTTACATATTCAATTTTTTTCTTTGCTTCCTCAAAATTTCCTTTATTTATATCATCTGCTGCATTAATAGCAGCAAACTTAGGTTGCTTTTTAAAATATTTCATTACCTCATCCAAAATAACAGTTGCATTTTCTTTTTCTTTTTGTGGAAGCTTATCTTTTATAAGTGCAAGGCCAAGAACTGCGTCAATATGCGGAGCAAGCCAAATCCCTGATGAAAAACCAATAACCCCTGCATCATACTTTTCTTTTGCTAAAGGATAAAGATACTCGTACGCTTTTTGATAATCACCAGTACTGCCAAGCACCCATCCTTTATAAGCTTTTGGTGTTGGATTTCCAATAAAATCTTTTTCTGCTTGATCAAAGACATCATAGGCTTTATCTATTTGATCAAGATCAATCAAAGCAAGTCCGTACGGAATAGCTGAACTGAATACTCGTGGCGTAGCCTTATACTGTTCTTGCAAAACTTCTGTTGTGTACTTTTGTAGTTTTGTTTTATCTCCCTGAAAGTCAGTTACAAGTGGAAAATCCCCAAACCTTAAATCTTTAATAAGATGGGATTTCTTTTTAAACAATTTTTGCTTCTTTGAAGTCTTGGAATCATCTCCCTTTTCTGCTCCAAAAACAGGTACAGTAAATAATGAAACGATAAGACAAAGAGCTGTTATAAGTAACAAGCTTAAGTTTCTTCTTGACATTTAACTTCCCTCCACAATAACCAATTTCAATGTTATCATGGCAAAACAGCCTACTATATAGGAAAATTGCTAGTATTCAAAAACCCGGCAAATTAAACTTACCTTTAATTTGCCTTTGCACCAACCGCTCGGCTTTGCCAAATGAATTGGACAAAGCCTCACTTTATATAGTCTTTAAGGTTTTGTGATAATTGATAATATAAATACGATTCTTTAATTGGCAATGAAAAAAAGACTTTCAGGGAACAAAAAAATACTAAACACCCTTAAAAAAAGGAGCATAATCCTTGCTTCCAAATCCCAAAGAAGAATAAAAATACTTAAATCCATAGGCTTAAATTTCACAGTTAGAGAAAGTAATGTAAATGAAAAAAAGCTAATTAAAAACTATAAAAATAAAAGTGCTTTAAAGCTTATTCAAATGCTTAGTTTAGCAAAAGCAAGATCTGTTTTTAAAAAACTTAAATCGACTTTACAAGGAGATGAGTTGATATTAGGGTTTGATACCATAGTTGTTTGCAAAAATAAAATTATTGACAAGCCAACAAGCAAAGAAGATGCATTAAAAAAGCTTTTATTTTTAAGCAATAAAAAACATAAAGTCTACACAGGAATTGGAATTATTGATCTAAACAAAAACCAAGAAATAACTAGTTATGAAACAACTACAGTTTATATGAAACTCATTTCCAAACCTGATGCTATAAAATACATTAAAACCAAAGAACCTTTTGGAAAAGCAGGTTCTTACGCAATTCAAGGAAAAGGGAAAAAGTTTATTAAAAAAATAGAGGGGGACTATTTAAACGTAGTAGGATTACCTTTAAGTAAGCTGCTTTTAACTATTACAATTAGTTTATATTAAGCTTGTACCTTAGCCATATTATTTGACTGTGAGCCACCTGTTGGATCAACTGTTGTTACTACCTGTTGTTGAGGAGCCGCGCCATTACTGTCAGTATTTGTAGTTGAAGCACTGGATTTTGTAGCTCCTTCTGAAGAAGCTGTATCACCTTGGCTGTCAGGAGTATCTTGTACCTTTCCTGCTTGTTCTCCATTGCCTTCTTTTACTGCATTTTTTGAATCCTTATCATTTGCGGTGTCTTTTGCATCGTGATCATTATTATTTTCTTTTGTTTGGTCATTTTCTTTTGTATTTTCTGTCTCTTTTTTCTTGTCTGTTTCATCAACTTTCTTATCTTTGCCTTCTTCTGTTTCTTTTTTGTTTTGAAGCATCTCAAGCATTTTTGCAATCTTTGCTTCAAGTTGTTGAATCAAGTCTTCAACTTCTTTAAGAAGGTTTTCATTGCCTGAGTTTTGAGCACCATTTTGAGGACCACCTTGGTTACCTTGAGGCTGCTGCGAGCCTTGAGGTGAACCTCCGCCTTGTGGGGCTCCTCCACCTTGAGGAGAACCAGATTCTTTTCCTCCACATTGAGGGCAACTAGATCCCCCTGTTGGAGTTCCTTGATTACCTTGAGAAGGACTTCCTGAAGCATTTGGCTTTTCTTCTTCGCCCCCTTGTTCAATCATGTCAGCCATTTTTTCTTTCATGTCTGCCATTCTCTCTAATTGCTCTGCTTGTTGCTCTTTTTTCTCTGCTTCTTTGATAAGTTTTTGTCCTTGTTGAACCATTTTTTGATCAGGTTTTGGATTTCCTTCTTCATCTTTTTTATTTTGTCCTTCACTTATCATTTCCTGCCCGCGTGCTTTGTCTGCACTGGCTTCTTCCCGCATTCTGGCTGCATCTGCTCTATGTCCTTGAGCTTCCTGTCTTATCTCTTGTGCTTTTTCTTTAGCCTTATCATTTTGCTGTGTATTATCAGTCTCTTCTGGCTTTTCTGGTCCACCGCGCATGTTTGATAATTTGTCCCTTAATTCTTCAAGACCTTGTTTTGTTCCTGTTACCTTAGCAATTCCTACACTTTTATCATCTGCTCCTACAATTGCCTGTCCTTCTCCAATAAGCGAGACATCTACTCTTTCTTTTACAGCACTTACCATAAATAAATATCCTCTCTCTTAAAAAATAATTTGCAGGAGAGGATATTAGTGTTTTTTCTTTTTGAAAAGATTAAGAAAGAAAAAAATTACCGCATAGAGCGTAGATAAAAAGTGTGTTTGATTTTAGAAAAAAAATGTTCCTCCTCACTTAGTCATTTAAAAGACAAAGTGAATAATATCTGAGACTATTTATGGTTTTATTAAAGAAATTAAAAGATAGACCAAATATATTATTCTTGTTCTTCAACAGCATCAAACTGATAAAGTTCATCATAAGCTGATGCATCATTCTGAGGTGTTGGTACAGCAACAGCAGGTGGTGTTACATGAACTTCGATATTAGCTCCTACATCTTTTCCTGGTGGCTCAGGTGGAGGAGCAACTTGAACTTCTTCCGTATCAGGTTCAGCTGGCGGAGCAGCTTGTGACTTAGGAACTAGCTCATCTGGAACTGGAAATGCTTCAATGTCTTCAGGTGTTGGCAGAGGAAGAGCCTCTTGTACAGTATCAATACTTGGTAAAGGAAAATCTTCGGTAGGTTGCTCCTTAGGAACCACTTGCACTTCCGGGATAGGCGGAAGTGTAGTTGCATCAGGCTTTGCAACATCTGTTGGAGTAGGAGCACCTGCTTGTGGAACAGGCTGAGGCAAAGCCTCTTTTGCAGTCACAATATCAGATTTTGTAGTAGCTACTATTGCAATTAGCTCATTTTGTTCGTTTTCTGGAACACTAAATTTTGCAAGGGAATTTTTAAGCTCTTGTACAGAAGCCTGCCACTCTGCCTCAGAAATATTTAAGTGTGCATGAGAATCTTTCATAGAGCGCCCTGAATATTTTTCAGGACCTCCTGTTGCTTCACATACAAATGCTGTTACCTGAAACTTTAACCCTGGTTTTGTGATTCTTTGCAAGGAAGCAAGAACATCTTCATTTTTAGTAACTACTTCATTGGTAAGTAATCTCTCAATAAAATCATCAATTACTGCAGCAACTGCATTTACCCCACCAAGTCTTTGATATAAGGATGTACCACTAGGTGGATCCTGAGAATGAGATGTTAATGGATAAACAAATAAAATTGAAAAGGTAAACAGTGCAATAAAAAAAATTGTTACGGGTTTCATATTAATTCCTTTCAGGGCAGATATACTACAATAAATACTTTGCCACAGATTCTAATTTACAAACAGATAGTAGAGATTATTAACTAGAAATATTTACAATTGCTAATTATCTTTATTTACTGAATTGATTTCTTAGCTTCTATAGCAAATGAATCAAATTGACTTAACTCTTCACCATTGTTAAATCCAAAGCTTTTAAACATTTTGGGGTGTTGCTCTATGTCTTTAAACGTATCCTCATCAGTAAAGCCTGACTCATAGAACTTAATTTCAATAAAGTTGTTTGTTTCTAAGCTTGATTTAAGAGTGTTTTGATCGTATATAAATCTATGACCAAAATTTGTAAAAACATTGTTTATTGTGAAAACTTCCTTATTTTGCTTTAGACCGGAGAAACATCTCTGAATTGTGTAATTAACATACTCTTTTTCAACCTTACTTAAATCTTTTTTATATAGAGCTATGAAAAACTCTAGACTTGGAGTAGTAATTCTTATTTTTCCACCTGGCTTTAAGATTCTAAAACACTCTTTTAACATATTTAAGCCTTCTTTATAACTCAAATGTTCAACCTGATGCTCGCTAAAAATATAATCAAATGTATTGTCATTAAAAGGAAACCGAATAGAGGCATCTAAAAAAATATCAGTTTTTGTAATAGGCATTATATTACAATTTAGCCAGCCTTCAAGCATATTGTATCCAGCACCTATATGTAGTTTTTTTGCAGTGTTAGTGTTTAAATATTTTTGAATTTTTTGCCTTCTTTTAGTTACCCAATATAAAGTTTTGAATTTTCTTTTTACGGAATACTGTTTTCTAAGGATTGATTGAAGAAGTTCATTTGCAATTCCTATATTTTTGTTTGTTAGCAATATAAGTCGTCCAGTTAAGTTGTAGATTGATTTGATTACAACACTAGTTATTTGACTAGAAGACTTTCTTATTGCGGTATTTATAGACTTAACTAGATTGCAGGTAACTTTGTTTATAAGCTTAATTAGAGCGTGTGCAAATTTAATTGTTAAATTCATTGTAATGCTAATGCATTTAACAGATAGAGACAGAATCTTAATGACCCAATTGTTAACTTGCCTTAGACAGTTTGCAAGAAGAGAAAATAAAAACCTAACTGGGCTTATGATTTTATCTGCCAGTTTAAGAATAAATCTGAGATTTTCCTTTTGCTCCAAAGTTTTTTTTACATAAAATAAGGAAAAAGGAATAGCATTTAAGATGTTTAATCGAATGTTGTAACATTCATAATTTGTTTGATCTCTGTATTTTTTTGTTTTAATGTCAATTAGTAATTTTTCATAACTAGTTAAGCCTCTTTTCCAAATGTCTAAATTTGCCGTATGGTCAAAGTTGGAACTGGCACTTGTAATATCGAGCATTGAGATATCAAAGTCCTCATTTAAATAATGGTAAAGCTTTGTTAGTTCTTCTTTTGAATTATTGAGAAGATCTTCGTATTTTAATTTGTAAAATTGTCCTGGCAAATCTTTTATATATTTTTGGGCATATTCGAATGTTTTGTTCCATTTGCCAATACAGTCAAATATATTTGTTTGCTTGAAATAGTCTTGCTCAGCACTTTTCCAAGAAAAAAAAGTTGCTCTAGGATCTCTACAGACCTCAATAAATTTTGCAGTGGGGTAAACAGATAAAATGTCAGGTATCTTAAATATGTTATTTGGAGTTTTTTCAACCCATCTTTTTTTGTTGTTGCTCAAAGTAATGTGGTTTATGCAAAAATTAAAAATGTCATGAAAAATGGTTTCTTTATTAAATATAAGATGTTCTTTAAGTTTGTTGTGTATTTCAATGACGTCTTTTGGAAATTGCTTTCTTCTTGCAAACAATTCAGTACACTCATGTCCAAATAAAATAGCTGAAATAAGTGTAAGTGTTAAATTATCAACATCATTATTTTGTTGAAACTGGTTCAGATATCCCAAGTAGGGATTAGATTCTGGTGAAAATATGTGTGTTTCCCCTTCAATTGTGTAAATGTCTGGATGTTTCTTTAAAATTCTTCTTAGGAATGTAGTTCCTGATCTTCCAGAACCCACTATAAATATAGGAGCTTTCAGTACGGTTTTACTAAAGTCTTGTATTTGAGTGCTTGTTGTGTATTTAAGCTCTTGCATTTTTTATTTTTTCTAGGAGACTTAAGGGGCTTACTCTGACTTTTATGCACAATTTAGTTAAATATAATATCAATGGAAAAACATTCATTAAAGTGACTGTTGGTGCAACATCAGGATATCCAAGTTGTTCCCTGTGTTTTTTTGTTATAGAGTCAATGAAAATTAATTCACTTATACTTAAACCAGCTTTCCAATGATCGGTTCTTCTATTATCAAATCCTTCTTTCCCGTTATATTCTTTAAAGGAACTATTGTAAGTCTTAAAATTCAACATGTTAGGATCAAATTCTTCTTCAATGAAATTACAAATACGTTCTAACTCATCAGCTGGATTTTGAATTAAAGCTTCGTATTTTACCCTATAGTACTGATTTGGATACTGCTCTTGAAGTTTTTCTCCTAAATGAGCCGCCTTAAGCCACCTTTGTATGCATCCCAGAGGGGTGGTCAAGCGGAAAAAAGGGAAAGGACATCTTGTCCAGGAGTAAAATACTCCTCTTGGATCTCTGTAAATCTCAATAAATTTTGCATCAGGATATAGTTTTAAAATCTTTTTCATATTAAACATGTTTATGGCAGATTTATCAGCCCACCTTTTTTTATGAGCTTTAAGTGTTAAGTAACTTGCGCATAAATCAAATGCATTATATTTATCCTTAATGTCTATAACAGCAAATCGTTTGAGTTCTTCTAATATTTCCAGTAACTCACCAGAATAATTTTTCTGCATGATAATTTCTGGCGTGCACTCAATTGTGTTTAACATTACTGAAAGTACTGCAAGAATCAAACTATCGGTGTCTTCATTGATTTCGAACTCTTTGTATAAAATCTCTTGTGCAAAAGTGTAACGGGCATTATTTAAAAGATCTGGTAAATTAGTATCCTTGAGATGTGGAATATGATGTTGTTTTCCAAATAAATGAGTTTCTGATCTGAAAGAGAAAATGTTCTTATGGCTTGCAATTGTTCTTTGTAACATTGAAGTTCCAGATCTGCCACAACCAGTTAAAAAAATAGGAGGTTTCAATTTTGAACCTTTGAAGCTTATAGGAATTTCTTGAATTTGTTGCATTTGTGATAATCTGGATTAAGAAAGTAAAGAGCAGATAGTATGAATTCTACTGTTAGTATATCAATTATTAAGAAGATGTCATTGCATTTTGCATTGTTCATTGAGCTTTTAAAGAAAGAGCTTAAAACAAGATATAGGGATACTCTCTTAGGCAAGCTTTGGTTTTTATTACACCCTTTTATGATTGCTATAGCCTTAGTTCTAGCTAAATTTTTTCTTATGAACCAACATGAAGTTGGTAATGTATCTCTAACAAATTTTTACTTGTTATTAGTTTTTTGGCTATTTTTTGTGATGTCTGTGCAGTATAGTATAAGCAGTATTTCTATAGAACATAACTTGATTCCTAACTTTAGATTTCCATTATTTTTTCTTCCGCTTGCAATCGTATTTTCTATTTTTGTTACAACCCTAATTAATATTATATTTTATTTTGGATTTTTATTTTGTCTTGGAAAACCTTTACTTGGCTACATTATTGGCCTTATACCGGTATGTTTGGTTGCTTTGATTTTTGTTTCAACTGTTTCTATCTTATTTGCTTTTGTACAGAAATTTCTTCCGGATTTAAGGCTCATAGCACCATTTTTTGTTCGATTGGGATTGGTATGGTTACCGATTTTTTACGATTTAAATTTAATTCCAGATGAAATCAAGTCTTTCTATAAAAACATTCCTTTTGTGTGGGTAATTCTTAAGTCTAAAGAAGTGTTTACAGAAAGCATATCATACTCTATTGCTGAACCTGCCTATATGATTTTATATAGTACTGTGCTTTTCTTTACAGCTCTGATGATTGTTATTGGTTTAGAAAAATATATTGTGGGTAATTTATGACTACTGAGCTTATTTTATTAAAAAAAGTAGAAAAAAGCTTTCTCTTTGGTTCCTTTCAGGATTGGAGTCTAACGGACCTATTAAAGTCTACACTTGGACATGAGAAGCATGTAGTTTTAAAAGATATTGATTTAAGTGTAAGAAAAGGAGAATGCATTGGTATTGTTGGTGAGCAAGATTCTGGCAAAACTCTTTTAATGAAACTTATTTCAGGCTCATCGTTATGCACTAAAGGATTACGTGAGGTAAATGGTAAAGTCTTTTTTCTTCCCAATTCTGGATTGCAATCTTTACATCCTGAACTAACAGTAAAATCCGCAAATAGAAAGTTTAAAAATTTATCAAGGGGAGAAAAATTAAAGCTAATTCTTTCTCTTGCAGTGTTTGTATCTGTTGATATTATTCTAATAGATGAGGCTTTGCCACTTCAAGATAAAGACTTCCTGGATAAATTAAAATTCAAGATAAGTGAATTTAAAAAAGCCGGGAAAGCTTTTATTATTACCGCTACGTCAACTAATCCAATAAAAAGGTTTTGTGATAGATTTCTCTTTATGAAGAATGGAAGATTGGTAGCTGACTAAAATATACTTGCTGCAACCTGAATAATAAATTCTTTGCAATTGCTGTTGTTTATATGTGTTTGAAATAATTCTTGTATATCTTTTGTCTTGTCAATATTATTCCCTTTTGGCAATTCGCGCATTCTAAAGTCTATGCCTAATCTTTCAGATAAAATTTTATGCTTAAATAGTAGATTGCACAAATCATATAAAGCTTTCCATTTTGCTTTATGTTGGAATGCCTCTTGAACAGTTTTTGTTATATAGCTTTTCCCATCATCAGTAAGTATTCTAGCCATAGAGCTGCAGTACTTCCATTCATCCTTCATTTTCCAATGCCTAATAATACTTTGAGTTAATGAACCTTCAATAGAGTGTTTAGTGGCTATCTTAGACATATGCCGAAAATTCAAATTTGTTTTTCTAGTATGTCTGTTTTTTAATGAATATAACCTGTATAGGTAACCAAAATTAAAATTAACAGTACAGTGTTCTAACAGCTCTGGTTTACTGACAAGACTTAAGCAAAATTCTGTATCTTCAATTGCTACAAAACCAGGATCATATTTAACTATATTAAACACTTCTTTTTTTAAAGCAAGACGTGGGGTAGAGAAAAACATACGCTTTATACTCAATCTTTTTGCCAGATCTTTAAACAGTTTTTCTTCTTTGTCACATAACATTGGAAGATGCTTAAATCCCAGAAACATAATGTTTTCTGGGGCAGAAAGTAAGCGATAGCGATGATAGTCCAAATAAATTTTCTTTTTGTTTGGAATATAAAATAATGGCGGAGTGCCGACCATTAAACAAGAAGGGTTTTCTTTAAAACAATTGATTACTTCTTTATAATACCAGGGTAGATGTATATCATCTGCATCTAAGAAAATAATGATTTCTCCTTTAGAGTTCTCGACTCCAACATTACGTGCATGAGATGGACCATAGTTCTTGCCTAAATCTATAATTGAGAATCTTTGATCATTTATCTTTTTTATTAGTTCTTCTATTAATGCTTTATTTTTAGGAGTACTTCCATCATTAACAATTATCACTTCCCAATTTTTGTATGATTGTGACAAAATACCGTGAATTGCTAATTGAAACAGCTCAAGCTCTGTATCACAATAAGGAACTATAACGCTAATTAATGGTTCAGTACTCATGGTTAAAAGATAGCCTCATACATTTTAATTGCATATGGTTTGGATGATTTATCTGTCAGTCTATCCAAGTGCTCTTTAAAAAGTACCTGAAGTTCACTTGTTTTATTTAAATGACCGTTTTTTACTATTTCAGACTCTTTGATATCTTTACCTAAGCATTCAGTAATTAACTGATATTTAAAAATTAGCTTTAGGACATCAACGATGTTTTGAAACTTACCTTTTAAGCTCTTAGAAGAGTTGAAAATATCTTTAAGAGTCTTAAATGGAGATTGCCCGCATAGGTGCCGATAAATAATTACATTCAATTTCCATTCATCTCTTCTTTGTAAGAACCAAAGAGACTTTGAAGCAATAGATTTCTTGTCAGAGTATTTTGTTTTTAATTTTCCCATGTTTTGAAAAACAACCTTTGCATTTAAAGTTAATCTGTTTCGTGATGAATATATTCTGTATAAATAATAAGGATTCGTGGAGATTTTTGTTTTGTCTAATAAATCCTCATTGTTGAGGATCTGAAGACACAGATCAGAGTCTTCAGCAGTTCTAAAATGTTCATCAAATTGAATAAAGTTAAACACTTCTTTTTTTACAGCAATCCTTGGGGTTCCATTTATAAATAACTTGAGAGCTATTCTATGAGCTAAAAAGCTAAGGATTTTACTGTCATCTTCCGACAGAATTTGAGGAAATTGCAATGGACGAAAAGCAACTTTTGTGGGATCATGAACCAATTTATACTCAAATGATCCAAGAAATATACCCTTATTGTTTTTAGAATTTATGTGTTTATATGAAGGTGTTGCTATTATTAAATCGTTAGGATGATTGAAAAAGTGATCACTGATTTGTTGATAATACCAAGGGAAATGCAAATCATCAGTATCTAAAAAAGTAATGATTTCTCCTTTTGCGGCTTCAATACCTTTATTTCTAGCAACAGATGGACCATAATTTTTATCTAGGTTAATTATTGAACACCTTGAATCGTTTAGTCCTCTGATATATTTCTGCAAAACTTCAGTGTTTGCCTGAATACTGCCATCATTGACAATAATGGCTTCCCAGTTATCATATGATTGAGCAAAAATACTGTTTATTGCATCTTCAAAAAGTGATGGATGAGGATTGTAATAAGGAACTATTACACTTATTTTAGGAAACTTGCTTGTAGACATAGGCTTTTAATTTAAAATATTCGATTATAAGTCTTTTTGGCATAATATAAGGTTTCATCATCACTGCATGTTTGCAGATATTCTAAGTATATTTTTTTAAATTTACTATATTTATTTCCAAGCTTTCCAGATATAAAAAGCAAATAACGCAAATCAACTGCGAATACAGGAAGTAAAACCCTCCACGTTATTAAGGTTGTAATAAGAGTTTTTATGCTTTTAAGCTTATCCTTGATTGTTTTTGATACGGAAAAAGCTCCTTTTAAATAAATTATGACCGAGTTATTTTTCATGTAGTTATCTAGAACCTTTGTAAGCCTCCAATGATCTACATTTTTTTCCCAGCTTGTAATTGTTCTGGTTGCAAGAGATGATTTAAGATTATACTTGCTCTTAATTTTTTCAATGGCACCAAATCTTAAATCATACCTGTAGCTTAACCTACTTGGAGATGAATAGATCCTATAAATATATCCTGGAACAGTTGATATTTCTGTCTTATTAATTAGCTCTTCATTATCCATAATCTGAAACCTTAGATCATCATCTTCACCTATTGAAAGTGCAGCATCAAATTTAATCCTACTTATTGCTGATTTTCGTATAAATAGCTGTGGGAACATGTGATGCTTTGATTCTTTAATTTGTTCAAGTAAAGCATTTGGTGTTTCTTTCCCTTCAAGCAAATCATAAGCATGCTTAAATGAACAAATGTTTTTAATCCCACCAAAACGAGTGTAGTAAAGGTAAGGCCCCGAAAATATTAAACACTCCGGATTTTTATTTAGATTTTTAATTGTTTCACTGTATAGCCAAGGGAATAATAAATCATCAGCATCTAAAAAAGTAAACACTTCACCTTTTGCATTTTTTATTCCATGATTTCTCGCAACTGATGGTCCGCTATTTTTATCTAAATGCAAAACTAAAAATCTTTTGTCATTTAGGCTTGTAATATATTCCTCTAAAGCATTTTTACTCTCAACACGACTCCCATCATTTATAATGATGCATTCCCACTTTTTATATGATTGAGACAACAAGCTTTCTATCGCTTCGATAAAAAGCTTAAACATTGGATTGTAATAAGGGAGTATTACACTTATAAGAGGTCCATTTGTTGTATTTAAAGCAGGCATTGAATGATATCTACAGTTTATTTTACTATTTAAATATTAGTATTTGTTTCCACTATAAGATTTTAACCACCTTTTCTAGGGTTATCAAATTTAGTCCAGACAGAATCAGAATCAAAAGCTCCTTGATGACAAGAATAACAAGACTCTTGTGGAAAGTTTAAAGGTAGAACCAAAATAAATATTTTTGTAAATTTACTCATTTATCCAATGCTTGCTTTAAATCATTAATTAAATCGTCTGTGCCTTCAATGCCAACAGATATTCTAATTAAACTTTCTGTAATGCCAAGTTTATTTCTTTGTTCTTGAGGTACATCAACGTGTGTCATTGAAACAGGATGCCCTATAAGAGATTCAACCCCACCTAAACTTTCTGCAAGTGCAAATATTTTTGTCCCTTCTACAATTTTTTTAACAAGACTTTTGTCTCCTTTAACTTCAAAAGAGATCATCCCTCCAAAACCAGACATTTGTTTTTTAGCAAGCTCGTGTTGAGGATGACTCTTAAGTCCTGGATAATTTACTTTGTTTATTTTTGGATGATTTGCTAAAAACTCTGCAACTTGTTTTGCATTTTCCTCATGTTTTTTCATTCTTACTGCAAGAGTTTTAATTCCCCTAAGTACAAGCCATGAGTCAAAAGGACCTGGAGTAGCTCCAACAGCTTTTTGATAAAACTTTACTTTTTCATGGAGATCGTCGCTGCTAGTAATTACTGCACCACCTACCACATCACTGTGTCCGCCAAGATATTTTGTTGTACTATGCACAACAATATCTGCTCCTAAATCAAGTGGTTTCTGGAAGTATGGACTTGCAAATGTATTGTCTACACATAGAATTAGATTATTAGCTTTTGCAATTTTACTTACAGCTTTTATGTCAGTTATTCTAAGCATTGGATTAGTTGGAGTTTCAAGCCAGATAAGTTTTGTTCTAGGTGTAATTGCTTTCTCAAATGCTCTAGAATCTGTGCCATCAACATATGTAAATTTAATATTAAAGTTTGAAAACACTTTATTAAAAAGTCTTATCGTGCCGCCATACAAATCATCTCCTGCAATTACTTCATCACCTGCTTTAAGCATGCATAAAACACTTGCAGTAGCACCCAACCCAGAAGAAAAACAAAGGCCATATTTGCCACCTTCAAGAGCTGCCAAAGCACTTTCAAGAGCCGTTCTGGTTGGGTTTCCAGCTCTTGTGTAGTCATATCCTTTGTGTTTACCAAGCCCATCATGTGTATATGTAGATGTTTGATAAATAGGGGTAATGGTTGCACCTGTTGCAGAATCTGGATCCTGTCCTACGTGAATTGCTTTTGTTTCAAATTCCATTTTTAGTTTTTATTTTGCTTTTACCTTAGGTTTTTTAGTTTTCTTTTTTTCTTCACTTTGTACAATAAGAAATTGATCCAAAAGATCTATTTTAGTTAGAAGCCCTATGGGCTTTTCATGCTTTTTTACAATGATTGCCGGGTTTCCTAGTGAAAAATGCTTAAATGCAAACTCTGCCTCTGTAAATTCATCTAATTCCGGAAAAGGTTTATTCATTATTTTGGTAATAGGATCTGTAACTTGAATTGTTCTGTCAAAAATTCCTTGCATAAGTGAGATTTCACTTAAACTTCCTATGTACTTGCCTCCGCCTGAAACGGGAAGTTGCGATATACTGTTTTTTCTCATAACAGTAATTGCTTCTCTTACTGTTGAATCTGAACTTATTGATATTAATTTATCTTTAAATACTTTTCTAGTAAGAAGTTGTTTTAAAGTTACTCTATATGGACTATCTTCCAGAAAACCCATCTCTTTCATCCAACTATCGGAGTAAATTTTGCTTAAGTAACCTCGTCCTGTATCTGGAAGGATAACAACAACAACATCATTTTCACTTAAATTCTTCGCAATTCTAAGTGCTGCACAAACAGCAGCCCCGGCAGAGCCTCCTGCTAAGATCCCTTCTTCACGAGCCATTTTTCTTGCAGTTTCAAATGCATCCTTATCAGAAACCCTTTCAAAGTCATCAATTATAGATAAAGTAACATTTCTTGGAATAAAATCTTCTCCGATTCCTTCAATGCTATATGCTTTGCTGTAATTGCCTGAGTAAATAGATCCTTCTGGATCAACACCTATGACTTTTACATTTTTATTTTTTTCTTTTAAAAACTTTCCAGTACCGCAAAGCGTGCCGCCTGTCCCAACCCCTGCTAAAAAATGTGTTACTTTACCTGCTGTATCTTCCCATATTTCAGGTCCTGTGGTTTCATAGTGTGACTCTGGGTTGAGAGGATTTTGAAATTGATTTGGCATGTAAGCATTGTGAATTTCATTTGCAAGTCTTTGAGCTACATTATTGTAACTTTCAGGACTTGTAGTTGGTACAGTAGGGACTTTTACAACTTCTGCCCCATATGCTTTCATAAGAGCAAATTTTTCATCACTCATTTTTTCTGGCATTACAAGAATGCAATGATATCCTTTAACAGCCGCTGCTTGTGCAACACCCACGCCAGTATTTCCACTTGTAGGTTCAATAATTGTAGAGCCTGGTTTAAGCAGCCCTTCTTTTTCAGCTTCCTCAATCATTTTAATTGCAGGGCGATCTTTAACAGAACCGCCAGGATTAAAAAACTCTGCCTTAACAAGAATTAGCGGCTTTAAACCTTTTGTAATTTTTGAAAGTTTAATTAGAGGCGTATGCCCAATATTTTCAAGTATGCTATTTTGATACTTCATCTTTGATTTAACTTTTGTTTGGCTCATTCAATAATAAAATATCATAATTCACTGTATTGCATATTGAATTTTCAATGATATGTCATTCCTGCCCAGAATGACAAATAATAAGCTTGATGATTTTGGTCGGATATATTATTTTGTAAGCCCAAATCCAAGAAAAGCTCCGCTTTCTGGATCAACAAATAATTCTTTTGTCCCTTCATCACCTTTAACTTCAAGTAGCCATACAAGTGTATTTTCTTTATTTATTAAATGAGCTTTTTTTACTTTACCTTCATAGTTTGTAGTTGCAATTTTTCTTGCTTCTTTTTTAGATATCTTTGCAAGTTTTTTGTAAGCTTTTTCTTTTGTTTCTTCAGGAATAACTACAGAACTAGTGATAACTGTTTGCTGAGCCGTTCGTGCTTTAAGTCCACATTGTGCACAAGCCGAATTAATTGTAAAAAGAGTTGCCAATATGATTAATAATATTTTTTTCATTGTTTTATCCTCTGGTTCGTTATACCTCTTAAATTATATAGTTAAACAATAATAGTTATTGACCTACCAATCTGCTAACTTGTAGACTTATATTCATGTGTTATGGTGGCACTTATCTTGATGTGACAATATGAAAAGTAAGAAGACAAACAGGCAAGGTTCAAGAGGATTATTTTCTGTTAATAAATTAACGATTTCTATTTTATTTATAGCAATAATTTTTGGATTTTCAATTTTTAAATTTACTCATCATACTAATAACAAACCAAATGTTTTATTTATTATTGTTGATGATTTAAGGCCTGAATTAGGATGCTACGGTAAAACTCATGTCAAAACCCCAAATATAGATAAGC
>JACOTS010000155.1 GCA_016178265.1 Candidatus Melainabacteria bacterium
AACTCCTGTTATAAGTTCTACATTTATCCCCTCATCGGAAAGGGTATCTAATAAAGAGCTTATTTTCCACTTATTTGCTGGATCTAATTGCCCGTTGTGTAGGTGTAGTGTAACAATCTTTCTATCTTCAAGAAGTTTTTGCAATATGCTCAAAAATAAATTATTGTAATCACAATCATCGAAATCACTTAGGGTTATTTTAGCTTTGTTTTGAGCTTTGCATTTTTCTACTATTATGTAATCAATTTCTTGAGTTTGGAAAAATGGATCTTCTCTAACAATATAAATTGATTTTCCTCTGTTGATAAATTCATTAACAAGATTTGCAAAAACATCTTGCATAGTATCTTCTAGAATTGAATAAGTTATTTGGACTTCATTTGCATTAAGACCTTCATTGGTTTCATCAGATCCTTCAATAATTTTTAAAGCATTAGGACTATTTATTTCCTGCCCTAGAGTAACTTCAAATCCTTCATGAGTGTATCTAAGCAATTGATCTAAGAAGTAATCTTCGGTTAACTCAGCACTGTTTTGAATGGTAAGGGTAACTTGTGGGCTATCATCATTATCGGTTTTAGGATTAAATAAAGGGACTGCATTCTCTAGTTCTGCTAGGCCGCCGCAATTGTCATCTTGAAATGCTTCTGCAGGGCTTTCAGCCTCTTCATTTATTCTTTGCATAATAATAAACAAATGTGGTTGTAGTGTGCCATCAGATACTCTTACCTGTAATATATTTATTTTAGATGTAAAATCAACTTCTCCACCACGTTCTCCTTTACTTGCATTCCAGACAGATGCTGCAAACTTTGAGTTTGTTCTTTCTTTTGGTGATTCTCCGTCAGGTAAAAGAGATATGGCAATGTCTCTGGATTGGATAGATTTGTATTCTTTAGGACTCCACATACCGTTTCTAAGAGTTATTAATTCAAGAAAATCTTGGGAGATAAACTCACCACAATTTACCAAAACCGTTCTATTCAAACTCAATTCTTTAGTAACTGCATATAAAAATTTTTTATCTTCTAGTGCACGTGTAGAATTTAAGGTGATTATTACTTTGTTTTCACTGGGGCTATAGTTTAAAGTGAAAGTATTACCACTAGTGCTATTTGTAGGCTTATTACTAGTTGGATTAGAAACTAAAATATTATTGGTTCTTATTGTGTTCATTGAATAATTGATAGTTATTATAACGTTTAAAAAGCTTAAAAAATCTTTAAGAGTACATACAGTTTATGGAGTAAGTAAAAAGGAGGGTTGGCTAGTATTAATTTTTGCTTTTACTTGTATATGTTTCTTTATTTCTGTATTTAAATATTCCTTTAATTCATCTATATCGTATGGAGGGCCGCTTCCAAACGATACGGTAATTGATACTCCTGATGATATAAACTCTTCAACAAGTTCATTAAATGTTCCTAAAAAATTAGAATCATGAAAATCATTCAGGAATACATTTAATTCACGCCCAAACCTTTTGTCAAATTCTGCACTTAGTTCTCTATATTCTGCTCCAATAATTGAATCTTTTCCGTTAACACTGACAGATTGACTATTGTGGAGAGCGTAACGCACGAGAGGTGAGAAAATTTCAGTCACGTTAGAAATAGGTGTGGTTTTAAAATTGATTTTAAATCCTCTGTTATCATCTTCACTTATTTCAATGCCAAGTTCATATGTACTTCCTGAATCATCTTCTTGAAATAGACTTACGGTGTAACCTCCTTTGATATGGGTAAAAATATCATTCATATCAGCTACTGTTATGTTCTCACCTATAACAATGTTAGAGGTTGCATTTGGTTCTTCAGAGATTACATAGGTGTCTGACTCCCCTGTATAAAACTTTTCCATTGTGTGTTCTATAGTCGCGGGTTGTGTGGTTTTTTGACTGCTATGTGAACTTGTGATTACAACAAATAAATTAGCTGGTCCAAATAATTTAAGTCCCGACCATGGTCTTTGAAATCTAACTGCTAGTTGTAATAAATCATCTGCTATCTTTTGCATTTTTCCATTAGGATCACCATAAATAAGTTCACTGGCAATAAACTTTGTTGTGTGATTAGTAGGGTTATCTTCAAGTACATTAAATCTAAGGGTCGGATTTAGTTCTACTATTGTTTTTGCTTTTCCAAACCACCTTCCACAGTCTATTGCTACAGTATGACCAGTTGTTGCAAGATAAGATGCATCTTTTTGGAAAGCAGGAGAATATATACCACAAGCAGTAAGAGGAGTAATTTTAAATGTTGCCAAGTTTCTGGACATTGTTGGAGAAAGATATGGATATTCTATTCGCATGAAAATATAAATTTCTATAAGGTTAATTTATGTCAATTTTATAATCTTCAATTACAGGATTTGCAAGCAATTTTTCACACATTTCTTTAACCTGTGATTTAGCAATGTCTTTTGAACCGTTTTTAATTTCAAATACAACTTCTTTGCCAATTTTTACATCTTTTATTTCAGTAAATCCTAATGATTTTAATGCTTTTTCTACTGCTTGTCCTTGAGGATCTAAAATATCTTGTTTTGGAAGAACTTGGACTCTAACTTTAAAGGATTGAGCGTTGAGGGTTGAGGCTTGAAACTTGTGGTCTTGTTTTGTGCCTTCTTTAACACGCTTTAGCATTTCTTGGTAGGCACCTTCTACATTGCCAAGATCTTCCCTGAAGCGATCTTTATCTAATTTTTCATTAGTTTTTGCATCCCAAAATCTAAAATTATCAGGAGATAGTTCATCTGCCAAAATTAAATTTTTATCTTTGTCATATCCAAATTCAAGTTTGAAATCTACAACTTTAATTCCAATCCCAAGAAAAAATTGTTTAAATATTTCATTTATCTTTAATGATTCACTTATCAAATAATCAATCGTTTCATTATTTGTTATTTCCAATGCTGATGTAATATATTTTCTTGTAAGTAGCGGATCACCAAGCGTATCATTTTTGTAACTAAATTCTGCTATAGGTTCTTTTAAAAGCTTTCCTTCTTTAATCCCAAGCCTTTTACATAAACTGCCTGCTGCTATGTTTCTTACAATTATTTCAAGAGGTATAATACTTACTTTTTTAACTAACAGTTCTCTATCAGAAATCTGCTTTACAAAGTGTGTTTTAATTTTACTTTGTTCAAGTAATTGAAAAAGAAGAGCAGAAATTGTAGCATTAACTTTTCCTTTGTCTTGAATCTCACCCTTTTTTTGAGCATTAAAAGCTGTTGCACTGTCTCTAAAATAGGCCCTTAGAATATTTGGGTCTTCTGTTTCAAAGATATCTTTGGCTTTGCCGCTGTATAGAGGTTTGGATGTAGCTATTGACATGACTACATTATATCTTGTGATGGTATTACAGTTTGCAAAAAATCTAACGATCTACGTCAGGTAATATTACGTCTAAACTACTAAAAATTGCTACAACATCTGATACTGGGTGTCCTTTAATTAAGTCAGGCAAAATAGAAGTGTTGTTATAAGAAGGAGAGCGCCATTTTATTCTATAGGGGACTGATGTGCCATCTGCAATGAGATGGACCCCAAGTTGCCCGCGGGGTGATTCAACAGCTGCGTATGCTTCTCCAGGACCACACTTAAACCCCATTGGTACGTTTTTCCCTTTTGCAATAAACATTAAATCTTCTGCCTTATATGTAGGATTTTCACCGCTAGTGAGCTCAGCACGATTTTTTTCTAAATCTTCAGTGTCACCGCCTGGCAGTTTATCAATTGCTTCAACAACTAATTTTGCTGTTTCTCTTAACTCTTGAATTCTGCATTGATACCTGGCATTGGTATCTCCAACTGTTGAGGTAGGTATATTAAAATTTAATTTGTCATAAACAGAATATGGTTTGTATTTTCTAAGATCGATATTTATGCCTGATGCTCTTAAGCTTGGTCCTGTAACGCCTCTATTGAGTGCAAGTTTTGGATCTAAATAACCTATTCCTTGGGTTCTTACTAGGAAAATAGGATTTTTAGTAGCTATTGCTTCGTATTCATCTATATAGTTTACAAATTCTGTTGTAAGCCATTTTTTAACTTTTTTTGTCCAGCCTTTGGGGAGATCTTTGAATACCCCGCCAATTCTTATGTAATTAAACATCATTCTTTGACCAGAAACCTCTTCAAGAAAACTAAGAATAGTTTCTCTATCCCTAAATGTATAAAATGGGAAACCAAACATTGCTCCAAGATCAAGCATAAAAATTCCAAGCCAAAGAAGATGTGAGATTATTCTATTGAGCTCTGTACAAATAACTCTTATATATTCTGCTCTCAGTGGAACCTGAATACCTGCTATTTTTTCAACAGCCATAATATATGCATGACTGTCTGACATTCCTGCTAAATAGTCAACGCGATCTACTAGTGCTTGATATTGAACATATGTTCTATTTTGCCCAAGCCATTCCATCCCTCTATGAAGGTAGCCAATTACCGGCTCACAATTTTTTACTATTTCTCCATTCAATGTAAGTATGAGCCTAAGCACTCCGTGGGTTGATGGATGCTGTGGACCCATGTTGATTATCATTTCATCTGTTTTAAAAGCTTTTTCTGTATGGCCTATGTCTTTAACTATTGACAAAGTTTTTCTCCTTTTTCAGATTTACTTAAAGTTTGTTCTGCATACTTGGTCTCTCGAAGCGGATGAGGACCATTTAAAGAATCAGATGGAGGAATATAGTCTTTTCTAAGAGGAAACCCTTCCCAGTCTTCCGGATTTAATATTCTTTTTAAATCTGGGTGCCCGGTGTAAATAATACCCATCATGTCATAGCCTTCTCTTTCATACCAATTAGCAGTTGACCAAACATGGCTTACTGTAGGAATCATTGGATTATCTTTTGGGACAGTAACTTTGATTCTAAGTGACTTTTTTGTAGCAGTTGAATGAAGAGTATAAATTGATTGATAACCTTTTTTAACATCAGTGGTTGTTAGTAATACCAGAAAATCGAAACCTGTTTCTTTAAGCAGCATGCATGCAGTAACCAAATTCTTTGGATCTAAAGCAAACATTTCTACATTATCTTTATCAGGTCCGAGTGGTTCAGAATCTATACCTTTGCTTTTTAAAAAGCTACCAAACTCACCTGCTGTAGCTGGTGCTTGTTGTGGTGTTTCTGTCATTTATGCTACTACCTCTTCTTTGTAGGGATAAGGCAATCCGGTTTTTTCATCTACATAAGTTACAGGATGATGATTTTTTGCATACCTTCTTCTGGCTGCCAACATTTCAGTTCTTATTTTTCTTTGTAATATCATAAGCCCGTGCAAAAGTCCTTCTGGCCTTGGTGGACATCCTGGAACATAAACATCTACAGGAATAATTCTATCTACCCCTTGGACTACACAGTAGGAATCATGAAACATTCCACCAGTAACCGTACATGCGCCCATTGCAATTACATACTTTGGTTCTGGCATTTGTTCATAAAGTCTAATAAGTGCCGGTGCCATTTTTCTTGTGATGGTTCCTGCAGTGCTTATTAAGTCTGCTTGTCTTGGGGTTGCTCTGAAAACTTCTGAACCAAATCTTGATATGTCAAATTTGCTCATTCCAACTGATATCATCTCAATTGCACAACATGAGGTTCCAAAGGTCAAAGGCCAAACAGAATTAGATCTAGCCCAGTTATAAATAACATCAAGAAACCCAGATAAAGTAGTAGCAATTACATTGCCTTTTAAATCTTCTGGTACAGGATTACTTGGAATTTTAATCTTTGGTTCATGCATTTTTTTATAACGCTTCGGCGCTGCTCTACAACAATATTATAAAACATTAGGAATACTACGCAGACGCCTCGCTATTTTTCTGTTATTCATTAACGTTTTACAGATTTGCCAAATGAATTGGACAAATCCTTACCTTGTGAAGTGAAAAATCATAGTTTTTGTACAAAAAGAATCACTTTTGATGAATTTACAGCTATTTTGTAAACTTGTAATTTTTCCAGAATTAATTTGTTTGAGTTATTGCTCACTAATTTTCTTCATCACCGGATGGTTCTCCATCTGGCGGTGCTGGTGGTTTATCACATCCCGATGCAACTAATGGGCATGCAATATTGAAAAATGCCAGTGCAACAACTATAATTAATAGTTTTTTCATTGTTCCCCCTTTGAGGCATCCCAATTTAATTATATTGGAATTAAATTTATATGTGAGAATCAACAAAAACAAAGCTTGTTGTATTAGGGCTAACCATAACTCATCACTTAATCAAACTCTAATACGCCTTTACCCCATGCATAGATAAGGCCTAGAACCAATATGAAAACAAAAATAAAAGCTTCAATAATTAAAAATGTTTTGTTTGCAGCAATATCAAAAATTACAGCCCAAGGTACTAAAAATACAAACTCAACATCAAAAATTATAAATATAAGTGCAAATAAATAATACTTGACATCGTATTGAATAAAGGTATCGTGAAATGCTTTCATTCCACACTCGTAAGATTCTTTTTTTACTTTTGTTGGATTGCTTATTCCAAATATTTTTTGAATAGCTAGGGATAAAGTAAGTAATACCCCTCCCAGGATAAACCCAACTGCTGTAAAAATTGCTATTTGAATTACTTGAGAAGTCATAATAATTATTTTATACCACAAGTAGATTTTTGGGTTGGTGAAATACTATATTTAACCGTTATATCAGTTAATTAATCCCCGCCAAATACTCTTCCTACATCGCTCAGTAAACCCGTTCCTCCACCACCTCCAAACATAACTGTTCTAAATCTGGAAAGAGGTAGTGATTGTAAAACTATTTCACCTGGTCCGGTAAGTGTGGATAAAAATAAACCTTCTCCTCCGAAAATAGCAGTCTTTAAATTTTTAATTCTTTTAATGTCATAAGTAACTGATTCTTCAAATGCCACAACACATCCAGTATCAATTTGAATAGTTTCCTTTTCTTGCAGATGTTTTTTTATTGCAAGGCCACCGCAATTAATTAATACTTTCCCCGCACCATTGAATTTCTCAAGGACAAAACCTTCTCCACCAAAAATCCCTACTTTAAATTTTTTAATAAAGCTTATATTAATTGCAATATTTCCCATAGCCAGTAGAAAACTATCTTTTTGTGCCTGCCAAGACTTGGATTTTGTTATATCTAGCTCAACAATTTTTCCTGGATAAGGTGCTGCAAAGGCTACCTTGCCACCACCGCTGCCTGCTTTAAAGATAGGTAGCATAAATGATTCCCCAACAAACATTCTTTTAAGTCCACCGATCCATCCTCCTGGTGTTCTTAAATCCATGTTTATGTTACCTTCCATAAAAAACATGCTTCCAGCTTCAGCTTGAAGAAACTCATTTGGATTTAAATCAACTATTACTGCTTGTATATCGTCGCCTGCTATTTCATGTCTCATATTTTTACTTGCCCATGCTGCTTGTTGCTTATAAATTCTTGTACTTGTTTTCCATCTATTAATAATTTTGCATAAACTAGCTTATCATTACTTACAGGAACTGTGCATTGTACCTCAATAATATTATTTAAGTCGCTTTTGGTAATAATAGATTCAATAACATCAATTTGTTTTTTACCTATGGTTTCAAAAATAACTTTGTAGGTTTTTAAATTAATCTCTTGAAGAGGTACTATTTTAAAAGTTAAAATTGGAAAGGAGAATTCTCCTTGTGTTTTAATGCTTAAATTACCATCTGTTATTTTAAATTTAGTATTTAAAATTTCCAAATTTCTTTTTATGGTTGATTTAAGCATATCAGTGTCTGTGTTATTTAAAAGCAAGCTGGCTTTTTCCAAATATTCCACTTTTCTTGTTTTATCAGTTGTCTTATTTGAAAAATTATTCAAAACTTCTGCATAGGCAATTTTAATTTGCGTATCATTAGGATTTAGTTCTATGGCATCTTCGAATTCAGTTTGTGATTTGTTGATATCACCTTGTTGTATAAATATTTTTGCTTTTAATAAGCTTACTTGTGAATCTTTGCCAAGCTTTTCTGAAGTGTTTAATATTTCCAGTGCTTTGTCAAATTGCTTTTTAGCGAGCAAATCTTCTGCTGCTGTAAGATATTTTGGTAGTAATGCTATCTTTATGTCAGAAATAACTTCGTTGTTCTCATATCTGTCTGCTATGTCAAGGGCTGTTTCTAATATAACTTCTGACTTGTCCTGTAAAATGCTGCTTAATTTAATTAATTCTTTTGCTATTTGAAGTGATATAGGTTTGTTTTCTATAAGCTTTAAATAAAAGCTTGCTAAATCTTTGGCAAATAAATTATTGTTATTTTGCTGATTTGCAATTGCTAATTCAAGAATAAAAGTTAGTAATTCATTGTTAAGAGATACTCCAACTAGTACATTTTTTTCTTCTACAAGGTTATTTGCATCTTCTATTTTGCCAAGTTGTAAATAAGCACGCGCAAGATGAAGGTTAAGCTCTGTGTTATTTTGATATCTGCTTAATCCTTCAGTCAAAAGCTCTATTGCACTTGCTGTTTTCCCACTTTTTAATTTTGCTTTGCTTTCTAATATGTACCTATAAGGGGAATTAATCCAAAGCATTGAAGAGCCAATTAGTAATAAGATTAATCCAATTAAAAGAATAATTCTTTTCATAAAGTCTAATAAAAGTATGTTAAATATTGTACACTGAGAATTAAGGAATTCTATTTAGTTAGGAGGGGGCAAATTTGAAAGGCAAGATTTTTGTTATCACTGGTCCATCAGGAGTTGGTAAAGGAACTATTGTCAAAGAAATTCTTAAGAAAGTACAAAATTTGTACCTGTCAATTTCTGCTACTACAAGAGAAAAAAGAGAAGGGGAAGAAGAAGGGGTCCACTATTTTTTTAAAACTAAAGATCAATTTAAAAAAATGATTGATTCTGATGAATTTCTTGAGTGGGCTGAATTTGCAGGGGATTGTTATGGGACTCCCAAATTTCCTGTTAATAATTATCTATCATGCGGCAAAGATGTTTTATTAGAAATTGAGCTTCAGGGAGCCAAACAAATTAAAGAAAAGTGTCCTGATAGCATACTTATATTTTTAGCGCCGCCTACCTTCGAAGCCCTTGAAGAAAGACTTATCAAAAGACAGACTGAAAGTATTGATAAAGTCAAAATTCGTCTTACTAAAGCCAAGCAGGAAATGAAAGAAGTAAAACTATTTCATTATCTTGTAGTAAATGATAAGCTAAATGAGGCAATTGACAATGTTCAAGGAATTATTGTTGCTGAACGTTGTAAAATAGATAATTGTGTATAATACTGTTATTAAATTACAGAGCAGAGTAAGTATGTTTTTAAAAGGAGTAAATAAATAAATGATTAGACTGTTAGGAGATTTATTAGAAAATTCAGATAATAGATTTGAACTTGTTTTAAATGTAGCAGATCTTGCAAAACAAATAAAAAATGAAACAAAAGAGCTTGAAGGCACTACAAATCCAATAATTGAAGCACTCCAAGAAATAGCAGCTCAAAGTGATGGTACACTTTTGGTAGATGCGGGTAGATTAGGATTAAGAGCAGATAAATAAAAACCCCTCTACGTATTAAATGTCAAACAATTCAAAAAATATAGTCCTTGGGATTTGTGCTGGTATTGCAGCATATAGAATGTATGATCTTATAAATGAGCTAAAAAAACTAAACCACAATGTTACAGTGGTTTTGACACATGATGCGAAGAATTTTGTTAATGAACTGACCTTGAAAGTTCTTTCATCTAATAACGTTTACTCTGATATGTTTGATCCTAAAGCCCAGTCCAAACCAATGCATATTGAGCTTGCCGACAAAGCAGATATTGTTCTTGTGGCACCTGCTACGGCAGATTTTGTTGCAAAAGCTGCTGGTGGAATATGTGATGAACTATTGACAAGTATCTTAATTGCAACAAAAGCAAAAGTTTATGTTGCTCCGGCAATGAATGTTAATATGTGGAATCACTTTACTACACAAAAAAATGTTGAAACATTAGTTACAAAGTTGGGTTATACAATGATTCCTCCTGAAGATGGTGATCTGGCATGTGGTTATTCCGGAATTGGACATATTGCATCTAATGAAAAGATTTTAAATGTGATCCTGCACAAAGATTCTGAAGCAGGTTTATTAAGTGGGAAAAAAGTCTTGATTACCGCAGGTGGAACCAGAGAACAAATTGATCCTGTAAGATATATTGGCAATAAAAGCTCTGGGAAAATGGGAATTGCAATTGCTGATGTTGCTTATGATATGGGAGCAGAAGTTGTTTTGGTGACCACGACTCCTTGTGACAGACCGTATCAGGTAATTGAAGTAGAAGCTGCTCAAGAAATGCAGGAAGTTGTAGAAGCAGAATTTGATAATTCAGATGCTTTAATAATGGCTGCAGCTGTTAGTGATTTTAGACCTATGGTAGTATCCAAACAAAAAATTAAAAAGAAAAATGAAGATGTAACTATTGAACTTACCAGGAACCCGGATATACTTGAAATTATAGGAAGGATAAAAAAGGATCATCAGATTGTTATTGGATTTTCAGCTGAATCGGAAAATCTGGAAAAAAATGCAAAAGAAAAACTTGTAAAGAAAAAAATTGATATGATAATTGCTAATGATATAACTAATAAAGACATTGGATTTAGCTCGGATAATAATTCAGTAATATTATTAACAAAAGATGGTGGCAAAGAAACTTTACCAAGGCAGCCAAAAGTACAAATAGCAAGATATATTTGTAATAAACTAGCAGAAATGTTTAATAATATTAAAGAAACAAGAAAAGTATGAAGCAAATAAGCGCATTTTTATTGATATGTTTATTAGCTGTAGGACTGGAAAGTTTTGCATTGAGTGCAAGTAGTACGCAGTCTATTGATTTAGTTGTTAAGAAAAAAGACTCTAATAAGGATAAAAACAATGATAAAGATGAAGAAAAAGAAGATGGTGAGAAGGAAGAAAAGAAAAAAGTAGAAATTAATGAAGCTGATTTTGGTGCTGTTTCTTTAGGTGAACTATTGGCAAGTCCGGCAAAATTTATTGGCAAAAAACTAAAACTTACAGGTGTGTTTAGTGCATTTACTACGCTAGCCCTTGATTATCCCCCTGCACTTAGAGATTCTAAAGAGTATATTTCTATTACTATATTTAGACCCGACACAAAAATACCTCTTGCTGAATTAAAAATGGCATATCCTGTAGAAGATGCAAAAGATAATGAATTAATAAAGGATCTTGATGAGGGAGATACACTGGAAATTTTTGGTGAGGTCTTTAGCGCAGCACTTGATGAACCGTGGGTTGATATAGTACAAATGAAAAAAATTGCAGATGCATCTCCTGATAAAAAAGACGAAGTTGCTGATAATGATCAAGATGAAAATACCAATCAGTCAAAAGATAAGAATAAGAAAAAAGATAAGCAGGAAGAAGAGGAAGAATAAGCTACTTGAACGTGAGGAATGACTTGAGGGAAGAAGAAGGCGACATAAATCCATACAAGTTTCTTGATGAAATTACTGCATCTTTGGAAAAGGTTGAAGGATTGGACTTAATTTATTTTCTGGATAATAATTTTCAGATGATAAAGGAAAAAAACAGTGTAGGCAGAAATAATTACTTGGGACAAGTGCTAAATATTATTGGTGCTGTAGGAAAGTTTCAAAATGGTTCAAAGCCATTTCACACTTACACGTTATTGAATGAAAATGGTTTAGTTGTTATATCAAAAATGAATGTACTAGATGGCATATATATGGTTGTTGTTGGTGGGGAAGACGAGCCGGTAGATTTGATTGGTTTGTTAAAAATAGTTAAAGATATTCCTTCTCGAATAGTGGTATCCTAAGCTTTTTTTGCTTAAAAATAAAAATCAAGGTTTTTCGTTATAATATATGAGTGGTATAGAAGTTAATATTTTGGGGTGTATGAATTATTATGAAAATTAAATCTTGTAAAAAGTTTTTATTTGTAACAGCTATGGTGGTGAGTCTTAGTACCCATCAATTTGTTTTTGCTCAAGGGGGATACCAACAACCTGTTCCACCTCCTTCGCAGGGAGCGGATCTCTATGATCAAGTATTAGAACAAAAGCCTGTGCCTTCTAGACAACAAGTGCCATCACAAGGATTTGAACAGCCATCTGGCTATGGACAACCAGTTCAACAAGTACCGGCAAATACCTATAATCAACGTTTTGTAGATCCAGGTCTTGGAATAGGAACACCTACACAGCCTTTAAAAGGAAGAATTGTTGTGGTTCCTGCAGGTACAATGTTTGATGCAAGGCTTGCAACCACCATAAGTTCTGAATACAGTAAAATCGGAGACAGTGTTATAGCAAGTGTTTCCAGTCCGGGGGTAGTAGGTCAGCAAGTACCTATTCCTGCAGGAAGTCAACTTATAGGACAAGTAGTTAATGCTATTCCTGCAAAGAGATTTAAGGCCGGGGCAGGTGGAATATTAGAAATAAGGTTTACAACACTTCAAACCCCAGATGGACAAACTTACCCCATAAGTGCCTCAGTAGATGAAACCACTTTTAAGCTTCAAGCAGGGACAGGTGGATCCAGATTAGCTAAGGGTGCAGCTAAAACAGCAGCAGGTGCAGGTATTGGTGCTGCATTAGGTACTGCTTTAGGTGCAATTGCCGGAGGTAAAGAAGGAGTAGGAAGAGGTGCTTGGTCTGGTGCAGCAATAGGTGGCGGATTAGGAGTACTATCTGCTCTTGCTGGTAAAGGTGGGGAAATAATTATTGACTCAGGCTTTAGTTTACCAATTAAGTTAGATCAATCATTTCAAGCTGTTGTAAAGTAACGAAACCGAAGCACGAGGTATTTAGATAATTAATATTGCAAATTGGGTATAAGATAAGCGTCGAATTCATTCATCCCTCATTACTCGTAGCTTGTTACTAATTTATGGCCTCAGGCAAAACACATGATTTTATAGCATTTGCTTCTACAGTTTTGGGAGCTTATGGGCTTTACTGCTTTGATGTCACAGGTGATCTTGAACTTATAGGAACATTTGCAATTGCATCGCTTTTTGGTGGACTTATGTTTGGTCCTGATTTAGATACTAAAAGTGTCCAATATCAAAGATGGAGATTTCTAAAATTTATATGGCTTCCTTATCAAGCATTTGGACACAGATCAAAAAAAACTCAGAGCCATGATGCTTTATTTGGACCGCTTGTTAGAATAGTTTATTTTTTTGCTGCTATTTTTTGTCTTGCGATTTTTGTGGCAGGAGTTTTTAGTGCTTTTGATTATAAACTTTCTCTTTCATTTTTAATAAAGCTAATTAGTTTAATACTTATAATACCTACTCAATACCAAGTAGCTTTTTTAACAGGGCTTTGGTTTGGCAATATTCTTCATTACCTCACTGATTGGTTATGCGAGTTTTTACCCAAAAGGCGAAGATTAATAAGATAAGCTTTTTGTGTAAAATTTATGAAAAATATGAACCATTGAATGTATTGAGCTTCTAGAAATAGTTTAACAGTTGACTTTTTGGGAGGTGTATGTATAATGTTTATCACTTAAATGAAGTTCAAAGTCTTGTTAATTATAGGTTTTAAAGATCTATGAATGTTTATGTTATCCCACCAGTTGCTACATTGGTTTCACTGTCTTCTAGTGTTAGACAGCCTCTTGCTAATTTAAAAGCAGGCATGAAATCTAAAATGGAGCAAGCTGAATTTTTAAAAGAAATGGCAAATCAAGTTGCCTATGATAGGCAGTTTGATCCTCAAAGAGAAGAAACTTTGCAGCAGATGCATATGCAAATGCGGGAAGCTGAGAAACATGATATGGGGGAAGCAGAAGTTATAGCTCAGAACATATCGTATTTTAAGATCCCACTTATTGGGAAAGAAGCCATTGCAAGCATATTGAGTGAACAAATTAATAAGCTCAATTTATCTATAAATAAACCCTATGCGGATTTTTATGAAGAGTTATCTAAGCATCATGAGGAATTAGAAAATATATTATTTATGTTTTGGGAAAATCCACATATTTTTCATCAAGTAAAGTTATCAATAGAAGATATGAATAGGTTACAAGAATTATTTCAAACTATTCAAAATAGTAGAGATATTAATCCTGATGAATTAAACTTTAGTCCACAAGCAAAAGAAACCCTTTCTATGCTTCGCAATTACAGACCGATTATAAGGGACTTAATAGATAGCTTAGATTACCTGACAGGAAATGCTTTTGGTCGTGGATTTACTATTTTAGTTATTTAGAAGTCAAGTATTGTAATTATCTCTTTTAGATCAGGATTTGCTTCAAGTCCTTCGCTTTTACCCTGATTAATGGCAGTATCAGGATCTTTAAGTCCATTTCCAGTTAAAATGCAAACTATAGTTGATTCAGGTGATATTTTTTTTGCTTTAGCGCTTTTTAAAAGTCCTGCAACTGATGCAGCACTTGCTGGTTCACAAGCAATGCCTTCTTCTTGGTGAATAATTTTATAAGCATTTAATATTTCTTCGTCAGTAACAGTGTCAATAAAACCGTTTGATTCTTTAGCAGCATTTACTGCTTGTTTCCAGCTTGCAGGATTTCCTATTCTAATTGCAGTTGCTACTGTTTCTGGCTTTTCTATAATTTTGTTTTGTACAATAGGGGCTGCTCCACTTGCTTCAAAACCAATCATTATGGGCCTGTCATTTTTTGCGTACTCACAAAATCCTTTCCAATAAGCTGTAATATTTCCTGCATTACCTACAGGAATAGCTAAAACATCCGGCACTTTTCCAAGTTGTTCACAAATTTCAAATGCTCCTGTTTTTTGACCTTCTATTCTAAATGGATTTAATGAATTGACAAGTGTGACTGGATATTTACTTACTATTTCTTTTACAAGACTTAGTGCTTCATCAAAGTTACCTTTTATTTGAATTACCTTTGCACCGTAAATCATTGCCTGGGAAAGCTTCCCAAGAGCTACGTAACCTTTTGGTACAAGTACAAAACAATCCATCTTGTATCCATTTGCCCTTGCACGTGCAGCATATGCTGCAGCGCTTGCACTAGTATTTCCTGTGCTTGCACAAATTATTGCTTTTGATTTTTCTTCTATTGCTTTACTTACCGCTACTGTCATTCCTCTATCTTTAAAACTGCCGGTTGGATTTGCACCTTCTACTTTCAGATACACAGAAAGACCAGGGATGTTACAAAGTTTTGTTATGTGAGGTGCAAAAACTAAAGGGGTATTACCTTCATGGAGAGTAATTATTGGTGTATTGTCATTAACAGGTAAATATGTTCTATAGCAATCTATGATTCCTTTCCATGGTTTTGTAAATAATGCTGATCCGCTTGATCCACTAGTCATAATTACGAATTATAGCAGATGGAATTGAGGAGTTAAACCTTGAACCTAGAACCCTAAACCTATAGAATATAATTGTTATGAAATTTGCAGTTGTTATATTTCCAGGTTCTAATTGTGATCGAGATTGTACTTATGTTCTAAAAGATGTATTTAAGCAGGAAGTTGTTGAAATATTTCATACTGAAAAAGAACTTTCAAAAGAAACTGATTGTGTTGTACTTCCTGGTGGATTTACTTATGGTGATTATTTAAGAGCAGGATCAATTGCAGGATTTTCAAAGATTATTCCTGCGATAAAAGATTTTGCAAATAAAGGCGGTTTAGTTATTGGAATTTGTAATGGATTTCAAATTCTATGTGAAATAGGGCTTCTTCCAGGTGCACTTGCGAAAAATAAGTCTTTAAGTTTTGTTTGTGATGAAGTTTACCTGAAAGTAGTAAATAATAAAACTCCTTTTACATCTTTATATAAAAAGGATGAAATTATAAGGCTGCCTATTGCACACGGAGATGGAAGATATACTGCAAATAATGTGGATGAATCCCAAATCATTTTTAAATATTGTGATAAAGATGGAAACATAACTGAAGATAGTAACCCAAATGGCTCAATGTTAAATATTGCTGGCATTACAAATTCACTATCTCCTAACTCCTATCTCCTAACTTCTAATATTCTTGGTTTGATGCCTCATCCTGAAAGAGCTTGTGAAAGCATTTTAGGATCTAAAGATGGTAAAAAACTTTTTGAGAGCATTATTAATACCCAAGTGTTGGCAGGTAAAAACTAATTTCTTATAACCCACGATTTAACTAGTTCAGTTTGTTCTTCTTCTATTGTGGATTCTTGAGCAAGTTCAACAGCTTTCTTGGTATTTAGTAATCCATAACCAAATTGTTCATCTTGACCTAAAGCTCCTAGATCTTTTGCTGAATCAATTAATATATCTCTTATTTCTTGACATGTTAAGCTAGGTGCTACAGATCGAATTAATGCTACAGCGCCTGCAACCTGAGGTGCAGCAAAAGATGTTCCAGATTGAGCTTCATAATCAAATAGTGATGATGTGGTATATATTGATGCACCTGGTGCAACGAGTGTTATGTGGTTTCCCTTTGAACTGTATGATTCAAGTTCATTGAACTCATTTACAGCACCGACCCCTAATGCTCCATCAAAACCTGCAGGGTATCTTACTTCATTGATTCCGCTATTGCCACCGGTTGAAATTATAAATATGCCTCTACTTTCAGCAAGTTTAATTGCTTCTTCCAGTGCTTGTGAATATTGGTTTGTACTAAGACTGATTTGTGCAATTTTAGCATCGTGTGTATAAACATCCTCAAGTGCAGAGACTACATCAGATACCCTTGCTTGCCCAAAATCATCGGTTATTTTTATTGAAAGTATCATTGTGTTCCATGAAATTCCTGCAATTCCTTCGTGATTATTTGTATGTGCTGCAATTAATCCTGCAATTCCTGTACCGTGTGATATATTGTCAGTTAAATCTTCCGATTCTTTTCCAACTCGTCCTATAACTTTTCCAACAAGATCAGGATGATCTGCATCTACACCTGTATCAAGGACTGCTACAAGGTTTGAGTCTCCTGTTGTAAGATCCCATGCTTTATTAGCGTTAATTTGTTTTAAATAATATTGTGATGCATATCCTTGATCATTTGGCTTAATAGAATTATCATCTTTTTGGTTGGATAAATCATCATCTTCACTATCATAATGTGATACTTCTGTATAAATTCTCTCTGAGTCAATTGTAAGTGTATAGTTTGGTTCTACTGTTTTAAAAAGGTTGCTTGCTTTTAACTCACTTATTTGTTCTTCTAATGACTTGGACTCATTTCGTAGAACTACATAGGTATTTTTATTAACTTTGTGAATTCCGGTAATACCTCTATGCTTTAACAATCCCTCTGGTCTTTTTAAATCAGCAAGACCTTCTTTTGCTATTACAATGAGAGAATTATAGTCACTATTTTCCTTTGCTAAAGCATTTATTAATGCAATTGAGCATAGAAAAATTGCACAAAGAATCCCTATCAGATATTTTCTTAAATGTTCCATTTATTTTGGTAACCCAGCTGCCCTTTTTGGGCCTGTGGTTTTGCGTCCCACAATTCCTTGTGGTTTGCCTTTGTCAGTTCAAATGGCTGACTTAAGCTATTTAAGATAATCGGCTAAGTAAAACTTCTGATGTAGGATGCTTATCCTAAATTACTTAATTAGGTAGAAGAAATTACAGGATATCCCTGAAACATCCTGTAATGCCAATAAAAAAGAGCAGTTCATTGGTTCTAAAGATTATAAAAAGGAAAGAATTTTGCTGGGATACTCTCATGGCTATCCTTAAATTAGGCTATATGGCAGGACCTAGCCCTATTGATAACGCATCGGCGCTGCTCCGCTTTATAAATATTTTTTTCAGGAATGCTACTGCAGACGCCTCGCTATTTTCCTATTGTTTTTTCTTGCTTGACGGATTTGCCCAATAAATGGGACAAATCCTTGAGTTGTAAGCTTGAATGTAATTAACTTGTTTGTTAGCATAGTGCCTATGTAAGAAAGGAAATAATTATGTTAAGTTTGAAAAATGATCCGGAAGCAAAAATTAAAGAGCTTGGTCTAAATCTTCCAGAGCCACCTAAGCCTGTTGCTAGTTATGTTCCAACTGTAATTGCCTCAAATAATTTACTTTATACATCAGGCAATTTACCTCTTGAAAACGGGAAAGTTTTATATACAGGTAAGATGGGTGAAGGAAAAAACACAATTGAAATTGGTGCTGAAGCTAGCAAACTTGCAACTTTAAATTCTCTTAGTGCAGTTAAAGCTGCTGTTGGAAATCTTTCAAGAATTAAAAGAGTCATTAAGGTTACAGGATTTGTTAATTCAAAAGCAGGTTTTACAGATCAACCGAAAGTTATAAATGGGGCTTCTGATCTCTTGGTAAGTATATTTGGAGATGCTGGTAAACATGCTAGATCTGCAGTGGGAATTAGTGAGCTGCCATTAAATGCGCTTGTAGAAATAGAATTTATTTACCAGCTGAATGAATAAATAACCATCCTTTGTGCAAATTTGGCTATAATAAAACATATAATGTTATGAAAGAAAAAAAGACATTAATTAGTGTTGTGTTTGCACTTTTGTTGATTGCATTTGTTGTTGCTTATGCATATTCTCAATTTGTTGAAAAAAGTATTATTTCTGCAGTTTTGCAATACCAGGTTAATTTGGATAGTCCACCCAATGCAATTTTTGCAATTTTAACTCAAGAACAAAAACTTCCCATGGGACAAAAACTACAAAAGGGTACCAGGCTTATTGGGATGATAGATATGAAAGAAAATAAAGGATTTGAAATCAATTTTACAGCTATTCAGAAAGTAGATGGTGACCAAGAAAGTTTTTCGGGGAAAGCAATTTTTGAAACAGATGATTTAGGGGATGTTGCAGGAATATCTTCTAACCTAAGTAAAACTTTCCACCAAAAAACAAAAAGCAGTGTCTTAGGGGCGATTTTTACTACAAATAAAAATGTAAAAGAGAATATAGGCTCAATTTTGCCCAGAGGAACAACTTTAAAAATAGAAGTTGAGTAAATTATAAGTATTTACAAAGATTTGATTAAATTTAACAGAACCTTATGTATATAATTTTAATCTTGTGGAATGATATACGTAGAAACCAGAAATGGGAGAATTTGGAAACCAGATGATTAAATAAGTAACAGATAAGACTTTTGTCCAATTTATTTGGCAAAAGTCGTCGAGGTAAAGAGCGAGCCCTGCGTTAGCGCGAAACGAGCGATTAAAAAATGAACAGCACTCTTTTTAAACAAAGGAAAAGAACGAAAATTTTAGATCCAATAATAGTTGCTACTTATTCAATTATTCCTGGATTAGGTCAACTTTATAATGGCAAAACTAAAAAAGGAATGTTGTTTTTAGTTGCTAGCTTTATCAGTTTATTGATGTTATTGGCTTCAATCAACCCATCATCTGCACTGGAATTTTCGCTTATTATTTTGACCATTGTTAAATTTTTTGTTGGTTTTATATTTCATTTTGAACTTGAGCCCTCGCCTGCTGCGGAATTTTTAATGAATACAATTAAATTTGGTGGCTCTTTTTCAACATCTTTAATAGTGACAATAGTTGGATTTGTTATTTACAGCATGGTAGATGCATATCTTGATGCCCAGAAGGCTCAAGAGAGACTTGAGCAAAACTTTATTAGTACTGATTCAACCATGTTTCGTTTCTCTGAATCTACAGCTAGTTCTTATATAGTCCACACACTTATTTTTTCAATGCTTTTTTTAATAAGCTTGTATTTGGTTATACCAACTAACAAAGAACAAGTTACTGAAATTGAATTTATAATGCCTCAAATAGAATCTAAAAAACCACCACCACCAGAAACAACTAGAAGGTCAACAGTTCAATCTGTAGATCAAGGAAAACACGATCCAACAAAAGAAATTACGCCTCCTCAAATGTCAAGACCGGCGGCACCCCCTCCTAGACCACAACCTAAAGTTGTAGAAAAGGTAACACCTCCAAAACCTGTTGAACCCCCTAAGCCGAAGGCTGCACCAAAACCATTGCCAAAGATAAGTGATGTGCCTGCATTAAAACCTGCTAAGCCACAGCCTGCTCCTATTGCACAAGCTGAAACTTCTCAGAATCTACCTAAACCTGCTCCTATTACTAATCCTTCCCCTTCATTTACAAGTTCTACCATGGCAGTTGCAATAGTTCCAAGAGTTCCAGGAGTTCCGGGCACTGGAGGATTAGGCAATGCAGGAAATCCGCCTCCTAATTCTGATCCAAATGCCCCTTCAAGTATTGCAGCTAAAAAAGATATTGATTTTGGTCCTTATATGGAAGAGCTACAAAGAAGAATAAAAAGAGAATGGAAACCACCTAGGGGCAATGAGTCAAAAAGAGTAGTAGTAGTTTTTAAACTTACTAAAGCAGGAGAACTTTCTAATTTATCTATTAAACAAGGTAGCGGTTTTATACCTGCTGATGATGCAGCATTGCTTGCAGTAAGAGAAGCATCGCCTTTTGCCAGGCTTCCTGAGGGGGCACCTTCTTTAGTAGATATTGAATTTACCTTTGATTATAATGTTTTTGGTTCGAAGGATTCATACAGAAAGTATTAAGGGTATGATGTTATAAGAGGTAAGAAGTAAGAGATAAGAGAATAGTATTATAATCTTGTTACGAAAGGAAAACATATGGAAGTAGAAGCAGCAGTACATGGAAATAAGTTTTTAGAGTACTTTTTTGCATTTATGGTACAGGATTGGTTTGCCTTTTGGCCAATAACCATATGTTCAATACTTACTGTTGCTGTAGTTATTGAAAGATCCTTGTACTATGCTAGAAACAAAAGAGATGTCACAATTTTTATTCAAAGACTTCAGCGTGAGCTTGAAAGAAGCAATCTTGAAGGTGCACAAGCATTATCAAACCAGTTAGGTGGGGTTGTTGGTGAGGTAGCAGAAGAAGGTGTTAGGTTGATTGCAGTTGAAAAAGAAGATTTTTCCAGAGCTTTTGATATTACTGCAAATATAGTCGGAAGAAAGTTGGAAAAATATCTTGCAATACTAGGAACAATTGGAGCGACTGCTCCATTTCTAGGATTATTTGGAACTGTTGTGGGGGTTATAGTAACACTGCAGGTATTGGGTGAAGCTGGCGGACAAACACAGGAAGTAGTTATAGGAATTGCTAAAGCACTTATTGCAACTGGTTATGGTTTAATTGTTGCAATTATTGCTGTGATTATGAATAACTACTATACAAACATAGTTAGACGCTTCGAGGAAGATTTTCAGCTTTTAAAACTTTTATTTCTAAGCTTTACCAGTGCAACTTTTTCAAAACCCCAAAGCGGCAGCCAGCAATTTTATAGGAGATAATTATGGCTTTTGGTGGCAGTAGTGGTTCAGGCGGTAGGCAAACATTTAGTGAGATCAATATTACTCCTCTAACTGATGTTTTTCTTGTTTTGCTTATAATTATGATTTTAATTGCCCCTCTTATTAATCAAAGTGCACTTAAAGTAGAACCACCTGTAGCTGAGCATGGGAAAGCTGAAAGTGATAATAAAGCAATTACAGTTGATGTAAGCAAAGAAGGGGTTATTGCAGTCAATAATAAAAAAGTTTCCGATGAATCAACCCCTGTAAATCAAATTCAGGGACTGGTGAGAGATGCATTAAATGGCGAATTTGAAAAATTAGGCGATAAAGAAGTTCCTGTTGCTGTAAGAGCTGATGCAGATTCTCGTCAAAAGTATGTGATTTCAGTTCTAGATGCGGCTGCTGGGATTGGTGTAAAAAAACTTAGAATAGTTACCTTGCAGCATGATAAGTTTTAGATTAAAGATATTTAATTTATTTAAGGGGTTTAATTTTGAGATCTTGTATGAAAAAGATTGATTTTAAATGTTCACCATAACATTCCCTTACTATTTAAGTAGTAAATAAGAAATATCATTATATAATTTAACCTAAATATTTGTGTAAAGCGAGGCTGTCTTATTCTTTCAAGGGAAATTAAACTCTATTTCTTTAGAGCATTTGTATCATTGCTTTTGATTGTGTTTTTTAACTTACACACGGTTGCTGTATTTAGTTTTTGTGGTGATTTAATATGTGATCCTCTAGAAGCAACAATGTGTCCTGTGGATTGCGGACCGCCTCCTCCAGTGTGCGGAGATCTAATTTGTGATGCTGGAGAGTT
>JACOTS010000156.1 GCA_016178265.1 Candidatus Melainabacteria bacterium
AATAGTTGATGCCCTGACCTTACCTTCAGGATCAATAATGAATGTTCCTCTCAACGAAACACCCATATCTTCAAAGTAGATACCATAGTCTTGGCTTATCTTCTTTGTTAAGTCAGAAATAAGCGGAAAATTTAATTTACCAATTCCACCTTTGTCCTGAGGAAGATCACACCAAGCTTTATGTGAAAAAACACTGTCAATGCTTGCTCCAATAAGCTGTGCACCTTTCTTTTTAAATTCATCAGCCTTTTTATTAAACTCAAGAATTTCAGTTGGACATACAAAGGTAAAATCAAGCGGATAAAAGAATAAAACTACCCACTTACCTTTATAATCAGAAAGAGATATTTCTTTCATGTTTCCATCCACAAATGCTTGAGCTTTAAATTGCGGTGCAGGACAACCTATTAGTGGTCGATTATGATTTTGCTGAATAATAGCTAATGAACTTCCATTCCCTAAAACAGATTTTTCTTTTGTAAATGTTGACACGTTAATTCCTCCTTATTTCAAATCCCTATTTACTATCCATTTTAAGGGATCTTGCAAAAATAAACTTATTTTTACAGATAGTACAAAAGGTCCTCTTTAAGTATTACATGTTTAATAAAATTATTTTTCGGTATAAGTCACACCTAAGCCATCTTCCATTGACGGTATCACTCTTGAATCTTCTAAAGATAATCCGGAGAAAGGATCTTGGGCAAGCAATAAATGTCCATCTAAATCCACATAATCTACTAAAGGAGATAGATGAGCAGCTGCTGCAATTGAACAAGATGACTCAATCATACAACCTAGCATTACTTTTAAATTATAAGCTTTTGCAAGGCTAATCATGTCTAACGCTTCAATTATGCTGCCTGATTTCATCAGCTTAATATTAATGCCATCAACTTTACCAGCAAGTGATTCAATATCCGAAGCAGTCAGGCAATCCTCATCAACAATGATTGGAATATTTGTAATCCCTTTTAATTTTACAAGTTCATTAAATCTTCCTCTGTGAAGCGGCTGTTCTAATACTTCTACATTGTATTTTGGCAAGTAATCTAACATTTTTTTTGTAGTTTCTAC
>JACOTS010000141.1 GCA_016178265.1 Candidatus Melainabacteria bacterium
TCTAAAGTGGCAGTGTTAAGGCACTACTAGAACCATTTGCACAATTAAAATTAATTTCTACACTACTTAAACCACTATCTAAAATATCCTGAGCTGCTTGCTTGGAAAATTTTACCGAGACTGTTTTAGCTAATTTACCCGGTCTAAAAACAAATTCAGAAGGCCTTATCGTAACTGCTAAATCATTCGTAAGAAGCACTTTACATTTAACTAGGTTTTGGGAATCGGTAATTGATACCTCAATATTTGCTTTTCCTCCTTTTGGAGTTATGGTAAATGGTGTCTTTAACATGACATTTAAATTGGAAGTTGTAGAAGCACTCTGCAATAAAGCACCAATGATATCAATTCCATCCAATGTATCACCTCCTCTTACTTCCAATATTTTTGCATCAGACTGATTAGCATTAACAGGCAAATTATTTCCAGTGTAAAAACCTTTTGGCACAGGATCTTGAAATGACTTATCATTCAAACTTTTTGTATAGGGTCCTACTTTAGGGCCTACGGTACCAGCTGATGCACCGCTAACAAACTCTGTACTAATTGGTTCAATTTCCAGCGTATAATCTCCAGGAGGAATTGCAAAGATTACATATTCACCATTTTTTCTTTTTAAAAAATTTCTTAAACCAAAATCTGAAGAGGATTTAAATGGATTTACTGTAATTGTATTTGATGAGAATGGACTTCTTTTGGATTATTAATATTTCTTGCAACAACATTTGCCCCCAACACTGGCTTAATACAATCTTCACGAAATACTTTCCCTTTAATTTGACCAAAATTCTGAAGCTTAGAATCTGCAGGGTAAAGGAATGACACACTAGACACATCATCCTGCTTAAGTACAAACAAATCACTCACTGCTCTTGGAAACATAAGAGGCACTGTATCTTTAATATCTTGCAAAGCACCAGTTTCAATAGCTTCAACATTTATTTGTGTATGATCAAGTCCGATTGCATGTCCCACTTCATGAAGTATTGTTCTTCTATATGTATCAAGGCTAACTTCTCTATCTGTTGCAGAATCAATACCATTTATAAACCTCCCGTTTAGTACTATCTGTGACTCAACTAGCTTATGAAAGCCTCCTTTAGAAAGGATTACAGGACCACCTATACCTAAAACAGCATTACCACCGCCAGTACCAAGAAACTCATCCAAAAGAAGTCCATTCTCATCAAATACAATTACAGTAAATCCATTTAAATCCTCTTCAGATTTTGGTTTAAGAAATTTTTTAAAATTGTTATTATCAATATCCTCATCTACAAAACCAGGTTTATCTTGTTTAAAATTAATTGAAGCACTAGAAGCAGATTCCCATGTAGAAAATAATTCTTCGACCAGTGTAACTGCCTCTTCATTATTTAAATTGCCAAGCATGCCTAAATCATATCTGTATACAATAGGCCTTTTACCATAACTAAGGGCTCTGCCATTCCTCACTTCTAACGGTCCACCAGCGAGTGCAGGCAAAGGTAAAAAAATAAGTAAGATGAGATAAACTACTCTTCTAAAGGACCACCTTTTTTTATCCATCCTTTTATACCTTTTTTATAGTGTTTTATATTTTCATACCCATAAGATTCAACTTCACTAGCTGCTTTATACCATGCCGGGCATTTCGGGCTACCACAATAACACACAACTAACTGCTGTTTATTTTCAGGCAACTTTGATTTAAGTTCTTCACCATTATAAACAGCATAATCTATTGCACCAGGAATATGGCCGGTATTATATGATTTGGATCCATTTGCATCAATAATAAAAGCTTTTTTGTTTTTTATTACCTCTAATAGTTCAGCATGAGTTATGTCCAAAAACTTATTAATCTGAGTATCAATTTCATTAAGCTTCAGAGCCGGGCTACATGAAACATTAAAAACAATAAATAAGCCACAAAGTAATATGCATAATTTCTTTTTCATTAATATATCTCCCACCAAACTCAAATTGTACTACAAAAAGCCAAGTATGTTAATAAAACATTGTTGCAGCAATCAATGTAATAATAACATCATGAACGAAAAACTAACAAAACAAAAACTAAGCATAAATGAAACAACACTTAATCCGCCAATTTTTATTTGTGGAGAAGGAAGGTCAGGAACAAGGCTTATAAGAAATCTATTAGGAAAACATAAAAATATATTTGAAATACAAAGAGAAACCTACATTTACGGTACAAAAAGCATTAGATCTCAAAAACTATTTGACAGATTTGAGAAAAACAAAATTTTTGATCAATTAACATTGGCAATCTTAACTGCTATGCATTATAAGAAAGATATTACTTACAAGAAAATTAAAAGCAAGGATTTTGATCATTTAACACTAAGCTTATTCAATGAAATAAACAAATTAAAAGAATATACAGAAGCAAAAAGCAAATATGATTGTTTTAATTTATGCGCAAATTATTTAACTTATAAAAACAGTAAACTACGTTGGGTAGAAAAAACCCCTTCCAATATTTACAATACAGATGCCATATTAGATTCATATCCGAATGCAAAAATAATAGCGATTTATAGAGATCCACGAGCTGTTTGCTTATCATGGCAAAAAAAAGATAAAAGCAAAAGCCTCCTAGGTAGTGCTATTAGTTGGAATAGTTCAATGAAAACTATGTTAGGCAATTTGCAAACACACAAAAGAAACATAATATCTGTAAAGTATGAGGATTTAATAATAAAACCTGAAGAAACAATAAAAATGATTTGTACTTTTATTAATGAAGATTACGAACCAGCAATGCTAGAAGATATTAAAGTAGTAAACACTTATTTTGATGATTCAAAAAAGATAGGGCTAGACACCACTCCAATTACAAGATGGAAATCTATACTAAAAAGCAATGAAAAATTATTTATTGATTGTACAACAAGAAAATACAGACAAATAGTTGGGTATGAGGATTCTAATTCCAACTCATCTTCAAGTTTATATTTAAATCTTGCCTTCTATTCAATATTTGAAACAATCAAACTAATAATAAAAAAAACAAGCAAGTTACTAAAGAACGAAATTTAATTTTTCCTAGAATTAACCCTTTAGCAAAATTAATATTGTGGCAAAAAAAGCCTGATTTTATTGCAAACTTTCCCTCAGCATTAACCCTACTTTAACATTATCTAAACCAAACTCATGTTTACTGTTTCCTAACAAGGGGTGAAATATGTTTCTCAAAAATAAAAAGATGAATAAAATAGCAACAATATTACTTCTTACTATAATTAAAGTATTTTTCTTTGCTTCTGCTTCATATGCAGGGGTTAGGGGAAACACTATTGAAATATACATACCTACTATAAACAATTTAGAATCAGCCAAACAAAACACCATAAGTATTGAAGACGGAGCTATATACCTTATTTCAAATAATGGAGAAAAGATTTTAATTAACGCTTCTGAGCAATTACCTGAATAGGCTCTTCAAGGGTTAGTGTCAAATTTGCACCGCTTTGAACAAATGCTTCCTGCCCTTTTGAAATTAAAGCTTTTGATGCACCTATTCCACCACCAATGGCAGCACCGGACCAAGCACCTCTACCTACTGCTTTTTTGCCACCAGCAATTGCACCTACAGCTGTCCCGAGTGCAGCACCTGCTGCTGCACCAGTAATAGCATCTTTTGCTAATCTAGATTTTCCAGCCCCACCATAAAATTTAAACACAGGGGTACTAATAGAATATTTTTTCCCTTCAGGGGTTTGTACAGAATCAAATTTGATTTCTAGATATCCGCCTTTTCCAGCCTGAAATCTTTCTGCAGGTGCTACACTTAAAACCTTTCCACTCACTTGACTGCCGGCTGGAACAACAACATCTTCACCAATTACTACAGGAGAAAGCAAATTGCCACTTATAATATCACCTGATTTATTTAGTCCAGAACTTACAGACGATGCTAAAACTATATTCAACTGTGATCCGGCAGGCACAGTAACAACTTTATTGCCAGATAATTTACTTAACACAGTGCCAATGTTGTCACCTGCAGTAACAAAAACAAGTGCTCCTACAAGCACTACAACAACACAAACCAAAACAGTAATTAATGTCTTTTGATTAGATTTATTTTTTACCATATATACACCTCAAAACTTATACCAAATAACATAAATTTATCATATATCAACCACTACAACGTACAATAGAGATCATATTCATTACAACTTATAACTTTTACATTTATGAACGATCCTGGTTGAGGTGTTTTCTGATTATCTTTCACATTTAGATACAGTTGCCCATCAATTTCCGGTGCGTCACGAAAAGATCTTCCAACAACTTTAAGTGCATTATTTTCATGATGCTCTAAATGCTCTACAAGCATGTCAAGCTTCTTACCTATATAGCTTTTGTTTTTGTTAAATGAGATTTTCTGCTGAAGAAGCATAAGTCTTTCTTTTCTTTTTAACTTAACATCTTCAGGCACCTGATTTTCATAATCATATGCTTGTGTTCCTTTTTCTTTAGAATAAGTAAACACCCCAACTCTGTCAAAAGAGCTTTCTTTTACAAAATCATACAACTCATCAAAATCTGAATCAGTTTCTCCAGGAAAACCAACTATAAAAGTTGTTCTTATAGCACCATCTGACAATTTTTTCCTAATCAATTCAACAGTATCCCTCACTGTAGAAGGTCTATGCATAGCTTTTAATATTTTTTTACTTGCATGTTGAAGCGGAATATCAATATAATTTACAATATTTTTTTTCTCACGAATCACATCAAGCATTTCTTCTGTAAGTTGCTGAGGGTATGCATACATCAGGCGTAGCCACTTGGCACCAGACTTATCTGCCAGCATTTCTAAAAGTTCTGCAAGGGCCTTTTTCTTATAAATATCCGTTCCATAAGCAGTACTATCTTGAGATACTAAAACTAACTCCTGAATGCCATTTTGTACATGTAATTTTGCTTCATCAAGAATATCTTCAATGGTTCTTGATTTCATATCCCCACGTAGATAAGGAATGATACAAAAAGTACATCTATGATCACACCCTTCCGCTATCTTAATATATGCACTGGGTCCCATTTGTGTGTTTAACCTAGGTACTTTTGAATCTGCCACTGCCATTGGAATATCATCAACTTTGACAATTTTAGATTCAATACCACTATTTAAATTCAATGTTACTGTTTTAACTACATTTAAAATATCTTTTATATTGCCTGTACCAACAACAGCCTGAGCCTGTGGATATTGTTTAAAAAGTTCACCCTTAAATCTTTGAGCCATGCAACCAGCAATAATAAGATTTTTACCGTTATTAGACAACTCATCCAATACTTCTTTACTTTCATGAGTACTGCCTTCAATAAAAGTACAGGTATTAACTAGCGATATGTCTGCTTTGCTTTGATCTGCTGTAATAGGATAGCCAGCAGCATGTAGTATCCCAACTATATTTTCAGTATCCACAAGATTTTTAGGACACCCAACGTTATTCAGATTTTACCGAATAAATCGGATAAAATCTTACCTCTTCAATAGTTTGCCTTGAAATATTGCACCCATCAAGATAGCAATCTTAACAACTTAACCTTTAATATATTAACAAATATCTGGTTTAATTTGACATGAGCCAGGCACCATACTAGAATTCAAACAATTAATTATGAAAATCACATTCCATGGGGCTGCCAGAGAAGTAACAGGTTCTTGCCACCTGCTTGAATCAAAAGGTACAAAAATATTAATTGATTGCGGCTTATTCCAAGGAAGTCCAGGAGCAAAAAAAGCTAATAGAAATATTTCCGGGTTTAAGCCTAAAGAAATTGATTATCTTCTTTTAACCCATGCACATTTAGATCACTGCGGAAGAATTCCTCTTTTATGCAAAAATGGATTTGACGGAAAAGTAATGTCAAATGCAGCTTCGCGTGAGTTAGCTAAATTGGTCATGCTAGACTCTGCACATTTGCAAGAAGAAGATGCAAAAAGAATCAAACATGAAACCCCACTTTATACAACTAATGATGTATTTGATGCAATGAGCAGGTTTGACAAAGATATATCATACGGACAAAGCATACAATTAAATGAAAATATTACAGCAACTTATTATGATGCTGGTCATGTATTAGGTTCTTCATTTATAGAGCTTGAGGTTAAAGAAGGAAGTAAAAAGTATAAAGTAATATTCTCAGGAGACTTAGGAAACAGCGGTAAACCAATTGTACGCAATCCCGCCATCCCTCCCAATGCAGATATCGTAGTTATAGAAAGCACTTATGGAAACAGGTTACATAAACCAATAGATGTTTCAATCGTAGAATTCTATGATGCAATTAATAAAACATTTAATAGAGGCGGCAATGTCTTTATTCCTTCTTTTGCAATTGAGAGATCACAAGAGTTATTATTTTTTCTAAGAGAAGGGGTAGAATCAGGTGCACTGCCAAAAGATATGAAGGTTTTTTTAGATTCACCAATGGCAATCTCAGCAACTGAAATCTTTACAAGA
>JACOTS010000142.1 GCA_016178265.1 Candidatus Melainabacteria bacterium
AAGTGCTATTCGATTTTTAAAGAAAGAAAGAAATAGGGCAGAGCGTGAAGCGTTGGATGCAAGTAATCGCTTGAAAATATTTGAAAAAAATAGCAAAGTTGTTGGCTTAGATGCTGATCAGGAACTAGTGAAAATGTCTTTTAGGCTCGCTGAATTGCAGTTAAAGGTTGAGAGTGAATATGTCAATGTGAAAACAACAGCAGATCAATTGGAACAACAGTTGATGATTACCTTAGATACGGCAGTTTTAAGTAGCTCAATAGGAGGGGATCCATTTCTTGTGGCTCTTAGAAAAGATTTATATGAAAAGCAAGCACAATTGCTTAAATTTCAAACAAAAGTTAAGCCAGGGCATTTTCAGCTTGAGGAATTAAAAAAGCAAATAGAGGGTGATCAAAAATTAATTAGGGAAAGAATAGTAGAACTTGTTGGGGAAGGAATTGATCCTTCACGATTTCCAGAGGGAGACGATAGACTAAGAAGTGATTTAGTAAAAGCATATTTAACAGCAAAGGCTGCATCTCTTTCGGCAAAAGAACAGTTAGATGTTATTCAGGAATTTGTTGATGATGTTAATAATAAATTAAAAAAATTGCCAAATGAAAAATACATATATGCTCAACTTTTAAGACAAAATGACATTGCTAAGAAAAGACTTGAAGAAATTGATATGAAACTTATTGAGTCTAGGATGCAAGGAGTTATTGCCTCTCATATTACAAATATAAGATTGCTTGATCCGCCATCACTGCCTTCTCAGCCTAAGTGGCCTAATGTACATATGGCACTGCTTTCGAGTTTTATATTTGGACTTTGTTTGGCAGCTATTGTAATTTATCTTGTGGAATACTTTGATGATGTAATTAAGGGGGTTGATACACTTCCAAAAGAACTCAATGTACCGTTTCTTGGTCAATTGCCGCAAATACATCCTTCTGATTTGCCGATCTCCTACAAAGAGCCTAGATCTGAATATACTGAATCAATTCATAGTTTAAGAACAAACCTTTCCTTCTTGTCTTTGTCTGGTGACAGAAAGGTTCTCTTAATAACAAGTTCTACGATAAGCGAAGGAAAAACCTCAATTGCAGTTAACCTTGCAATTACGTATGCTCAAAGTGGAAGGAGAGTTTTGTTAGTTGATACTGATATAAGAAATCCTTCATTATATAAATATCTGGCAAGGCCTAAAGATGCAGTTGGTATCAGCAATACTTTAATTAATGAAATAGACTTTTATGATGTTGTTCAAAAAAGTGTTTTGGGTATTGTTGGTTTTGATTACTTGCCTGGAGGAGATATTCCTCCAAATCCGGTTCAGTTACTTGAATCCAGCAGGATGAGGGAATTGCTTGAAACATCAAAACACATTTATGATCTGGTTATTCTAGATTCACCTCCTGTAGGATTATTCTCGGATGCTCTTTTACTTGCTAGATATGCGGATGTAGTAACACTAGTAGCAAGATATAACAGAAGTTCACGTAAAGAGCTAATCGCTGCTGTTGATTTATTGAATAAAGCAAATGTTACCTCTATTGGCATAGTCTTAAATGCTATACCTACAGGCACTATGTCATATGGATATGGGTATGGATATGGGTATGGATATGGATCTCAATCAGAGGATGAATCCTTATCTGAAGGACAGTCGGCTGCATAGAGAGGGAGTAATGGTTTTTAAACACAAAATTAAAATAATTTCTCTCGTGCTTTCTTTGTTGGTAGTAATGGGACAAATTACTTTTGCTCAAGATAATGTTGATGATATTACAAAAATTCACTTACAAGCAGTACTTACCCCACCTTATGTAATTGGACCGGGTGATGGGTTAACTATAGTTGACCGCACGCTAAAAGATATCTTTAATAGAGAAGAATTATATACTGTTACTGTTTCTCCTGATGGCTATATTTCTGTTCCGCTTCCTAGTGGAGAACAAAAAGAACTATTAGCAGCAGGTTATACGATAAGTGAAATTTCAAATGAAATTAGAAAATTATTTTCAGAAACATTAATTAATCCTCAGGTATATGTTCAGGTTTCAAAATATAGACCAGTTAATGTTTATATTGGAGGAGCTGTACAAAAACCAGGGTTTTATAAAATTGAAAGAACAAGCACTAATGAAAGAGGAGGATCTCAGCTTTCTGATGGTGATACTTTTACTATTTCTCTAACCACAGTGATTCAGGTGGCAGGTGGATTACAGCATGTTGCTGATCTTACTAATATTTCTATTACAAGGGGAGTGACGGGTGAAAAGCTTACTGTTAATTTAAAAGATCTAATAACAGGACAGGTTGCTTTTAATGATATTAATTTGCAACCGGGTGATGCAATTTATATTTCAGAAACGAATAATTTGGATGACCAAGCTTATACATATATTGCACTGCTTGGGAAATTAGGATATGGATCGCAAGATATTATAGTTTATGGTGAAGTAAATCATGAGGGTAAAGTTAACTTACCTAGTGATGCAACGTTTGTTGATGCAATTGCTGCAGCTGGTGGACCTAATTTTGTAGGGAATCTCAATGATGTTGAAATAAATAGAATAAATGAAAATGGAAATTATGAGACATTTAAAATTGATGTTAATGATTTGATTAAGGGTGGGGTATCACAAGATGCATTAGCATTAAAGCCAAATGACATAATCACAGTTAATCCTTCAAAAAGTAGAGTACTGCTTAGGTTTGGTAGAAGTACTTTACAACAGAGCGTGCCTCTACTTATAAGTACTGTAGCAGGTGCGGTTGCTGGATATGTTGTTCAGGATAACTTTTTTAGTAGAATTACGAAAGCTCAACGATCAATTAATGGTGCTAATAATTTTTCAAACTTGCTTGGTGGTGGTGGTTCGGGTACTGACATTACTATTATTGGTGGTACGGATGAATAAAAATAGACTGTTTTTGTTACTTGTTCTGTCTCTTGGTTTTATTGTTTTATCTTGCCAGGCTTTTGCTATGGAAAACAAATTGAATATTTATACAGTTAATCTTTCTGAGATTAGTAAATATGATGTTTTAAGTCAAGGGACTGTGATTGAGGCAGTGTTATTAGAGGATATTACACGCGAAGATTATATGAAACAAGTAAATTTTAAGATACCAATGGGTGATGAAGATGGGTTATTGTTAAAAGGTTTTGTAATTCAAGCACAACCTGGTGGCAGATTTTCAGAACATGGGACAGTCCAATTTTCTACATCAGAAGTTGTTTTAGAAAGTGGTAATAATATTGAGATTAATGCCATTTCTCCTAGCTTTGAAGCTTATCATAACCCGCATATTGATAGTAATTTAGTAAGCATTGCCAATACTGTTACAAATTTATCCTTGACTGCTTCTCCTGTAACATTAGGGATAAGTATAGGAGCAAGCTTTCTTGTAAATGGTATTTTATCAGCAAAACAAAATGGAATATCTGATTTTATATGGGGTGGACTAAATGGTTCTGGATTGTCTATTGTTGAGAAGTTACTTAGGAAACAGCCGGATGGGTATATTGCAAAAGGAGAAATAGTTCCCTTTATTTTAAAAGAAGATTTAAAGGTTTCCAGGGGATATTTAAAAGAAGAACTTACTGAGACATCAGTAGATAATAGTTATGCCAAGCAAAGAATCAAGCAATTAATTGAATGGGGAGATTTAGCTGGAGCACTTGAATTTTCAATTAGAGCTGGTCAAGAAAAAATATATGAAGAAATTATTAGTAAGATTGCAATGTAAATTGGTTTCTACCTACCACCGGCTCGCTCACGAATGAGCTTCGCCGGTTTTGTAAAGTGCACTTTTTATACACTTCTTGATATTGCTTATCCAGATTTTACCGAATAAATCGGATAAAATCTTACCTCTTGAATAGCTTGCTTTGAAATATTACACTAGCTAGGTAGTAACGTAAATTACACTTTTGAAGATTTTAGCTTTTCTATTATTTTGAAGATTGTATCTAAGATGTATGTAACATCATCATCAGTATTTTCCCTCCCTAATGAGATCCTTAATGAGCCTTTTTGAAATGGGATTGGAATGTCAATTGCTTTTATGATATGGGATGGTTCAAAACTCCCAATTTTATTACTATCTTGGCTGGCGCATGCTGAACCAGAGCTGATAGCTATTCCAAGAAGATTGGCTTGAAGAACCAAGCTTTCACCTTCTAAGTCTTTGCAACAAAAGCTTACATGTCCAGGTAGTCTATGTAAATATTTTTCATTAGGAATATTTTCTTTTACTAAGCTTAAAGATGGACCAGTAATTAATATTTCGTGATTTTCTATAAGTTTTTCTAGTCCTTTTATTAGGTTGATTTGTAATTTTCTTAATTTTTGAGCAGTATCTGATATTTCACTATTTAATAACTTGGCTGATGTGCTAAACCCTACTATGCCTGGAAGGTTTTCAGTTCCTGATCTTAAATTATTTTCTTGTCCTCCACCAAGAATTAATGGAGCTAGTGTACAAGTTTTGTTTATATATAAACCACCTGAACCTTTAAGCCCATAAATCTTATGACTTGACATTGACATAAAATCCAGATTAAGTGATTTTGCATCAATGGGAATTTTACAAAAAGATTGAACGGCATCTGTATGAAATAACACATTATGATTTTTACAAATAAGTGAAATTGTTTTAAGGTCTTGAGTCGTTCCTATCTCATTATTTGCATGAATGATTGTTACTAGTGCTGTGTGATCGCTAATTGCTGATTTAAGCTCGTTAATATCTATAAATCCTTCACTGTTTACTTTAAGCCAGGTAATTTTCCAGCCTTTTTGTCCCAAATATTCTATAGGAGCTTTAATTGATGGATGTTCAATTGAGGATGTAATAATATGTTTTTCTTTATTTAACTTTTTGTCTTCAATTAATTTTTGAATACCAAAAATTACAGTGTTATTCGATTCAGTTCCTCCGCTTGTGAATATTATTTCTTCGGGGGAAGCATTGATGATATTGGCTATATCTTTTTTTGCATTAGCAAGATATGATTTGGCTTTAATTCCTAATGAGTGTATGCTGGATGGATTACCGAAGTCCTTATTTAATAAAGGCAAAATAGCATCAATAACTTCTTTTCTTGGAGGAGTTGTTGCACTATGATCTGCATAAATTATTCTTTTCATAGACATTGCTATTACTTATTTTAAAGCACAATTGTTTCTACCTACCACCGGCTTGCTTACGAATAAGCTGCGCCGGTTTTGCAAAGTGCACATATTATGTACTTCTTAGCATTGCTGTCAAGATTTTACCGAATAAATCGGATAAAATCTTCCCCTGTAAGTCGTTTTTTTGGAACTTAGGTAGGCAGTAACGCACAATTGTTAATGTGTTTATGTGCCCCTATGCTTAAGCGTTAATTTTCTTTTGAGTGTCTGTACATAGATACATATGCACATTGGCGCAATTCATTGTACATAGGACTCGTTATCTTTAGAAGCCTGAAAACTAATTGAGTCGTAATATAAGTCTTCGAGTGTAATTGAATTTAATATATTAAAAATATTTTGATTTAACTTTTGCCATAATTTTTGTGTAACTTCAAAGTCTTGGCTTGTGTTTGGAGCAACGTTAATCTTGCCTTCAACAGCTTGCATAATGTCAGCAAGGGAAATGTCTTTTTTATCTTTTGCTAAAGAATAACCTCCAGTCGAACCCCTGATGCTTTTTATTAACCCTGCTTTTCTAAGCATTATGGCTATTTGTTCTAAAAAAGCTAAAGGAATGGTTTGGTTGTTAGATATTTCTCTAAGTGATATTGGGGTGTTTGATTTGATGTTGTGCATAGCAATATCGATCATTGCTTGAATAGCATATTGTCCTTTGGTTGTTAATTTCATTACTATTAGATTATAACTAGATTCAAACTAGTGTGTTGAGCATTTGTGTGAAAGGTCGCAAAATAATTTGTAGGATTTGTCCAATTTACTTGGCAAATCCGGTAAGGTGGAGAGAAACAGAAGAAGGAATGCGAAGGGCATAAGCCCGGAGCAGTATAAAAATAAAAAGCGAGTTGAGCGTTAGCGCGAAACGAGCGGTATAGACTAATAAAAAAACTTCATGGGGTTACTGAGTATATTGACTAGTATCGGAAATAGTGCAGGCAATATAAGAAGCAGTAGTATTAGCCCAAGCGAAGGTTTAATGGAAAAACTAACTTGAAATGCATTGATTTGTGGTGCTGCCCTGGACATTAATCCTAAAATTAAGTCCATAAGAAGTAATACCATCATGATTGGAGATATCAACAAAAATCCCATTGTTATAATTTCTGCAGTAGCAGCAATCAGTTTTGGAACATTAAGATTAATTTCAAAAAGAATAACAGGAAAAACAGTAAAACTTTTATGTAGTCCTTCTATGATTTTTTCTACTCCACCGATTGAGATAAATAGTACAAGCGCTAACATATCAAAGAATTTTCCAATTATTGTGGTTTGTGCTTGACTGCCTGGATCAAATAATGTTGCTGCATGAAGAGCCATCTCCATGTTAATTATTTCACCTGCAGTTTTAAGTATCTCAATAACTAAACCTGCTACCCATCCTATGATAAGTCCAATACATGCATTCATTGCTATTGCATAAACAAACTTATATCCTACGGGAATTACAGGTGGAGCTTGAATATTTGGAAAAAGTAAAAGTGTAAGTAATGATGCAAAACCGATTTTCACTAATGATGGTATTGATTTATGTCCGATTAAAGGTGCTACACTGACAAAGGCTAATACTCTTGAGAATACTAATAAGAAAGCAATCCAAATACCGCCCAATTGTGGTAAAAGTTCTGCTTGCTTTAGAATGATGTCAAACATACTTTGGTTACTCAACCCAACTTATGTTATTCCTGTGTTTTTTCTTTAGATCGCTATTAAATTTTGTTATCACTCTATCTCTATTCCACAAAGTTTCATCTTTTTCATCACTATTTTGAGGACTAACATTTAATAATT
>JACOTS010000143.1 GCA_016178265.1 Candidatus Melainabacteria bacterium
CTAATCCCTCAGCCCTTTATAAATAAAAAAGACCCTGAAAGGGCCAAAGACAAAAGCTTCCTTATTTTTTACCTCGATTGGGTTTACTGTTTAAAGACCTAAAGATCTCCCAATTGTCTTTGGCTTACAAGGTTATTTATAATCCTATAATTTACCGAGATTGTCAAATCAGAAGATCGTAAGACATATTAGAACCAGTCCACAAATACGCAATACTAATATTGTAGTTTCTTAAGTGCCATTCGATGAAACAATAACCAGCGTGGATCAATTTTACTAAACTCAGATCCAAGTGGTAAGTCTGCTTTTACTTTTGGTTTTTCTTCCTCAAAAGGGACATCATCAGGTAAAAATTCTACCTTCATAATTTCTGCAAATGTTATTTCTTCTAATCTTGATAATTCCGTGGGAGTAACTTTGGCAAGCTGATATTTTTTCTTTGTAATTACATCCTGTTGATAGTGATTGTAATTAAAGTCACCAGGTATGCCATGTAAAACAAGCTTCTTTTGAGCTATAGCTGTTGTCATTAATTTATAAGTACACCCCTTAGGGTTATTTACATGTAAATAGTTAAGTCACTGTTAAATCTAGTATCTTAAAAATGCCCAATGGGCATATATTGCACTTGTTGGGCTGAATTTACTAGTAATAGATGATACAAAAGGCAATTTTCTTCTGACAAAGGTCGCATTTTTCATAAGTGTTTTCATTCGCTCTTTTACAAGAAAACACATTGCAATATAACCAAACAAAGACGCTGGAAAAGTTAAAACTTCTTCCTCTTCAAACTTCTTTCTTCTTAATAAACAAGCATTCATAGGGAAACCTCTATAAATGCATTGTGCCCCTAAGGGCTAATACTTCAGTCAGGACTATCCCTATAAGACATAAAGCAATGAACAGAATCACCCATTTGATTTAAACATTATTGTTTCTACCTACCACCGGCTTGCTTACGAATAAGCTTCGCCGGTTTTGCAAAGTGCATCTATTTGATACCTCTTCTACCACAATCAAGATTTTATCGAGTAAATCGAATAAAATCTTACTTTCTTAATAGCTATTTTAAGGGAATTACGCTAGCCAGGCAGTAACACATTATTAACCAATACTTAATTTAATATATAACGTTTATCTCAGCAGTGCCTATCTCACATTTTTCACCATTTGCTGCATTGCAAATTACATTTGTGTCAATTATTTCACTGTCTTTTTTCATCTTAAATGACAGTGGATTTATACAACTGCATCTGGCATTGCAAACCTCATTCATCCCGCAATCATAGTTCCTTTCACACTCTTCAGTTAAACTAAGAACACCATCACCACAGCCATTATAAGCAAGTGCAAAACAATTATTAAATGAAAAATTTATAATACATAAAATAATAAAGGGTCTATTAAAAACTTTAAACATATATTATTTTTATACACAAGATTTTTGAAGATTATCAACAGATTAAACAGAATTATAAAACGATAGAAAAGACCCTAGCCAGTGAACCTTGGTTCTTCCAAGAGTTCAAGGGATCTGTGATCCATATAAACCCATAAATCTCCAGGACGCCAATTTAGTGTTTCATCCCTAACATAAAGATAAATAAGCAGCCTTTTAATTATTTCCTGAGATTTTCTATTCAGTTTTCCTCTTGGATCATTTGCTAGTCTTGTCCTTAGTCTAATAGCTTCTTTTTTTGTCTGACAAAAAGCAGGACCTGGATTTGCTCCACTTGATCTGCATAATACTGCTACTTGTCCATTAGGTTGAGGCCAA
>JACOTS010000131.1 GCA_016178265.1 Candidatus Melainabacteria bacterium
ACAAATTTAATAAAAATTTCTAATTATTACTTAATAATCAAAAACACTATCAATTTTTTTTAGTAAGGTACTTTTTATACATTGAGTAGAAAATACTCTCACAATATTTTATAAAAACTATAAGAAGTAAATATTTAAGGATAAATTAAGTAATGAGCCTATCAACAGTAACTAGCGCAGCTAAAAATATTTGGGGTAATCCTTTTACACAAGCTATCTCTATGAAACAAAGAACTAACCTGATTGGTACAGCCGGTGCTTTTGAAATTGGAACACCAATGGTAACTACAGGAAGTGTTTTAGGCACATTAGGTCATGCTTTTGGAACATTTGATGGCTTAGTAGGAATGGCATCTTTAGCACTCCTTATACCTGGAGTGATGGCAACTCCTATTGGCGCAGCTATATTTGCAGGAGTTGTTGCATATTCGGCACTCAAAGCAGGGAAATATGCCCTAAGTGCTGTAGGTTCATTATTATCACTCGATTTTGGTGGTTTTGCAATGAATGCTCTTGCTGCTGTTGGATATGCTATTACTGCACTTCCTGTAGGAAGACTCTTTAGTAAAGGCTTTGGCACTACATTTAATGCAATACAACGCTTAATGGGAAAAATGCCTGGTGGTGCTACATTCGGTAATGGTGTTTATGCAACTGCAAGACATTTATATGGAAAAGGGCTTGCTACCAATCTAGCTGCAAGCGGTGGATCTATGAGTCAAGTTGGACAAGGTCTAGCTGGCAGAGCAAGACAAGGCTATAATTGGCTTCTTAGCGGTGGACCAAAACCTCAACCTGAATATTTCATATAAATCAATAGTATTATTTAAAAATAATGAGGTACTTTTTCTTTTTACTAATTTTTCTTTTAGGTTGTACATTTATTTGTACACTTGCAAAAGAAGATTTGCCTGGGAAAAATCTGTTTTTAACTTCAAAGGGGAAATATGGTAGCTGCAACTTTTGCCATAAAAATGGTGGTTCTGCAGGAAGATGGGACTTTGAGTATGAAGAAATCAGTAAAGATGAAGGCAGAATTATTCCTTCTTTAAAAGGAATCGGTAAGAAAAAATCAATTGAGCAAATTGAAAGAAGCATTACTTACATGAAAAAAATGTTTGGATTTAAATTAACTGAAGAAGAAATCACTCAAATTGCTGAATATGTAGCAACCTTATAAAATTACAAAGGAACAAATTGAACAATAAATAATCAAGATGAGCTATGAGAAGATTTATAGCTCTTATCCTAATTTCTTTACTTATAAGCACAAGCTGTTTTGCTCAGGAACCAAAAATTCTTCAATACGATAAAGAAACTAAAAAGCTAAAAGTAGAAATTGAAGGAAAAGAGTACAACCTAGATGTGCCTGAAAATGAAACACAGGAAGATTTGATAACCAATGAAGATGAATCAACCGATTTGCAAGGTGGGGTTAAGAAAAAAAGAAAGAGATATGCAAAAGGTCCACCAAGTGCTGAATTAGGAGCAAGAGTTTATAACATACCAACAGATAATTTACTTAGAAAAAAAGGACTTAGATTTGACTTTACTCACAGATTTTCCAGCCCGATAAGTGAAGAAACTGCAAATGATGTCTATGGCTTAGACACATTTGCATATACAGGCATCGGACTTTATTATGGAATTACTGATTTTTTGGAAGCTCATGCATTTAGAAGCAGCTTAACGGATGCATCTGAAGTAGGGATTAAACTTAGACTTCTTCAGGAAGCTAAAAAGTTAGGTGAAGGATCTCCCATAGGGCTTACTTTAAGCGGGGGATTTCAAAACGACAATATCCAGGATGATTTTGATTTTTTTATTCAACCAATAATAACAAAAGTCATAATTCCAGGCTGGGCTAAGTTTTATATTGCTCCGACATGGTCTGACCAATCATCAACAATTGGCTCTCCTAGTTCTCTATCAGCTTCATTTTTTTCATTTTTAGATCCAAAAGGAAGAAGGTTTTCAAAAGGACAAAGTACATTTGCACTGCCTATAGGCGGGGTACTACAAATAATTCCAAACAAGCTTTCTCTTTTTGGTGAATACACCCCTGTACTTGCTGGTTATAAAGAGGTTGAAAATGGGTGGGCATTTGGACTTCAAATTCTTTCAAGGCTTGAGACACATGTTTGGACTTTAGGTATATCTAATGTTCCGTATTCTACATTCGGTCAATTTGTCGTAGGCGGGCCCTCAAATGATTTCTTCTTAGGATTTAATATAACAGCAAAGATAAAATAACTTGTAACTGTTCACCTATTATAAGCAAACGCGTGGGTGACGCCGGAAGAAGTCATCTCAAAAATACCTCAAAGCAATAACTATTGAAGCTAGCACACAGAAAGCTTTATAAACATAGGTTATTCTATCAAAACAAACATTTACCCGACGAAAGTTAGAAAGCCAAGCAA
>JACOTS010000132.1 GCA_016178265.1 Candidatus Melainabacteria bacterium
AGGAGTCCACCCACCAGATACTTTAGGAAAAGCTTCATGGGGATTTGACAGCATACCAAATACAGGTGAAGTAACTAATATTCATGGTCATACTTATGGGATATCAATTTGCGAAGATAGCTGGAACGACGAAGATTTCTTTACAAGGCCTTTATATGAAAGAGATCCCATAGCTGAAATCCTTAAATTAAATCCTGAGATTTTAATAAACAGCTCTGCATCTCCAACAAAATCAAGAAAAGAACAACTTAAACATAATATGCTTTCTTTTGTTTCACAAAAATATAGTATTCCCTACTGTTATGTAAATCAGGTAGGAGCTGTAGATGACATTTCATTTGAGGGAGCAAGTAGAGTTTATGGCAAAGACGGGAAATTAGTTGCAAGAGCAAAATCATTTAGCGAACAATTCATGATAGTTAATCCGCTTCAAGGTGGAGGAAAGATTTATCCTTTACCGCGTGGATTAGAACAAACCATAACAGAGGAAAGAGCTTTTAGTTTAAATTATGAAAATGATCTGGAAAGAACGTATCTTACTATTGTTCAAGGAATTAGAGATTATTATAAAAAAACCGGCTTTAAAAAAGCTGTTTTAGGTTTATCAGGAGGACTTGATTCAACAATATGTGCAACTCTTCTTGCTGATGCATTAGGTCCAGAAAATGTATACGGCATAAGCATGCCATCAGAAATTACACCTGGTGAAAATAGAACCGATGCAAGACAATTAGCAGAAAATCTTGGAATTAACTTCATGGAAGCACCAATTGGTAGTATTGTTGATACTGTAAATAATGAATTAAGTTCAATCTTTAAAGAAATAGACAAAAAGTGGGATAGAAGCACAGCCTCTACTACTAAACAAAATGCTCAAGCAAGAATAAGAGCACTAATTTTATGGTCAATAAGCAACGAATTTAAAGATGCAATGCCAATAGCTACATCAGACAAATCTGAAATATATTTAGGCTATGCAACTATAAATGGTGACATGTCAGGTGGATTTGCACCAATTGCTGACGTTGCAAAAACAAAATTATTTGCACTTGGCACATGGTTAAATGAAAATCGAGGAGTTAAAAATGCAATTCCAGAATCTATATTAAAAAAGAAACCCAGTGCAGATTTAGAAATTGATCCAAAAACAGGCGTCCCACTAACTGCCGAAGACGATAACATGCCATATGAATTTTTAGATGAAATAATTTGGCGCATTGAAAACCTGCATCAGGACTTTAACACGCTTATGAATGAAACATTTTTATATGAAGCACAAAACAACATAACAAAGGGGCAAAAAGAAGCATGGCTTGATAAGTTTTACAGAAAAATGTCTTTTGCACTATATAAATGGTCAATATTACCACCGTCAGTTCTTGTCGATTCAAGATCAATAAATAAAGCAGATTACAGGCAACCAATTGTTTCTGGAAAAATCAATTGGAAAGGCGAGTCTACAGATGATATTGAGAAGAAATTAGACTTTAGTTAGTTCTTGCTCACCTTTTGCTTGTTCTTCTAATTTTTTAAGCCTTTCATTGTATTCATCAACTGCCCGATTTATATGCATAGAACAAAATTTCGGTCCGCACATTGAACAAAACTCCGCTGACTTAAAGTATTCATGCGGCAACGTCTCATCATGATATTCACGAGCTCTGTCTGGATCAAGTGCAAGTTCAAATTGCTTATTCCAATCAAACCTATATCTAGCCCTTGACAATTCATCATCACGTTTATTTACACCACATCTGTGCCTTGCCATATCTGCAGCATGTGCTGCAATCTTATATGCAATTATTCCTTCTCTTACATCATTTGGATTTGGAAGCCCAAGATGTTCTTTTGGAGTAACATAACAAAGCATAGCTGCACCAGACCATCCTGCAAGTGCTGCACCAATAGCAGATGTTATGTGATCATAGCCAGGTGCAATATCAGTTACAAGCGGTCCAAGTACATAAAACGGTGCCTCATGACAAACCTCTATTTGTTTTTTAACATTCATGTCAATTTGATCCATTGGAACATGTCCAGGTCCTTCAATCATTACCTGAACATTTTCTTCCCAAGCTTTTTTTGTAAGTTCGCCCAGTGTATCCAGTTCAGCAAACTGTGCTTTATCACTTGCATCATGAGTACAACCAGGACGAAGTCCATCACCCAAAGAAAGACTCACATCATGCTTTTTACAAATTTCAAGAAGCCTATCATAGTGAGTATATAGTGGATTTTGTTTATCATTTTTAATCATCCATTCAGCCATTATTGATCCGCCACGACTTACAATACCTGTAATCCTTCCAGATACAAGCGGAATATGTTCAAGTAAAACTCCTGCATGAATTGTCATATAATCCACACCTTGTTCAGCTTGCTTTTCAATCACATCAAAAATCTTGTCAACTGTTAATTTACCAACATCATCTACATATTGAATTGCTTGATAGATAGGAACGGTACCTATTGGTATAGGACTCTTTTGAATAATTGCAGTACGAATTTCATCAAGATTTCCACCTGTTGACAAATCCATTGCGGTATCAGCACCATATTTTATGCACATTTCAAGTTTTTTTAGTTCTTCATCTAAACTACAAGTTACTGCAGAGCTACCAATATTTGCATTGATTTTACATTTGGAATTAATTCCAATACACATAGGCACAAGGCTTAAATGATTTACATTTGCAGGAATAATCATTCTTCCACGTGCAACCTCTGATCTTACAAATTCAGATTTTAAATCCTCCACACCAGCAATATACTCCATCTCAGGAGTAATTATTCCTTGTCTTGCATAGTGCATTTGAGATTTATTACTGTCGTTTTTACGTTTTTCTACCCAATTTTTTCTCATGTTTCTCTCCTATTTTTCATGTCATTGCGAGCCGAACAAAGTGAGGCGAAGCAATCCCGATCGTATATTGTTCGAGATTGCTTCGTCGCTTTGCTCCTCGCAATGACAGATCATACTCCCACAATTCCTTCTTTGGGGCTGGATGCACTTGCAT
>JACOTS010000175.1 GCA_016178265.1 Candidatus Melainabacteria bacterium
GCCTCTTCAGTAAGATCAACTCCATAAGAATCTGCACCTGCTCTGACCCATTGACTAAAATCAATACCTAGGCCAGTACCTACTTCGAGTATTTGTTTCTTATGATACCTTGTGAATTGCGCAAATGAAAATACAAAAGGTTGTCTATTATATCTTTCTTCTTCTACTTCTCTAAAGAACTTCTCTGAAAACAATAGCTCTTTAGAAAAATCACTCCCACAGGGATATTTTTTCCAAAAGTAATCGTTATCTAAATGTTCATAACTTGCAAGCTTTAACATGTTTAAATTCCCCTCGCAATAATAAATGGTACCTCTAATAAATTATAGTCTTTAAAAACCCTTACAAAGCTATATTTGTTTCCCTTCCAAATAATCTTCTACTCATAAAACACCAAAAATATCCTTAGTTACAATATTATATTATGTGCCAGCAAAAGATATACTTAATATTTAATAAACAAAATGATAGCTAAAGAAATCAAAGAACAAGTCAAAGACTTAAAAAATAAGCTACACAGGTGGAATCATGCATATTACGTGCTTGACGATCCAGAAGTTGACGATGCTGTATATGATGCAGCAATGCGGGAACTTTTAGAAATTGAAAACAAATACTCAGATCTTGCAATCTTGAATATGTCTGTGAAATGAAGATAGATGGGCTTGCTATTGCCCTTACATATGAGGATGGGATTTTGACTCTTGGTGCCACCAGAGGAGATGGTGAAGTTGGTGAAGATATTACAAATAATGTAAAAACTATAAGAGCAGTTCCACTTATATTAAATAAATCTGTTAAAGGAATCCTTGAAGCTCGTGGCGAAGTTTTTATGCCAATAAAAAGCTTTGAAAAATTAAATAATGAGCAAAAAACTAAAGGAGAAAAAAATTTTGCAAATCCAAGAAATGCTGCAAGCGGTTCTGTAAGACAGTATGACTCTAAAATTACTGCATCAAGAGATCTTGATATCTTTACTTATGGTGGAATTTGGGGTGATAAAAAGATTGCACCTAAAACTCACTTTGACAATATACAAAATTTGGATGAAGCAGGCTTTAAAATTAACAAAACTTCAAAGCTATGCAAAGGGTTAAAAGAAGTAGAAAAATACTGCAATGAGTGGTATGACAAAAGGCATAAACTTCCATATGCAATTGATGGTGTAGTAATTAAAGTAAATGATCTTGCTTTGCAGCAAGAATTAGGATTTACAGCAAAAAGCCCAAGATGGGCAATTGCATATAAATATCCGCCAGAAGAAGCAAAAACTATTGTTAGTTCAATTATCTGTGATGTTGGAAGAACAGGTGCACTTACGCCTGTTGCAAATCTTGAACCGGTTTTAATTGCAGGAACAATTGTAAAAAGAGCAAGCCTGCATAACCAAGACATTATAGATAAGCTTGATGTAAGAATAGGCGATAATATAACTGTAAGAAAAGCCGGCGAAATAATCCCAGAAGTAATTGCTGTTGATAAATCAAAAAGAAAGCATGGCGCTTCCCCTTATAAACTTCCGACAAAATGCCCAGTTTGTCATACCAACGCAGAAAAAGCAGAAGATGAGTCTGCCTTAAGATGCCCTAATTTCAATTGTCCTGCACAAGTCCAAAGGAGGATAGAACATTGGTGCTCAAGAGATGCCATGGACATTGACGGTGTTGGAGAATCATTAATTGAGCAACTATTAAAAAATAACTTAATAAGCGATCCAGGAGATTTATACTTCTTAAAACATGATCAAATTAAAGACCTTGAAAGAATGGCAGACAAGTCAGCAGCAAATGCCACAAGCTCTATAGAAAAAAGCAAGGATAGAAACTTAGATAGATTAATTTATGCACTTGGCATAAGACATGTTGGAAGTACAATTGCTGAATTATTAGCCAGTAAATTTAGTTCATTAAATGAGCTAAAAGAAGCATCTCTTGAAGAGTTAATTAACATAGGTGGTATAGGCCCTAAAATTGCACAGTCAATTAATGATTTCTTTAAAGAAAGATCAACAAAGGAATTGCTGAAGAAAATCGAGAAAGCCTCTCTCACAACAAAGCAAAAACAAATTATTAAAACAAGCAATAAACTTACAGGTAAAACCTTAGTAATTACAGGTACCCTTGAAGGAATAACAAGGGATGAAGCAGAAGGTTTAATTAAATCTCATGGTGGCAGAGCAGCAAGCAGCGTTAGCAAAAATACTGCATATTTAGTAGCTGGTTTGGAGCCGGGCTCCAAATTAAAGAAAGCTAAAGATCTAGGCATACCAATCTTAACCGAAGTAGAATTTAGAAAACTGTTAGAATAATCTATGATATGAAAATATATAAGATAAATTCTTTTACTACATTTTTAATAAGCATGTTTCTAATTGGCTTGGTTATTTTCCTGCCAATAATGATTATTGAAGCAATCTGGAATTCAACTATAGGAACCATGCACAGTTATTTAGCAATAAATACTTGGCAGGCTCTTATTCTTTGGCTTATATTTCTAACCCTTTTAAATATTTTAGGTGTGTTTAGATTTGAGTTTGCAGTTGAAAAATTCGATGGTACTAATAAAGAGTCCGTTAAAAAGAAAGTTGAAGAAATAAGAGGGAAAAACGAAACAAAAAGCACCCATGTCGAAAATACCAATACAACTGAAAATAGAGAAATTAAGCCCTAGAACACTTAAAAAAGCTAATATTAAACAAATTTAAACTCATGCCCATCAAATTCCTTCTTTTAACTACTTTTTAAGAATTGAACCCCTATGCAAGTTATATATAAAACAATAATTTTACTAGCCATTTTTACATTTTGTGCCGGCCAAGTTTTTGCATCAGCTGAAAGATATGATAAGATTCTAGAAGCTTTAGAAAATGAAACGCCGCTACAAGAAGAAATAATCACAGATAACAATCACCTTCCACCAAGTGTCGGTGAAGACTTACCTACATTAAATGGGATTTGGATCTTTAAAAAAACAACTGAAAGAAGAATACAGCCTGCACTTATTATTCCTGTTCACAACACTTTTTGCAATGCAACTCTACCTATAGATAAATGGGATTTTGAAAGAAAAGTTGTAATAAATGAACAACACCCAGGGCATTTCACAATAAGAAATCTTTATCCTGCTAACTATGATATTTATGCATTTCCAAGAGAAAAAGATATTGTTTATAGTTCACATATTTATAAGTCCGATAAAGGCAATGTATACTCGGATGATAATAGTGAGGATATTGTTTATCAAAATTATGGATTTAAAGGAGTAATTGATCCTGAAAACCTCACCTATTCCTACTCACTAAGGCTTGCAAATCATTCTGAGAATCAGAATCTTGCAAGAGACATATCATTCTCTGCAAGGGTAAATTACGATATGCTTAGTGCAAGGCATATTGTTGCAAAAGGATATGAAACATATTACACCCCTATTTGCCATGGTTTTGTCAGAGATGATATTACACTTGAGTTCAAAAAAATAAAATCATTTAAAAACAGAGAAGATACTATTGAAGCTAACGGTCCAATTACAATAGAAGATGACATAATGGTAGATATTCCTGAGGTTAAAAACACATTCCCAAAATCTTTTTACACACTAAAGGATTTTGATACTGCGAAAGATAAGTCTGGGTTTACACCAAGCCCTCAATACGGACCAATAGACAATACCACATCACAACCTATTGCAGCTGGGTCAAAAGAATCTCCAGCTCCAAAAGTTAAAGTTCCTGGAATGTGGTAATTAATTTAACTTAGTAGCCATATCTAGAGCTTCTTCAAGTGTTTTTATTTTAGCTTCAAGTTGTTTTACTCTGTCTGATTCAATCTCACCTTTTAATTTTTGATCTTCCACTTTCTTTTTTAGCTCTTTAGTTTTAGATTTTGAACTAATGCCAAATGCAACACCTAAGCATATTGTAATAATGCCACCACTAAGAGCTATAAATAAAATCAAAAAGCCAACATTTACTTTAAGTTGAATAAAAGCGTTTTCCATTGTAATGACATTGGAAACATTTAAAAGTACAAAAGCAGCAATTGCAAGTGTCAATATCAACGATATAAGTAAACTTATTGCACGCATATAACTATTCTATCCTTAAATCTCTCTGGCATATTAGTTTCTAATTTTATCTTTTTATTTGTAGTAGGATGAGTAAATTCAAGTTTATAAGCATGCAGCATCATTGAATCACACTCATCATTTTTCCTGCCATATGTTTTATCACCAAGAACAGGATATCCTAAACTTGCCATATGAACTCTTATTTGATGGGTTCTGCCCGTTTCTAATGTTAATTCCAAAAGCGTATAGCTGCCCATTCTTTTAATTACTTTCCAGTGCGTTATTGCCACTCTACCACCAATTACCACTGCCATCTTATGTCTTTGAGTTTTATGCCTGCCAATTGGTTTATTTATTACACCTCGATCATATTGAACGTTACCATGTACTATTGCTAAATAACTTCGTTTTACTTTCCTGTCTTTTATTTGCTTTGCAATTTCATTGTGTGATTTATCATTTTTACATGCAATGATTAATCCAGATGTTTCTTTATCAAGTCTATGAACAATTCCAGGACGCATAACACCATTTATTCCAGACAAAGATCCTTTGCAATGTGCAAGTAAAGCATTAACAAGCGTCCCCTCAAAATGCCCACTGGCAGGATGGGTTACCATGCCTTGAGATTTATTGACAACAATAAGATCATTATCTTCCATAACTACATCTAGTTTTATCTCTTGTGCTTTAACTTCAGGACTTTTTAAATCTGGAATTGAAACAAAAATCTTATCAGCCTTTTTTAATTTGTGTCCTGCTTTTGAAATAGTATTATTAACTAAGACTAAACCATCTTTTATTAAGCGTTGAATCAACGTTCTGGATATATCAGACAAACATTCACTAAGATATTTATCCAGCCTTTTGCCATCGTATTCATTAGACACTACAAAATTTTTTTTCTGCGCAGTAGAAACCATGATAATCTAAGCTGATTTTTTCTCCTTATCACTTAAATATAGTCCAACGATTACGAGAACAACCCCAATGTCAATAAACACATCAGCTACATTAAAAACAGCAAAATTAAACAGTTCCAGATCAAGAAAATCAATTACTGCACCATAGGTAAACCTATCGACTAAATTACCTATAGTTCCACCTAAAACAAAAACGCATCCTATCTTTGAAAGATCACTGGTTAAAAACCTAGAAGAGGTTATTAAAAAAACAAATATTACAACATTAATTACCCCTATAAATTTAAAAAACAAAGGATGACTGCTAAAAATACTAAAAGCTCCTCCTGTATTTTGAACAACATTAAACCTAATAAAGCCTTCTATAAATGAAGATGAATTATTAAGCCCAATGTTAGATACAGCAATCTTTTTAGTTACTTGATCAAAAACAAATACTACAAGAGTAATTACAGAATAAAACCAAAGCTTATTTTTCAAATAACTCATTTATAATGTCAGATCAATATCGCTGCCAGCACTTACATTGCTTGTAACAATAACTCCGCGTTTTGTAGTTTGATAGAATTCCACTATTTTCTTAATTTCTTCATGCTGAACAAGCTCCGTAGCAATTCTTTCAATAGCCTTTGTAGTATTTGAGCTTTCCTGATAAAGGATTTTAAAAGCTTTTTCAATTTCATTAATTACATCACGCTTTATACCACGTCTTCGAAGCCCAACTTTATTTACCCCTCTAAGTTTAGCCGGTCTTCCATCAGCAATAAAATAAGGAGGAACATCTAATCTGGATCCTGTCATTGCACCGAACATTACAGACTCCCCAATCCTACAATGCTGATGAATAGTAGATAAGCCACTTATAAATGTATAATCACCAACTGTTACATATCCAGGAAGCATAGCAGAGTTTGCCATAATTACATTATGTCCAACAAAAACATTATGTCCTATGTGAACATAATTCATAAGAAAACAATTTTTTCCTATCTCTGTATAACCTTCTTTAACTGCTCTATGAATAGTTACATACTCTCTTATTGTTGTACCATCCCCAATCTTGACCCCAGTTAGTTCATCTTTATAGTTAATATCCTGCGGCGGAAGCCCTATGCTACAAGCTGCAACTAATTTACAATTTGCTCCTATTTCAGTTTTCCCTTCAAGAATTACATGAGGTCCAATATATGTATGTTCTTTAATTTCAACATTTTCACCTATTACACTATATGGACCAATTTCCACATTACTTCCAATTTTTGCACCTTTTGCTATGATTGCTGTAGCGTGAATTTTAGAGTCTTGTTTAACTGTTGTAATTGTTGAGCTATTTGTCATAAAATCAAGTTTAGCATGAATGATATATCCCAAAATACAGACACAATTAAAGACCTATACTTTGTCCTAGATAAAGCTCTTTCAAAAGATATAGACAAAGAGATTATACAGGATCTGGATTCTTATTTAGACAGAGTAAGAGGTAAAAGCAAAGCCCTTGCATCCAGCCTAAAAAGATGTTTTGAAAATGCAAGAAAGAGCAAAAGATATGTTGAGGCCTATAACATAGGAAAACTTGATGTAAAAAGTAATATACAGATAGAAGAATCTAACCTAAAAGAATATTTAGAAGAAAAGTTGAAAGATTTTTTTGAAAAAAATGATTTTATGCATTATAGGGAATTTGTGAGATTACTGAGAGCGTGTACTATAGATGTAGGTGGAGAAGTTAGCTCAAAAATTAAAGAAATGTACAATAGCTTTTTCTTCGGTAAGAGACTAATTAAAGCTTACAAATTAGGTAGGGGAAATGAATTAGGCTTCTGCTAGAGTAGTTGTTCCGTTATGTGCATCAGCACTTTCTTTTGCAGCATACTTTGCACCTTGCATAGCAGCATAAGTTAATGTTAGCTGAGGAGCAACCAAAACACCTACTGCTCCCATGAGTAGACCTTTTAAAAATCCGCCAGATATTGGACCTAAGTTCATTATAAAATCCTTTGTCTTAGAAACCATTCCAGGTTTACAAATATATAAACGTAGATTGACTTTAAAATTTGATACT
>JACOTS010000176.1 GCA_016178265.1 Candidatus Melainabacteria bacterium
ATTATATAGAAGAAGCAACAGTAAAAAATAAAAATGATCTTCGATCAAAGCTAATAAAAGGGATCAAATCAGACAGTTTTTTTGTAGTGATTGTAAAACTTTGTTAGTCTTTTCTTGGGTTTAAGTTACTTGATAGCTTGTCCATTATTCCTGCAAGTTTAAAATCTAATTCTGTTATTCCAGCTACTCTGTGTGTTGTTAAACTAACTTCAACATTTCCATATACGTTATACCACTGAGGGTGATGATTCATTTTTTCACATTCCATAGCAACACTCACCATGAATGACATCGCTTGGTTAAAGTTTTTAAACTTATATAATTTGTACAACTTACTTTCTTTTATCTTCCAAGTAGAAAGGTTTTCAAGTAGTTTGTAAACCTCTTCATTACTTAGTTTCTTAACATCCATAAATAAAAACTTTCCTTACATAGTAGAATTTAACCAAAATTCTGCAAAATTTGGCAATTTTTGACAAATTTGCTGTATTTTTTGTATTAATTCATTTTGTTATTTTACAAAAGATATTAAATGATACTGCCAAATTAGACAGAAATTAGGTATTATATTCCAGTGATAATGTTGTTTTTAAGCTTAAATCTGCTTAAATGCAATAAATAAAAGGATTATAAATAAAAAACAAAAAGGAGAGGGTTTATGTCAAAGGATACATTAGTAGTCGGTTCAAAGGTAAAAGACTTTATTAAGGAGTCTGATCTACGCAGTGATGGTGATTTAGTAGAAGCATTATCCGGTAAAGTCGAAGAAATGTTAAAAGCAGCAATGGTTCGTTGCAAAGAAAACGGTAGAAGCACAGTAAGACCTTGTGATCTTTAATTTTAAAGGTCGCTTATATTGAAAGCAGAAAAAGAAGCCTAAAAAACAGGCTTCTTTTTTTTATTTTATGCTCTCTTCTTCAAGTCGTTGTTTTGCTAGTAATACTGCTTGTTGTGGTGAGGCTATTTCAATACTTGTTTCAGGCTCTTTTATTTTGAATGCTTGGTAAATGCCTTGTTTATATAAATCAAAAGGACTTCTGCCTGCTTTTCCGTCAGTTTCTATGTAGGTATCATCTACAAAATGGTTGCATAGCTGATCCATTACAGAATATTCGAGGTTTGGATCTCTAAATGGGCTTTCAGCAAATTCTCTGGTTGGAATATTTGAGCAAATAATAGCTTCTTTTGCATGGGGTTCCATTTTTAGAAACCCAGATAAAAGAGCAGATAAATTTCCTGTTCTTGGATCTCTTGTTGCACATCTGGATTCTATAGTTGCTCTGTCTAAACCTAACTCTTTAATTTTATCCCATGGTTCTTTTTGATTTATATCTAATAACCAACTAAAAACATTAAATCCAAGCATTAAAAATCTTCTAAAGCCGGAAATCATATTTAATTCTCTTAAGTGATTTTTATATTGGAGTAATTCCATTCTTGGAATATCATCCTTGCCAACAGCTTTATTTTTTACAATAAAACCAAAAGGTGGTGGTTCATCAACTGCTTCCCCTGCTTTAATTTTTCTTATATGTTCTCTTATTTTTTCTTCCAAAGCATGTATTGGTAACATGTTTGTGCGCTTTGTTCCAGGGTCAACAACTTTTCTGTCAATTCCTTCAGGATCTTTATAGGAACAGTTACCAAAACTTGTATCCCAAGGCCAAAAGAAAAAACATACTAGATTAGCTGACATTGCTGCAAGTGAAGCTAAATCGTAATCCTTGTGATCATCAAATTTTGGTACAAATGCTTCTGGCAAGAAATAATCTTCTGTTCTAAAAGTAAAAGGCCATAAAAAATTGCCTCCTTTGTGCTCGGAGATAAAAGCTTGAAAGTTTGTGCCTAATTCTTCAAGTGTGCTTATGGTTACTTTATCAATATGTTTTCCTGTATTAAAGCTATATCCTTCATTTGCTAAGAAGTTTAACCAGTCAAGTAGATTGTCTCTGTTTCCATAGAACGATTCATATTTTGTATAAGCACAGTTTGCAAAAATTGCAGAATTAGGCGCTTTGACAGCTTGTCCTAAAGCTAAAAATGCACCTGCTGATGCTCCGTAAAAGTTTTTAAGTTGTACACCTAAAAGCGCAGTAATGGCATTTATTACCATGACGGATGAGCCAGCTGATGCAACTCTAATTTCACCACCCTCAATAACCATGTCAGTCATGGATTCTTTTAATTTAGGATTTTCTTTAATTGCAAGATCAAATGCTTTAACAATTTTGTAGAATTTAACTTTATCTTCATCTGACAGAGAATGATACAGTGCTCCTACTTGCGCAGCATTTATGTAACTTACAAATAGTTTTTGTGTTGAATCATCAGCCTGTGCGAGTATATTATTTTCTAGTAGAGATTCTAAAAATCTTCCTTGTTGAGTTTTGTCAAATTTGGTTACTGTGCTAAAAAAAGGGGTTGGATCTTTTAACAATTCCAGAGTTGATTGAGGCAGTGGTCTATCACTATTTCTTAGTATTTCTAAAAATCTACGAACATGACCGTTAGGGTTTTTGCCAGTATATTCATTAACCCTAACTGGGCCCTGTGTTTTGTTTGTAGTGCCTGTTACTGATAACATTTTTGTAATGACTATATTTTACACTATGCTATATTTTAAGATTTCATATTAGTGTAAATCTGTGAAAATTTAAAGTTTGAGCTAAGTTAAGAAAATGTATTGATTATAAAACTCCGAGCTTTTCAAGGAATGGTCCCCAAAAAGTATTTTGTGCTGCTGATATAAAAGGCTTAATATACCATTTGTAAATGCACTTCCCTCCTTTAAGTAGCTTTTTTGAGGTTTCATCGTTATTTACCCTTTTTGAATAAGCTGGGTTATGAGAGTTTTCAATCAAGTTATAAGCTAGAGTTGCGGCATAATTTGTACACCATTTAGATTTTTGTTTATATGGTTTGTTTAATCCAAATCTCTTAATAATATTTGCTTGGTAATTGTTTTTGTCGTAATTTTCTTTTATTGTTGGCTTTAAATAAATGTTGAAAATTGGAGGTTTATTTAAATAAACTTCAGGATATGAGTAATCTTGGTTTATTAAATCAGCCATATAAAAGGGTAGCTCGCTTTGTAAAATAGATGCATCTGCAAGCCCTACCGCATAAGCATCTTTACTGTTTAACTTTAATCCAAGATTTGTAAGAGTAGCTGTACAAATCATTCTTTTTGCAAGTTCCTTTCCTATTATTCTAGGAAGTCTTTCTGTCCCTCCCCAATCAGGAATAATTCCCAAAGCTACTTCAGGCATTGCAACAAATCCTGAGTCAGTTATTATTCTATAATCACAAGCTAGTGCTAATTCCAGTCCGCCGCCAACTGCTGCACCATCAATGATAGCTATCGTAGGTTTTTTACAGTTTACGATTTTATCCATAACTTTTTTTCCGTGATTTATAAAACTTGTGATTTTACTTGTGTCCCAATTGGTGCTTTCAATATAATTTAAATCTGCACCAGAGCTAAACGGTCCGCCACCTTGACTTTTGATTATGATTGCTTTTATGCTCTTGTTTGTTTCAAAATCTTCTACTGCTTGGTTAAGTGCATTTAGCATTTCTGGTGAAAGTGAATTTTGAGTTAGTTGTAGTTGCTGGATATGTAGTCTTCCTAAAACTATAAATCCTATATTACCTCTTATATAAGTTTGTATGCCGCTTAATTCATTTTCATTAATTTCAATAAGATCATTAATATTTGCTATTCCAGTATTGGTGGTGTCTAGATTTTGACTCACAAGTTCAATTAATTTTTTGACTTTGTCTGTGCTTGTGCTTTTCATTAATTCAAAAGGTCCTATGTTCCACTTGAAACCTTCTTTGCAAGCAAGTTCTATATCTTGTATTGTACCTATGTTTTCTTTATATAGGTTTAAAGAAATTGCTATGTATGCTCCCAATAATCTTTTAGAAATTAGTTCTTTGTTCGGCCTTGGGCTATTTTTAGGAGTAGGAAATAAATATGGGGTAATGTTTGTTTTTTCTTTTATTTTTTCAGTATTTGATTGTAATTCTTTTAACAAAACATTTAGTTTGTCTGCTTGCTCTTTTGCTCTTTTTAATAACTCTTCCACGCAATAAGCAGGGGTAAAAAACTTTCCGATTGCAGATAAGTTATAAACTATATTTGCATATAAAATCTTTTGCCTGAGTGTGCCATGTGCAATTTCAAGCAATGCCTTTTTTTTGCTTAATAACTTTGTGTTATGAGTTTTACTATACTCTTTGTCAATTAAACTGATTTTTTTATATAATTTTTCTTCATCTTTAAAGAAACCTAGTTTAGGTGCAGCATCGAATTGCTTTTTTGCTTTTTTTGTTTTTATTTTTATTTGCTTTGGATAAAAAGTCTCCAGGAATACTTCATCAATCTCTTTTTGACTGCCAAGTCCATCATCGTATATTTTGGCTGCTTCATTTAATACTCCGACTAATATTCTATTTGGTATTCCTCCTGGTACGTCTTTCCAACAAACAATTGTTTTTTTACCCATTGCTTGTGCTAAGTCTAATGCTCCTGCTAGTGTTTCACTAGAGGTATTGCTTCCTAGAATTATTTCCAAAAGTGGATTTATATGCGATGGAAAAAAGTAATGGAAACCTATTGCATTGTCTGGCTTTTGTGTTTTGGATGCTATATCATCAATTTTTAAAGAAGAAGTGTTAGTTGCAAAAATTGCACTCTCTAATGCTAGCTCTGTAAACCTTGCAATGTTTTGTTTAAATGAGAGTGTTTCCGGACCAGTTTCGAGAAAAATTCCTGCACTGTACTTTTCTTTAGTACTTAAGTTTTTAATTAAGAAATCTGAAACTAATTTTTTTGCACTTTCTGGGGATTCTAAGTATGCTTTGTCAATATCGTTAAAAGGTATAGAGTTATTGTTTTCAAAAATAATCTTATTCCTTAATAAATTTTTAGATTCAATTATTTCTTTTTGTTCTTTTGATAATTTTCTCTTTTCTACACCTTTATTTAAAATAGAATGAACCTCATTTTCTGTTTTATTTAGTATTTCAAGGCTTATGTCTTGGATTGTAGTTGGAATACTTGCTTTAAGAAAGGTGCTAATTATTCCGGTACCCATTACACCTGTTCCAAAAACTACTGCTCCTCGATCAAGAATTTTTTTATATAATTCTGTTGAAAATGGGATATCTGAAAGTTTGCTGTATGGATTTTGATTTGCTTGTGTATTCATTTCCACAAATATTTATACCCTTTAGGTGGCTAATGTCAATAATTAACTATTTTATTGCAATATTGGGTTTAGATCTTCCTTTTCTTGTAAAAACCTTTAACCTATGATAAATTATCTCTAATTTGAGGTCCAGGTTGTAGTTTTATATTGTATTTTTTTATAAGGTACCTGCTTACAATGGGGTTAGCAATTACATCAATTGGTAAAGGTTCACCGGGGGAAAGATCGGTACCAGGGGATACTTTTACTAATAAACAGTTATTAGCACATTTAAAAAAAGGTTTAAACTTTTGGCAAAGGGCTGGTTTATGGATTGCACCATCACAAATAAAAAAAGCAGAGAGAGCTCTTGTAGTTCTTGAAAGAAAGACAGGTGTGAAACAAAGACAAATGATGATTAGTGATACTTTGTATCCTAATGAACTTTTAGGAACTGCTGCAGCACTTGATGCAATTGCTCAGATGAAAAAAAAGAATCCTAAATTTACACCAAAAGACATACATGGATTTGTTTTAGTGACTGATACCAGAGATTCTGTATTTCCTGTAAGTGGAAAAATAATAGCAAAGTCACTTGGCATAAGACCTATGCATTTTGCTAATGCTTCTCTTGCTTGTTCCAGTGTAGTTAATGCATTCTGGCAAGCATGTTCTATGATGGAATATGATGAAGATTGTAAGTATGTTCTTGTTGTGGCTTCTGATGTAACATCAAGGTTGCACCAGCCAACGGCAAAAAAACAACCGTTTTTATTTGGTGATCAGGCTGTTGCATTTATACTGGAAAAAACTAATGGCAAAGGTGGAATTAAAGTATCAAATATTTCACTTGATGTAGATGCACCTGATATATTTCATGCTCCTTTATTTACAGGAGATACTCCTAAGCATGTTGATCGATTTCATAATCCTGATTTTGGTAATGATTGGAATTTGAAACTATTTGGTGAATATGAGGCAAAAAGTATTGCCGGGCTTTATAGATATTACTTAGCAACTCAAGTAGGAGGCAATAATGGGACTGTATCTTCAAATGGAGATACTCATAAGGAAATGTTTATAGTTCCGCAAGTAAGCTTAAATATTTTAAATGAAGGAGCAAAGAATGCAGAGGTTGATTGTTCTGATTATGAAGGAAGACTTGTAAGAAACACAGTACTTGAACACGGAATAACAGGGGCTGCCGGAACGCCTCTTGCTATGTATTATTTAAATCAAACTAATTCTTTGTCTGATACACCATTTACTGCCTTTATATCTGCAATTGGTGGTTTAAATGCTATGTTTACTTATGATCCCAGTGCTAGCAAACTATTTGATTATGGATTTAAAATTATTCCAGGAAGTTTAATTCAAGGAAAAAGTAGCGGTGAAGATGGTACGTTGCCAGATATGAATGTTCAGATTGTTAAAAGCAATGGCCATACAAATGGTTTGGCTGAACCTGAGCATTGGGAAATAGATGTGGCAGCAAATGAGATTATATCTGTCTTAGGAAATAGCCCGGAAGTAGAATTAGCAGTTGTTCATAAGTAGAATCACATTATAAAAACTTAGGTACAATTCAAGTATGAGTACTGATTCTGAGGAAGAACAACAAATTATGCAAGAAAGAGAAGTTGAGATTGAACCAATTCTCGATTTTGCTCTTTCTGTAAAGGAACCCATTGAAAAAATTCTCTACAATGAACCCGTCATTGTAAAAAAAGAAACAAAGTTAAAAGATGCTATCAAATTATTTGATGAAAATGATGTGGGGTGTGTCCTTGTTGTAGATAATAATAAAAAATTGATTGGTATTTTTACTGAAAGAGATGTAGTAAGAAAGCTTATTGGTAAAGGTGAAACGATTTTAAATGAAACGATTGAAAAATATATGACATTGAATCCAGATGCTTTATACTTGACTGATCCTGTTGCTTATGCATTAAATAGAATGGCTGCTGGTGGATATCGTCATATCCCGCTTGTAAATGACAAAAATGAACCTGTTGGTTTTGTATCTATTAAAAGTATTGTAGAGCATTTAGCTGATTACTATTCAAATGATATTTTGAACTTGCCGCCTTCTCCGCATACCAAGCAGGTTAAGCAAGAAGGCGGATAGCATTAAATTTTAATCTTTAAATTGAAAATGTAGGCTGCTGTTGTTCCTGCAAGAATTGACTGAGTAATATACTCAACAAACCATAGTATCTCAAGTGTTCTGGGATACGGAAAATAGACAATATTGGTAAGGATCATAGGAAGCCAGATTAAAAGGCTAATCCATATTCCATATCGAATTCCTTGTGCCAGTGATTTTTTCTCTTCATGACCTTTTGAATAGATATAGCAAAATGCAATTGAAAAAATTAAATTTGCAACATGTAGTAAAAATCCTTTCTTTTGAATTTCATCTTGCGGTTTAAACAAATGATTGTAGTCAAGGTAATAATTGCTTAAAACCCATTCATTAAATAATAAATTAAATGCTGTTATAACTCCAAATACTCCTAAGACAGGCAGTATTAATTTTTTAACGGTTATTTTGTTTAACATTGTTTTTTCGTAATTTCTATTTTAACTGAAATTCTTATGTAATGCAGAAACCGTAATGATTCTAATGAATTTTTTGAACAGTAAAATCAGCTAATCTGTGTAAAATATCTTGTTTTACTTTTCTATCTTCATTAAATAGAGTGCAATTATCTATTGCTTGTTCAATATTTCTGATTCCTGGTATTGCCACTGAAACAGCTTCATGATCTAGTGCAAAATATAAAGCAGCTGCAATCAACTCTTTTTTATCTTTTGTTCCAACGATCTCCTGATACTTGTTTATTTTTTCTAGTAAGTCATCTAAATTCTTTCCTGTGTACTTATTCTTCCTGAAATCGTTATTTGAAAAAGTAGTATCCTTTGTAAATTTTCCTGTTAATGCACCGTATGCAAGTGGTACTCTTGCTATGATTCCAATATTGTGTTTTATAGCTTTAGGAAATAAGTTTTTCTTGGGTGATTGAGAAAGCACATTGTATACAACTTGAATAGTATCAATTTTGCTACTAGGAATAATTTCTAATGCTTCATCTTCCATATTGTCGTGAACTGATATTCCAATAAATCTTATTTTTCCTTGTTTTTTTATTTCTTGTAATGTTTCATGCCACTCTTTATCATTTGTCCAGTTTTCTCTCCATGAGTGAAGCTGGATAATGTCTATGTAATCAGTATTTAAGTTGCGTAAACTTTGTTCGACGGAAGTAATTATGTTCATTTTTGGAAATGCCTCATTTGCTCTTGATAGAGGTGAAGGAGGCCAGCTTGTTGGAGGGATTTTTGTAGCAATAATAATATTTTCTCTTTTTTCATTTCTTTCTTTTAAAACTTCTCCTATTATTTCTTCGCTATGTCCGTTTCCATATGCAAGTGCTGTGTCAATAAAGTTAACTCCTAAATCAATTGCTTTGTTTAAAGCAGCTTTAGAGTCATTATCGTCTTGTGGTCCCCACATATTACCGCCAATTGCCCATGAGCCGAAACCGATTGCAGAGACTTTGAGATTTGTTTTGCCTAGAGTTCTATATTCCATAATTTCTACTTCTTATTTCCTGTTTGGTTATAATTATCTCATATGCAATATTGGTTAGTTAAAACAGAACCTGAAGAATATAGTTTTGATGATTTGGTTAGTGATGGTGAAGCTATGTGGGATGGAATCAGAAATTATCAGGCGCGAAATTATTTGAAGTTAATGAAGAAAAATGACAAGGTTTTTGTTTATCACACTGGTGATAATAAAGAAATTATAGGTTTGGCAGAAGTACTAAAAGAACATTATTTAGATCCAAAAGATAAGACTGGTACATGGGTAGTGGTTAATTTGAAACCAATTAATAAATTAAACAAATCTGTAAGACTTGATCAGATCAAATTTCTCCCGAAGCTTTCAAAACTACCTCTTTTAAAGCAAAGTAGATTATCAGTAATGCCAATTTCTAAAAATGAATATGATGAGATCTTAAAAATTTCGAAATAGTGTAAGCAACTCCTACAACCTTATACTTACAAAAATTTGTTATTATTATTGTTAATATGGACAAGGTATTGGATAAAAAATCTATGGATTTTACTCACTCTTTAGAAGAGAAGACCAAAAGTATTGGCAAAGATATATTTCAAAGGGTAAAGTCTTCTAAGCAGTCTTTTTTTGATATTTCTTTTTGGAGTTCCAAATTTATGGAGCTTGCAATGAAAGATGAGGATGTTAAAGTTCAATTATTTAGATTTGTTGATGTACTTCCAACTTTAAAGACTGATGAACAACTGTCTCGTCATATTCAGGAATATTTTGGAAATATAGGTGGTGATTTGTCAGGTTTAATGAAAGCTGTTACTCAGTTAGGTACTGGCAGCTTTATTGGTAAATTAGCTTCATCTGTTGCTATAAGACAGAGTGTCATGCAGATGGCTAAGACATTTATTGCCGGTGAAAATGTAAAAGAAGTCATTAAAAAAGTTCTGGAATTAAGAAAAAAGAAAATGGGTTTTACTATTGATATCCTAGGTGAAGCTGTATTAAGTGAGAAAGAAGCTGAGTTTTACCAGAAATTATATTTAGATTTAATATCAGGCTTAGCAAATGATTCTAATAAATGGGATCATTTGTCTCAAATTGATGAGGCAGCATTTGGTAAATTACCTAAGGTCAATATTTCAGTAAAACTTTCATCACTTTATTCTCAAATTGACTCTATGAATTTTAAAAATTCTGTAGATAAATTAAAGGATAAGCTTAGACCAATACTTAAGCTTGCTAAACAAAAAGGTGTTTTTATTTATGTGGATATGGAAGATTTTCACATGAAAGATATAACAATTACAGTTTTTAAAGAGATTCTTATGGAAGATGAATTTAAAACATGGCTTAATGCAGGACTTGTTATACAAGCCTATTTAAAGGAAAGTGGAGCTGACTTAAAGGATCTTATAAGTTGGGTAAAAAATAGAGGAACACCAATATCAGTTAGACTTGTCAAAGGTGCTTATTGGGATTATGAAACCATAAGTGCCAAGCAACAAAGATGGGAAATTCCTGTATACGAGCATAAAGAAGAAACAGATGAAAATTATGAGAGACTAAGCAAATTGCTTATTTATAACTATCCAGATGTTTATCCTGCAATTGCAAGTCATAATATTCGTTCACTTGCTCATGCAAAAGCTTATGCTGAAGAAAAAGGATTGCCGAAGAATGCATTGGAATATCAATTTTTGTTTGGTATGGCTGATCCTGTAAAAGAAGCATTTGTTGATATGGGGGAAAGGGTAAGAGTTTACACGCCTTATGGAGAATTGATTCCTGGAATGGCTTACTTGGTAAGACGGTTGCTTGAAAATACAGCTAATGAATCATTTTTAAGACAAGGTTTTCAAGAAGGTATTAGTGAAGATGAATTGTTGAAGTCTCCTATAGGAAAAATACATAGAACCACATCAACTCAGCGGTATGAAACTCATCATGTTCCTTCGCATGGCTTTTTAAATATTCCTGATACTGATTTTACGATTGCAGCTAACAGAGAAAAAATGCAAAAAGCTATTAGTGAATTAAAAATGAATTTAGGGAAAAAGTATCCTTTGGTAATAGACGGGAAAAAGATAGATGCTAAAAATTATTCAGATTCAATTAATCCATCAAATAAAAGTGAAATTGTTGGCAAATTCGCACTTGCTACTGTAGAAGATGCAGATGTTGCAGTGCGTGCTGCGGTAAGAGCTTTTCCCACATGGCGAGATACTGGTGTTCAAAAGCGAGCTGAGATCCTTTTTAAAGCAGCAAGGATTATGGAAGAAAGAAGATTCGAGCTGGTTTCTCTTATGGTATTGGAAGAAGGAAAGCCATGGAAAGAGGCTGATGGGGATGTTAGTGAAGCAATTGACTTTTTGAATTATTATGGACGTGAGACAAAAAGACTTTTTGAAGCAGAGAAACTGCTTAGTCCGTGCGGAGAGGATAATGTTTCTTTTTATCAACCAAGAGGAGTCTGTGCTGTAATTTCACCATGGAATTTTCCACTTGCAATTCTTACCGGAATGAGTTCTGCAGCACTTGCTTCTGGCAATGCTGTAATAATTAAACCTGCTAAGCAAGCAAGTATTATTGCTGCAAGATATGTGGAAATATTAATTGAAGCTGGTATCCCAAATGGTGTTTGTAATTATTTACCGGGTGATGGAAGGACTATTGGGAATTATTTGGTAAAACATAAAGATGTGAATTTAATTGCATTTACTGGTTCTATGGAAGTTGGTTTAGCTATTAATAAATTGGCTACGGATGTAGCTTCTGGGCAGCACTTTGTTAAAAAAGTTATTTGTGAAATGGGTGGTAAAAATGCAATTATTGTAGATGATGATGCTGACTTAGATGAAGCTGTTAAAGGAGTGATTTATAGTGCTTTTGGATATGCTGGTCAAAAATGTTCTGCAGCTTCAAGAATTATTGTTGTAAAAGATGCATATGATAGATTTCTTGAAAGACTTGAAGAAGCTGCAAGAAGTATTGTGATAGGACCTGCAGAAGATCCAGGATCTTATTTGGGTCCTATAATTGATGAAAGTGCATTTCAAAATACAAAAAAATATATTGAGATAGGTAAATTAGAGGCTAAATTACTTACAGGTGGTGATGCTGATCTTGCTAAAGGTTTCTTTATCACACCTACTATCTTTGTTGATGTTCATCCCAATGCAAAAATTGCACAGGAAGAAATTTTTGCACCGGTACTTGCTGTACTGAAGGCGGAAAATATTGATGAGGCAATTGCAATTGCAAATGGTGTGCAGTTTGCACTTACCGGAGGGCTATTTTCTAGAAGTCCTGCAAATATTAAGAAAGTAAGAGAAAATTTTAGAGTAGGTAACTTATATATAAATAGAGGTTCTACTGGTGCAAAGGTTGCAAGACAGCCTTTTGGCGGATTTAAAATGTCAGGCATAGGCTCAAAAGCAGGTGGGAAAGATTACCTGCTTCAGTTTGTAGAGCCAAGAGTAATAACTGAGAATACTATGCGCAGAGGATTTGCACCAGAATAACTAAGAGATAGGAATGAGGAATTAGGAGATAGGATTTATCATTCTATATAGCATCTTTCCTGTTTCTTTCATCAAATCTTCAGTTCTAATATCAGTATTGAAATAATTTAAATCAATTGATAATAGATATTGAGTTTCTAATTCACATAGTGAACCGTAAGCAATAGATAAAAATTGTTTATATTCGCTTTTATGATATCTGCCATAGCCTTCCGCAATATTAGATGGTATAGAAACAGCAGATCTTCTTATTTGTTGAGATAAACTGTATTTTTCATAGGAAGGGAATGATTTAGTTTTATTATAAATATCTAAAGCTAATTTGTATGATTTTTGCCATACAATCAAATCTTTAAAACCAAATTTTTTCATGAAAGAATTATAGCTTTTAATTGAATTGGTATTTGAGTTCTTGGTTTCAGATCCTCTATTTAATGTATGTGAATGAAACTAAAGGTTACAAACAATATGTTAGAGTTAGTCATTACTAACTCCTGATTCGTAACTCCTAACTCCTAGTTTATTTGCAGTTGCAACGTGCACCTGTTTGTGTACAAACCTTAGCTGCATTGCCATTGCTATCAGCTTTACAACATGCTCCAATGTTTGAGCAAAGCTTGTCACATGCAACCGGTGTTTGGCAAGGTTGTTGGATTGCAATTTTTAATTGTTGTTTAAGCGTTGAGTTAGGTGGTACTGGCTGGAAAATTAAATATCCATTTTGTGAGTTGACTCTGGTAGAAACATTAGGGTGATTTGGGTTGACTACACTTGAGGAGGGTACTTGAATTACGCTTTGGCTTGCAGGAAATGGATCAAATAGTTTACTTGGATTAACCAAACTAAGATTCATTTTCCTTCTATTTAGTTTTTCAGGTGTACATGCACCTCCTGGTATTACTGTTATCATTCCTTGTTCTACTATTGTGCAGAAAGGTCCTACGCAACCTCCACCTTGAAGATTGGTTAAGTGGAGTGAAATTTCGTCCATCGTTTACTCTACCTGCTAGACCTGTATCTGCCACTGAAGGTAAAAGACCGGTTACAAAAATTTTTGTTTTATCGGTTGTGTTTCTCAATACTTGATTGTATACGGTTTTAGATTGTTTAGGAGTAGTTTGAAGCAAGGTAAAAGTATTTGAATCTTTGTTTGAACTTAAGTATCTTACAATTCTAGGTACTGTTGCAAATGCAGAAGTATCCAGAATAGCTTCTGGTGCTAAATTAATTAATGCATTTCCATTTATTCCACTTGGATCTGATGAACACTGTGGATTGTCATCATCGTTTGAGATGCTGTCGATTAAGTTATCAGGTACAAAATTGCTAAATACTGTCAGAGCATTTGGGTTTAAGAAACCTTCGCCAATAATGCTTCCACTTGAACTACTAGTAGAGCTACTGGTAGAAATTTCAGGTATCATACAATTTATTGTAAAAACCGAAGGACCTGAAAGTGGAACCAGTGAAATACCAAAGGTGCCTGTAGTTGAATTTGTACCGCTGAAATCAAGATCTACATTTGTGTTTCCTGTAATATTTATTGGTGAGCCAATTTCAGAAAAATCCATTGCAGGAGCAATAGTAAGTGGACCTGCTGAAAAACCCATGAATTCACAATTAATTATCGGATTAGTTGGAAAAACTTCTATAAACTGATCATTTGAAATAGTTGAAAAAGGAAAAAATCCTGGACCGCTTATTGCAAGATCTTGTGACTCATCTAAAACTATTGTTTGAGATTTTGCTTGTGTAAGAAATGTTGTAAGACAAATAATTGTGCAAATGATAGGAACTAATATTTTTTGGTTCATGATTTTTCTCCTTGAATGTGATTTATTCTATTGGTTCTAAAGAATTAAATTTGTATATTTATTTTTTAAGTTATTAAACTTAACAACTATAGAGAAATACTAACTTCTTTTGTAAATTAGATTTATTGTAACTGTTCACCTACTATAAGCAAACATGTGGGTGACGCCGGAAGAAGTCATCTCAAAAATACCTCAAAGCAATAACTATTGAAGCTAGCACACAGAAAGCTTTATAAACATAGGTTATTCTATCAAAACAAACATTTACCCGACGAAAGTTAGAAAGCCAAGCAATAGTTCTTTCCACTTTCCA
>JACOTS010000092.1 GCA_016178265.1 Candidatus Melainabacteria bacterium
AATATAAATAATATTTACCTTTATAAAATGAGACGTCATGAACTCTGTAAGGACCATTCAAAGCCGGATCATATGGATCAGACAAGCTTACCAATCCCGGGTTTGGCTCTATAGCCATATATAAGTGGCCATGAAGAAAACCTTCTGCTAATTTGTTGTAGTAAGTACCATGACTATTGTAGAAATCAAACTTATTATGTGCTTCTGTTACAGTCCATAAGTAAAACATTACTGCTATCACTAATAATAAACTTCTTAGAATAGTCTTGATTGAAAAAATGTTTTGCATATTAGTAAGTACTAAGTTTGTTTCTTTGTTAATTTCAAACTTAACATTTCAGTTATAGACTGGCGAATTGCTTCATGAGAACTTAGTTTTGCCCTCCAGCCAAGTTTATGGATTTTATTTAAATTAAATCTAACTACAGGAATATCACCTTTCCAGCCTTTATCTCCTCCGCTATACTCGTATTTTACACTCTTAAGACCCATTACATCTATTACAATATCTGCTATCTCACGAACGCTAATGTAATCATCTGTAGCAGCATTAAAAATATTAACTGTACTGTTAGTATTATTTATAGCAAAGTCAATTGCACCAAGAACATCAGAAACATGAATATAAGATTTGCTTTGCTTACCATCTCCAAGAATAAAAAGTTTGCTTTTATCAGCTCTTAATTTCTTAATGAAATCAAATCCTACCCCGTGTGTTTGTCTTGTCCCTACAACATTAGCAAATCTAAAAATCCAAGACTTCATATCAAACATATGACAAAAAGCAGATATTATACTCTCTGCCGCTAGTTTGCATGCACCATACATAGAAACTGGTATAAGTGGACCAAAGTCTTCTGCAGTTTCTACCAAACCAACATTTCCATATACTCCACTGCCGGAAGAAAATACAATTTTATTAACTCCTGACAAACGCATTGCCTCTAAAAGATTATATGTAGCATCAACACCTAATTTTAAGTCTATATCAGTCTGCGTCATTGCTTTTGCAATGTCTGGATTTGCTGCAAAATGAAAAACTAAATCATGCCCTACCATTGACTTTTTTACTATTTCAGCATTAAGCAGATCACCTTTTATTAAATTAAATCTTTTATCAGAAAAATGATGTTTGATGAATTCTTCTTGCCCTGAACAAAAATTATCAAAGACTGTAACTTGATTATTGGAATTTTCCAAAAGTTTATCTACCATTGTAGATCCAATAAATCCTGCTCCGCCTGTAACAAAACATTTCATAGTAATTTTTTATAATCCTACTTCACTATAGCCTTCAAACAATTATCAAACAATTCCATATTGGACAAAGCTTCGTTTCCTGAACATGGGGCAAGAACAAGTTTTTGTTTTGGGAAGAGTAAGCTTTCCAATTCTCTTGCAAAAACATCATTGCCATCAGTTTCCACAACTTTTTCTTCTGTTTCTTGCTGAGTACCCCCTTTCATCCATCCCCATTTTTTCCCTCTGATATAAGACTGATTTCCATAGCTTCTGTTTCTGCCTATAACCCTTCCATATCCTTCTGTACCATTTACTTCCATTACAAATGTACTTTTCCAGCGAACTATAGATGTTTGTATATTAAAAATAACGTTATTATCTCTAAGCAACAAGTGACACTCCTCTTCAATCCCTTTATTCCAAAAACCATCCCATTTAATGCCACTAACTACTTCTATATTCCCACCAGATATAATTCTACACAAATCAAGCAAGTGAATTCCTGGATCTATCAAACAACCCCCACCAGCTTTATCATAGTCTAGCTTCCAGCTATCCTTCATAGAAGGATTTCCTCCATGACCAAGTATAAAGTTAATTGAAACAAGGTCACCAAACTTATTATTTTTTATATCCGACACGGCTTCATAAATACCTCTATAAAATCTATAGTTAAATCCAACCCATAACCTCTCCATTGCTCCTTTCACGCTCATTATTTTTTTTGCTTCTTTCAATGAACGTCCTAAAGGTTTTTCAACCAAAACCTTACACCCATTATTTAATGAAGTAGTAACTAAATCTAAAATCAAATCATGGGGCGTTGCTATAAAAACCCAGTCAGGTTTTTTATCAAATACCTCATCCAGGCTAAATAAAGGACTAGTATCATACTGATCTGAAAGATCTTTTATATCTTCAATTAACGGATCATAAATCCCCACAAGTTGAATTGAATTATAAGCTAATTTAAGAGATTGAAGCGCTTTCAATCTTTCTCTGCCAATTAATCCTGCCCCTATTAGTACAATTTTAATCATTCTATTCTTCTTAACTTCCAGTGACTATCTTTAGACAGTGTTTTACCAGTATTTATAAAGTCTTTCCAATTATCCCTAACATGTACAAAAGATCCAGAAAGAGCACTTGATTTTGCAAGCATAAATTCTACAATAAAGTTAATGGGTTCCGATATATCAACTTGTGTTTTAACAGTAGCACCAGATGATTTCACTATTTTTAACATCTGAGTATCTACAGCACCAGGAGCTAAACAGACAACAATAAAGTCTCCTTTGTCCTTAAGATCTTCATTTAAATTCTCTGTTATTCTAACAATTGCTGTTTTACTAGCTGAATATGCTGGAAATTCTGGAAATGAATAAGCAGATCCACCGCCAGCAAAAGTAATTATTCTTCCAAATCGTTCTTTAATCATATGCGGTAATAGCCCTTGAAGCACTGCAAGATTTCCTAATATATTAACCCTTAAACATTCATCCCACATATTCAATGAGGAATCCAAGAATGGACCATTTGGACCTAAAATTCCTGCAGCTAAAACAACACCAATTTGTTTAAAGGAAATGCTATTTGCCCAATTTGTAAAAATCTTTTTTGCATTCTCATAATCACTAATATCTAAAATTATTCCTTCAGCACTACCACCTTTTGCAATAATCTCACTTGCTGTCTTTTTACAATTATTACTTTTTGAAACACATACAACATGTAAACCTTTACTTGCAAGCTTTATAGCAGCTTCTTTACCGATTCCTTGACCAGCACCTGTAACAATGGCTACATCCATTTAACTATTTTTCATCCTCCAAAAATTTTTTTAGCAAAAATATAAAGCAATAGCTTTAGACCTATACCCCATGGATTTCTAACTTTTGTTTCACCAAAACGAGGCATAAAATTAATAGCTCTTTCATGAAATCCTATTTTAGGATTCAATGCAGCTACAATCTTTATTTCATTAGAAAATAGCCAATCATTTCTTTGAAGCTTAAATTCTTTCAAAGCAGAAATGTGTATAATCCACATTCCAGAAGACCCATCTACCATTTTAGTATTAAATAAAAAATTTGTTATCCATGTTATAAATGTATTTCCTAGAAAATTTCTTTGGGAAATAGCATTTTTATCATCCAGCGGAAATCTAGAAGCAGATAAAAACTTATGATTCTTTTCTATTGCATACTTTACCAAACCTTCTATTTCACTTGTTGGATAAGTCCCATCAGCATCAAGTGTAATTAACCAATCTTCTTTAACATTTTCAAAGCCTGTCTTCATAGCACGTCCGTAACCGCGTCTTGGCTCAACAACGATATCAGCTCCAAATTCCTTTGCAATTTCATGAGTTTTATCAGTACTTTCTCCATCTACAATTAGCACCCTATCTATATAAGAAGGAATAATTCCAAGAACTTTCTTTAATCCTTCTTCCTCATTTAAAGTAGGGATAAGCAAACATATTGTTTGGTTATTAATCATAATGATTTATTTTCCAGCTATTATAAACAAATCGGACCCTTTCATATCCCGCTCGAAAAGAGATAAGTCATCATTAAAAAATCCCTTTAATAAGTGAGAAGTTGAATTGAAAAATAATGGTTTAAGACCAGCTTTTTCTAAAAGAAATAACATAGCCTTATAAGAAAAGTAATGAATATGCTCAAGTTTAAAAGAATGATAGTATCTGCCAAAAACTTCATGTTCAATAGACATTAAATTAGGTGTCCTAATTACACATATTCCATTTTCTTCCAACAAACTATTAACAGAATAGAGCATAGAGAGTGGATCAACAACATGTTCAAGGGTATCTAAGAGTGTTATAACATTATAGCTTGTGTGATTTTTAGATAAAAATTGTTCTATAGTTCCTACAAAAGTATCAAAACCAAACTCCTTTTTACATGTGTCACAAGCAAACTTACTCAGCTCAATACCATCATGAATCCATCCATTATTTTCTGCTGCAACACGCATAAATCCATAGCTTGATCCTACATCAAGAAAATTCACTTTTTCAGGAAGCTTATTGTCTATTTGATTTGATATATCTATAATTTGCTTTATAACTCTATTTGATTTTTCAGCTCGCCAACTTTTTTGTGCTAAATAATTTCCATATCCAACACTATTATCACCATCTTCAAAATAACCTTTATCATAAGATACTAATGTTTTAAAACCAGCTTTTAGATTTAAAAGATCTATCAACCATCCGTATTCATATTTAGAAGAGCCAACAACAGCATAATTAGATTTGTCTCTTATTCCTATATCCCAAATTTTATCTGAGAGTAATTTCAAGGGACCTTTTAGCCCCAACAGTCTTTTATCTTCTTCAGGCTCAGAAAGCTTAAGAAAGTTAGCAGTAGCTGACTTTAATATCTCAATTTTTTCTCTATCGCTTAGCTTAGAAAATACTGTATTTTTGCCATTAGTGGATAACTTAACAACCTCTTCAACCCATGCTTTTGCTTCTGTATCACCCCAACACATGAGCCTACATAAACCATTTTCCCAGTGATCCAGCGAATCTTTAAAAACTAACTCACTGTCATGCAAGCACAAAATATTGCTGTTTTCTATAGTCCAGTTACAAGTCAATGATTTTGAATTCATGATTTAAATACCAGTATAGCCTTGAATTTATTGTTATCGTTGATTTATAAATTAATTTACATTCTGCTTTATACTAACTATTGTTCCCATCCAACTTATTTCCTTAAAACCAATGTTAAATCATTATCTTTAGGTATCATAAGGCTTAATACTAAGTTTCAAGACAGTTAGGATAAAATTAGTTTAGTGAATAAAGAAGATAAAACTGTTACCAATGATAGAAGAAATCGCACAGAGGCTAATGAAGTTGCATTTTACTCAACCATCTATCAAAATGAGGCTTACAACAAATTTGGTAATAAGCTTAGACTAAAAAGAGAACTACACTCACTCTTATCACTTTCAAAAATTAAAAAACTTAACAAGGTATTAAGTATTGGCTGTGGTGATGGCGAATTTGAAAGACTACTTTCTCCGTATGCAAATCAAATTGTTGGCGTTGATATTTCCCCAGAAGCAATTACACTAGCAAAAAAGAAACAAGAAGAAGCTAATATTCATAACATAGAATACAAATGCGAGTCTTTTTATGACCTTCACTGGGATAAAAAGTTTGATGTAATAGTGTGCCTAGCATTTCTACACCATGTTAACGAACAAGATATGCCAAAGTTTTTAAAGGTAGCATATGATCATGTAGCACCTGGTGGCTTTTTTTATTCACAAGATCCAAATGTTAAGGGTATACTTAGATTTATTGGGAGAAAGGTACTTGGCTCTACGTATGATAAGTACCACACGCCAGATGAGCGTGAATTAAATCCAGAAGAGTTAAAAGCACAATTACATGAAGCTGGTTTTAGTCATGTAAAAATCAGTTATATAGATCTTACACTAATTCCGCTAATATATATGTTTACTAAAGGAGTTAAGTGGCTAATGCTTCTTAGTTTATTTACTGATTTTATTTGGCAACATAGTCCACTAGCAAGGTGGTCAAGCGGTTTTGCAGCCATCTCTTGGAAGAAATAATGCAAAATAAATTACGATATCCAACCAATAGCAGTAAAACAAACATATATATTTAAATATATTCCAACAATTAAAAGTTTTTTAAATAAAGAGCTTATTTTATCTTTTTGGCTTAACAATAAACTTGAGTATAATATTGCCCATCCTAACCAAATCCAAGAAATATATCTGTACTGTACAATAACAGGAGAATTTAAAGCATAGATCATAGCTGAAATTTGGGACAAATGCCCTAAAACAATTAGCATGCCTGCAGTGCGTGTTAAACCAGACTTAAAAATTGCTTTCAGTGAAATTAGTTTTATTGCTAAATGGACCCATAGTAAAACCCATATCACATTAACAGGTGGATATGAAAAAATACACGAACCTATTACTGAATTAATCCATGTATGCATCCAATAATCAGATTCCTTGGTTGCAATGTTGCCTTCATTATGAACCCAGGGATCTTGCCAAGCTTGAGGTTGAAGCTGTAAAAAAGGTATTCTTACAACTCTTTTAAGCCTTTTCATTACACTATCTGGCTGAAATTCTCTCACAATAAACATTTCGAAATTATTTGGGAAAAGTTTATTTGTATAACGATAATTATGGAAAATTAACCATGGAAGATGGAAGACTATTGACAACAACAAAATTCCTACAATCAATTTTTCTTTTTGCAAAATTGTTTTGGATAATATAGATCTAAGAAAACAAATAATTATCACTGAAATAAGCACAGGGGCTACTGTATATTTTGTATAAAGTCCTGCTGTAGCAGTTATTAATAAACCAAAAGCCAGGTTTCTAGACCACTGTTTCCAAAGCTTGTAGCTAAAAATGATCGTAGCAATAGATAGCATTGCTGCTAATGAATCGTTGTTATAAGTAGAAAACAACATTATAAAACCAGGAATTGTAGAGAGAAATAATAAAATTATTATTCGATCAATAGGACGATTACTAACTTCCAATAATCCCCAAAACAGCAAACATAAAGTCAGTACACCATATAAAACTGATAATCCCTGAACAAGGTTTATATGAAGTGTTCTATTTTCTTTTATTACTGAATTAGGAATTATTAAACTATTTATTAAATAAAATAATGGCGGATGATATGTTTGTGTTAATTTACCTTCATAAGGAGCAGGAAGATGTTTCTGATTAGAAATTATTTCTGTATACTCAACATGTCCACCAAAATCATAGGTTAAACTTCCTTGAGGTATATGAATAAGAAAACCAGCTGTAACTATTAAATATACAGTTATTACAATGGTCAAAGCCGATTTATTACTTAACACACTTATATAATAATTTAACCAACGGTTTGAATCAATATACTCGTTACTTCCTGTTTATTGTCATATTTAATTCTCTTTGTAATGATTGGCGCCTGTTAAATACATTAAACATAACTTTGGACCCATCAAAGTCAAATTTAAATCTCATTCTTCTCATCCCCGCCTTTGACATTGCATCCGTTAATTTCGCCTGATGCTCCTTCGGACAATAAAATAACATGAAGCCGCCGCCGCCAGCACCTAGTATTTTCCCTCCAAAAGCACCATTTTTTATTCCTAATTCATACATTTCATCAATTCTCCCACTGGATATTTTCTTTGAAAGTTGTTTTTTCATTTTCCAATGAACATCCATTAATCTTCCAAACTCATCTAAATTTCCTTTTGAAATTGCATCCAATGTTTTATATCCAATGTCTTTTATCTGATGAAGGCTTTCTACAACTACCTTGTGAGAAGTGGCCTTTTTATCTTGGGCTGCTGTACTTTGTTCTTGTAATATTTCTGCTGTTGATCTTGTAGTGTGAGTATAATAAATTAACATTGAGCTTTCAAGCTCATCTATAATATCCTCAGAAATAGGTGGTCTTGTTACTTTTACAATACCGCTCTCATCTATTTCCATAACAATAAAACCGCCAAATGCAGCTGTATATTGATCTTGTTTACCGACAGGATTTTTTAAAACATTAATCTCTATATAACAAGCTTCCTCTGCTAAATCCTGTTGGATAATCGGCTCATTTTTATAACAATGCAGAGCATTTAAAAGCCCAACCAAGTAACAACCAGAAGACCCGAGCCCCGTTCCTGCAGGTATATCAGCCATTGATTGAATTTCTATTGAGTTTTTAATACCAACAAGACTTAACGCTTCCCTTACCAAATCATGTTTTACTTCGCTTACATCAAACACTTCTTCATACTTTGAATATTTAACCCTAATTAAATCATCTACTATAGGGGTATTAACATTTATGTACATGTATTTGTCGAGTGTAACTGAAAAAATAAAACCACCATGTTCTTTGTAGTAAGAAGGTAAATCTGTTCCACCACCGCCCAATGTAATTCTAAAAGGGGTTCTGGTTAATATCATTTAAGATCCTCTTTCCTTTTTTAACACATTTTCAGTAACACTTAGTGCATCTTTGGTATCTATTGCTAAAACAAAACTATCTGATAAATAACCTTTTACGTTACATCCTTCTTTAAGCAATTTTGGAAAAACATCTTTGCCAAAATCAGAAGGGTGGTCTTTTGGAATCATATCAAGAATTTCACGTTCTAAAATATAGATTCCAGAATTTACATACCCTTTTACATCAGGACCACTTCCTTCTATAAAAGAAATTACATTGTTATCTTTATCTAACTTTATTTTCCCCCCGGCAATTCCTGAATTCAATGATTTCTCAGGGTCAAATAAGGCAATTGTTGCTTGTGGTTTACTAGCTTCATGAAACTTAAACATTTTAGATAAATCAGTATTTGTGTAATTGTCACCGTAAACTACAAAAAACGGAGACTCATTCAAAAAATGAGTAACATTTAATAATGCTCCACTTGTTCCTAATAACTCTTTTTCATAAGAATAAGTAATATTTACACCCCATTTAGATCCATCAGCAAAATAATTTTTTATTACATCTCCTTTATAGAATAGAGTAATGCAAATGTCAGTAATATTATGTTTCTTTAGAAGCAAAATATTGTACTCTAGAACAGGCTTACCATTAATTTTATACATGGGCTTTGGTATATCCTCTAAACCAAGCCTTTTCCCTAACCCTGCTGCTAATATTAAAGCTTTCATGTGGTCACTGAAGATTTTGATTCTCGCAAAACATTTTGGGCTTTCATGGTCTTTTCAACTTCTTCGTATCTATCTTTTAAATCCGGTTGCTTGTAAACCCACTCTAAATAATCTCTGAAAACATCTTCGAGGGTATATTCATTTTTCCATCCAAGTTTTTTTAGCTTTTCGCTTATAGAAACAGTATGTCTTGTATCACCAAATCTATATAAGCCAGAAATAATAGGTTCAATATTTTTACCAGTAACTTTAATGAGAGTTTTTGTATAATCAATTAAATTAACTCCACTTATCCCACCTACATTAAATGACTCATAATCAGCATCTTTATTTTCAAAAACAGCTACATTAGCACTTGCAACGTCTAATACATGCAGGTAATCTCTTTGCTGCTTTCCATCTTCATAGATTATTGGTGGCTTATTATTAATAAGCCTAAGAGTAAATATCCTGCAGACTCCTGAATAAGCATTAAAAAAAGAATTTCGAGGTCCTTGAACAATTGAATATCTCATAGAAACAGTCGGTATTGAATATCTTTTCCCTAATTTATGCGCTAATCTCTCTAATGTTTCTTTGGAGATACCATATGCTGTGAAAGGATTAGTAAAAGTTTCATCAATTAAAACAGGTGTTATATGTTTATTACAGCCAGATACTGGACAATACATTTCCCAATCTGCTTTATCTAGCTGTTCAACGCTTCTGCTGTCTGGATGTTGAATACCGTGCTCCTTACAAATATATTTTCCTTCTCCATAAACAGATTGAGAAGATGAAAGAACAATTTTCTTTATATTTAATTTTTTCTCAACAATTAATTCAAATAAAAGAGCTGTACTGTAAGCATTAGTCTTAATAAAATTACTGAAATCTTTCATATAATCTTGGTAAGCAGCTAAATGAAAAATACCTTCAACTCCGTTTAATGCTTTTTCCATTGCAGATCTATCAGCAACATCACCTTGCATAAATTCAACACTAGGATCCAAATACTTAGGTTTACCGTAAGGATGAACTCTAGGTTGCAAAAGGTCAAGCACCCTCACATCGTAACCTTTACTAAGTAATAGATCTACTGTATGAGATCCAATAAAACCAGCACCGCCTGTAACTAATAATTTCATTTTTAATACTACGTGTTCATCTACAATACTAAAGTATTATATATTGTTTAAAGAAATTAATGAGCAAAAAGCATAACATACTTATAATTGGTGCAGGAAACATAGGTTCTAGAAGAGCCCATACGGTACAAAAACTATTTCCTTCTTCTAAATTATATATATTTGACACAGATTTTAAAAAAACAAAGCAGCTTGCAAAAGAAGTTAATGGGTTTGCTCTTTCATCTTTAAACAAAGGATTGAAAGATAAATGCTTTGTGAAAAACCAATGGGAATGAATTATAAAGAAGCCAAAGAAATTTACAAAGCTGTGAAAAAAAACAAAAAAAAGTTTAAATGTGGATTTAATCACAGATATCATGGTGGAATTTTAGAAGCCCATAAATTATGCAAAAAAGGCAAAATAGGCAATCTTTTATTTATCAGAGCTGCATACGGTCACGGAGGAAGAGTTGGTTACGATAAAGAATGGCGTTCTAAGAAATCTTTTTGCGGAGGAGGGCAGTTATTGGATCAAGGTTCGCATCTTATTGATTTATGTCAATGGCTTTTTAATTTTGAAAAGCTTAAGCAAGCCAGTGCTATTAAAAAAACAATGTTTTGGAAAATGGGAGTTGAAGACAATGCTTTTATTCTTCTGGAAACAAAGACTGGCAAAGTAGCACAAATACATGCTTCCTGGACTCAATGGAAGAACCTGTTTAGATTTGAAATCTATGGAACTAAAGGCTCAATAGAAGTAAATGGTTTGGGAAGATCGTATGGCATAGAAACATTAAGTATTTCAACTCGTAAAAAGCTCGGCATAGCTCCAGTGATAAAGAAAAGACAATATAAGGTTGAAAAATCATGGGAACTTGAATGGCTTGATTTCATTCGTGCAATTAATGGAAACAAAAAAATGATGTCAAATGAGAAAGAATCACTTGAAGTAATGAAAACCATTAACATTTTATATACAAAATAATTTATGTACGACTTATCCATAGTAATCCCTGCATATAACGAAGAAAAAAAAATATCTAATGATATTGAAGCTGTAATCTCTTTCTTCAAAACTAATAAAATTGCAGGACAACTAGTTATTGTTGATGATGGCAGCAAAGACAAAACAAAAGATGTTTCAGAAAAATATGCACAAGATCATAAGTTTATAAAAGTAATTGCGTACAAAACTAATAAAGGAAAAGGATATGCACTGAGAAAAGGAATGTTGGAAGCAAATGGCGAGATTATCCTTTTTGCTGATGCTGGATTATGTGTACCATTTGATTGTACCTTTAGGGGCATTGAACTAATAAAAAAAGGATATGATATTGCACTTGGTTCAAGAAGAAACAAGGCTTCCAAAATACAGATAAAACAGCCTCTTTATAGGCAATTAGGCGCAAAAGCTTTTATGTTTTTAATCAAATTATTTGGAGTTATTCCTCAAGGAGTTGAAGATACTCAATGCGGGTTTAAATTGTTTAAAAAAGATGTGGCACATGATATTTATAAAAGGTGTGTAATAGATAAATTTATGATTGACTTAGAGATGCTTAGAATTGCAACAAAATCCAAGTATAAGATTGCATCATTTCCGGTAGAATGGTCAAACGATCCAGACACACGGTATGATCCTTTTATAGGAACTGTTCAAAATCTTTTACAAATCTTGAAAATTCTGGTACGAAATTATTAAGGCGGGTATATAAAATAACACTTAGGAAAGGAATTCGTTGTGAAATATATCAAAACTTATTTGGATCAGACTTCACAAATTGCACAAATGCTGGATCATGGTGCAATAAGCAAAGCAGTATCAATTTTAAAAGAGACAAGAGAAAGAAAAGGCAGACTATTTATTTTAGGGGTAGGTGGAAGTGCAGGCAATGCATCACATGCAGTTAATGATTTCAGAAAAATAGCTGGTATTGAATCCTATGCACCAACAGATAATGTATCAGAACTAACTGCAAGAACAAATGATGATGGTTGGAGTTCGGTTTTTAAAAATTGGCTTTTAGTAAGCAAATTAAATTCAAAAGACACAATAATGGTATTTTCTGTTGGTGGCGGTAATTTAGAAAAAAATATTAGTGCAAATCTTGTAGAAGCCTTAAAACTAGCTAAAGAAGTGAGCGCAAATATAATAGGCATTGTCAGCAGAGATGGTGGATACACTAAACAAGTTGCAGATAGTTGTATACTAATCCCTACCATGAGTCCTGAAACCGTTACACCACATGCTGAAGAATTTCAGGCTATTGTTTGGCACCTTTTAGTTTCACATCCTGACATTCAAAAAAATGAAATGAAATGGGAAAGTGCTGTTAAATCAACACCAGTAAAGTAATGGGGATGGCAAAAGCAATTTTTTTAGATCGTGATGGTGTAATTAATGAATTGGTTTTTCATCCTAAAACTAAAGAATATGTGGCTCCGCACTTTCCAGATGAATTAAAACTATTTCCCTGGACTATAGATGCAATTAAAACATTTCAACAATTAGGATACAAGCTTTTTATTGTCTCAAATCAGCCTGATTGTGCAAAAGGGAAAACAACTCTTGAAAATTTAAATTTAGTTCATGAAAAACTACACAAAATTTTTATCGAAAATAACATTACAATAAGTGAATACTTCTACTGCTATCACCACCCAAATGGAATTAATCCTGAACTTACACAGAAGTGTGAATGCAGAAAACCAGGAATATATTTTTTAAAACTTGCCAAAAAGAAATTTAACATAGATTTTAAAAAATCATGGTTTATTGGAGATAGAGATACTGATATATATTGTGGCCAAAATGCTGGAACAAAAACCATTCAAATAAAAGAAGAGAAATCTCTTGAGTATACAGGTAAAAGCTCTCCTGATTTCATTGCTAATAACCTTAAAGAAGCTTGTGAAATTATTAAAAAGGAAGGATTATAAGCTGGATATTATGTTGAATTGGCTAGAGATTCAAGGATTTTGAATGAAATTAGCTTAATTTTTGATAGGGGTTTCTCTATCTTAGGGAATAATAAAAGAGTAAAGGAAAAACACAAAGCAGGTGTATTTATGCCAACAGTAGAAACACAACTTTTAAAATCTGTTACTCCTATAAATAAACTGAAAGTGAAAATATTTGCTGATGGTGCTGATTTAAATGCCATGATAGAAGCAAAAAAAGATGGAGTTGTTAAAGGTTTCACAACAAATCCAACACTTATGAAAAAAAACGGGATTAAAGATTATGAAGCTTTTGCAAAAGAGGTTTTAAAACATATTACTGATACTCCAATTTCATTTGAAGTTTTTTCAGATGATTTTGATGATATGGAACGTCAGGCAAAATTAATTGCATCATGGGGTAAAAATGTTAACGTCAAAATACCTATAACAAATACAAAAAGAGAATCTTCAATATCACTGGTAAAAAAGCTATCCGGTGAAGGACTTTCATTAAATATAACTGCAATACTTACACTAGAACAAGTCAAAGCAGTAAGTGAAGTCCTCAATCCAAATGTTTTTAGTATTGTTTCAGTTTTTGCCGGGCGTATAGCAGATACAGGCAGAGATCCTGTACCTTATATGCTAGAAGCTGCAAATATTTTAAAACCAATCAAAAATGCAAACTTGCTTTGGGCAAGTTCAAGAGAACTATTAAATATTTATCAAGCTGAAGCAACTGGATGTCATATCATTACTGTTACATATGATATTTTGAAAAAGCTCAAAAACGTAAATAAAGGGCTTGCTGATCTCTCCCTTGATACTGTGCAAATGTTTCACAAAGATGCCTCTGAATCAGGATTCAGGCTTTAATCACCAACTTTTTCCTCGTGATAGTCTAATTCAACATTTATATTCCACAGGTTATCTTTTGAATTTATACCATTTACTATATTATCAACTGCTGTCATTGCAGCAAGCATTGAATGATCTTGATTATTATACCTGTGCATTCCATTTCTCCCTATTAAGAAAAGATTTTCAATCCCATCTACAAAATCCCTAATCTCCTGAAATCTATCATAAGTGCCGAAATAAGCAGGATAAGTTTTTGGCATCCTTATCACAACATGATCTAACACATCCTTTTTATCTATAATTTGAATCTTTGCAAGTTCATCTATTGCAAATCTTGTAAACTCATCATCTGATTTACTCCACAACTCATCACCAATATTACAAAAATACTCCAAGCCAATCCAAACTTTATTTATATCTGACACCATATAAGGACTCCAATTATTAAATATTTGAAGTCTTCCTAGCTTTACATCACTTTCTTGAATGTAAATCCAATTATCAGGAATTAAATTGTTTATTGTTTTCAATGCTGTATTATTTTTAATCTTAAGTTTATTTAGCAAAAGTCCTACCGTAATAAAATCCCTGTATATTAATCCATCCGCAACTTCTTGAACAGCTTTGGGTACAACTTCACCAATTGACTTAACGAGATCCTTGACAGCCATTGTAGAAAAAACATGGTCTCCTTTATATGATTTTTCTTCTCCTGTTATATCATTTTTCACTTTTACTTCCTGTGTCCTTTTTCCTTGTACTGTTAAACCAATAACTCTATGGTTTAAATAAATTTCTCCTCCTTTGTCTTTTACAATCCTGGCAACTTCCTCCCACATCTGGCCAGGACCATATTTAGGGTATAAAAACTGCTCAATTAAACTTGTTTCTACTCCTTTTTGAGCAACCGATGAATCTTTAGAAAATATACTTTTAAGTGCATGCAAAATTGTCTTAGTAACGGATAATCCTTTAATTCGCTGAGCTCCCCATTCAGGCTTAATTTGACTGCATGGAACCCCCCATACTTTTTCAGTATAGTCTCTAAAAAACGTCTTATATAATTCATTGCCAAATCTATTAATAAAAAAATCTTCAAGTGATTTTTCAGGCTTTATCGGAAATAACTTAATCCACAAATAACTTAAACCTATTTTGAATATTCTAAGTATCCCTAAATTACTAATTGTGTTAAGGTTTAGTGATACAGGATAATTAAAAAAATGTCTAAGGAAAAAAATTCTTGAAAGACGTTTTCTAATTAACATTACCAAGTCAAACTTTTCAGGATCTGGACCATTTTCTTCTAAGGCTACTGCTTGCTTTTTACCCTGATAAGATATTTCCAGAATTAAATCATCTTTGGAAGGGGCTCCTTGTATTGGCAATATGTTATTCCACCATTTCATCACTTTATCTGATTTTGAAAAAAACCTGTGTCCCCCTATATCAATTCTGTTTCCTTTATAATTTACAGTTCTGGCAATACCCCCCATCATGTCACTTGCTTCAAAAATAATTGGTTTAATATTTGTCTTATGCAATAACTCATAAGCGGCCGTTAAACCAGCCGGACCTGCTCCTATAATAAGTGCTGTTTTTTTGTTATCCATAAACTACTTTCAAGACGAGTAAAAGGTTTCTACCTACCACCGGCTCATACACTAGCTAGGTAGTAACCAGGATGCTTTAACTTATGGTATATTATAATTTTCCCTTAGCAATCAAATATTTATACTTGGTGAGACAAATTTGAAGATATCAGTTATAGGATTAGGTTATGTAGGATTAGTAACAGGCGCTTGTTTTGCTGAACTTGGGCATGAAGTATTAGGAATAGATATTGATGAAAGTAAAATCAAGGCATTAAAAGATGGAGAAATGCCTATTTATGAACCTGGCTTAAGAGAGTTAGTACTTAGAAACAAAACTGACGGCAGATTAAAATTTCAAAGCTCAATTACAAAAGAGATTGATGATTCTCTTTTAATATTTATTGCAGTAGGAACTCCCTCTTTAGAAAACGGGAAATCGGATACCACTGCAGTATACAAAGCCATAGACTCTATAATTCCATACATAAAAAACTATAAAATATTTGTTCTAAAATCAACTGTACCAATCGGCACTAATGAAGAATTAAAGAAATATTTAGATAATAAATTGAAAACAGAATTTGATGTTGCATCAAATCCCGAGTTTTTAAAAGAAGGTTCTGCTGTAAATGATTTCATGAAACCTGACAGAATTATTATTGGAACAAACAGTATCAAAGTGGCAGAAATAATGAAAGAACTGTATTCGCACTTCACAAGAAACGGTCACCCAATCCTTATTATGGATACTTGTTCGGCAGAAACTGTTAAATATGCATGCAATTTTATGCTTGCTCTTAAAGTTGCATACATAAATGAAATAGCTTCTCTTTGTGATGCAATAGGAGCAGATATTAGAAGGGTAAGAGAAGGAATTATCTCTGATCCAAGAATTGGTAAGCAGTTTTTATATCCGTCAATTGGGTATGGGGGTTCATGTCTGCCTAAAGATGTAAAAGCACTAGCTGATTTTGTAACTGAAAATAAATTGGATTTATTAATCCCTAAAGCCACTTTAGAATCTAATATAAGACATTCAAAAAGATTTGTAAGCAAAATAATTGATTGGTTTGGTAAAGCTGATCTTCAAAACAAAACGCTTGCTGTGTGGGGAATCAGTTTTAAAGCCGGAACAGATGATATTAGAGAATCGCCTTCGATAAATATTATTGAAGGGCTTCTGGAAAAAGGGATAAAGCTTAGATTATATGATCCAATTGCACTAAAAAATGCTAAAAAGCATTTTGCAAATGATCCTAAAACACAAAATATTTATCTGGCATCTAGCGAGATGGATGCAGTAAAAGATTCGGATGCTCTTGTTGTTTGCACCGAGTGGTTACAATTTAGAAATCCTGATTTTGAAAAACTTGCATCAATATTAAAAGAGAAAGTAATATTTGACGGCAGAAACCTCTATGACCCTGAAAAGTTAAAGTTATACGGCTTAACCCATATGGGTGTTGGTGTTTTCTCTTCAAAGATTAGATCAAAGGTTAAGTAATGTCATTGCCAACGATATAGTACAATATATCCATATGACATCTACTATACGTACAACTTTTCAGGATGAACTTATAAAGCTCCATAATTTGGTGCTAGATCTTGCTAATAAAGTCAGTGCTAATGGTGAACTCTTGCTCAAAGCATTACAAGATAAAGATCGTGTTCATGATTACTTCTTAAAAATTAAATCTACTGACAAAGAAGTTAATGCCGCAAGATGGCAAGTACATGATTTTGGAGATCAGCTTATAGTACTACAACAACCTGTTGCAAAAGACTTTAGACAAATTATTACTTCAGTTCAGGTTACTGACAATTTGGAAAGAATAGGAGATCATTTTAAAAAAGCAGCAAGGTTTCTTGAAAAAGCAGATTTGAAAGAAACTGAAATACCTGAAGAAATTATTGAGATGGCAAAGCTTGGTCTAAAAATGTTAAATCAAGCAATTAATGCATACTCAGAAATATTTCAAGGTAAAACAAATGAGATCGCAAGTATCGATGATGCAGTAGATACTTTATACAAGCAAGCAATTAAAACGGTAGTTAAGCTTTTAAAACAAGCTTCTGAAGAAAAAATTGACGGTTACTCACAACTATTTTTTATTGCCAGGTGCTTTGAAAGATCAGCAGATCATTCAGCTAAAGTAGGTGAATTGGTTAATTTTGCAATTACTGGAAAAAGAAATATTAGTTAAAAGCCTGCTTGACTTACATTAATTTGATCACCTTGAACTTCTATTACTGTTCCTAAATTTCTATCTCTGGAAGAAAGCGGTAAGTTACATAACTCATGAAGTCCTCTTTTATCTACTTCATACATCCACTTATGACAATGTCCTGTTGCAATTAATGCTGGCTTTCCTGTTTCTTGAACATATTTGTGTAAATCATTTATAAGCCATTTTTGTGCAGGTATACCCTCACCAATTCTTTTAAAATACCAAGGTAAAACATTAAATGGCGGGTGATGAGTTAAAACAAGTATTGGAACTGGTTTTGCAATATCACTTATTGCAACATTAAAAAAAGACTGGTTCAAATTATCTTCAAGACCAAACTCAGCAGGTGGAACAGAATTTAAACCTAATACCAACACATTACCTATTTTAAGTGCAAAATTGCCGTTGCCATCTTTAAATGGCCTATAATCACTATCACAAAGTGCAAGAGTTCTTTCCCATGAATCACCACTTATTTCCCATAAATCTCTTAGAGCATTCATTTTATCTTGTATATAAATACCATCTGAATTACCAGGTAAAAATAACGTTGGTGCATTAATTTCATGAACAAGAGTTTTACCGACAATAGTTACATCTTCTTGTCTTTCTCTATCTCTATTTGCTGTTGTTCTAGATAAGTCAAAAAAATCTCCTCCAAACACTACAAGCTGAGGATTTATTCCATTAACACCAGATGCAATATTAGAAGTCAAATCACAAAACTCATCTACCGGCATATGCGGCTTTATGTTAGCTTGCACATTTGGCTTAGATTCATACCAAGGAATTAATGTACCAAAAGCTAAATTTTGAAACCACTTACTCCTTGTTACTACATGCTTCCACCTCAAATCTTTTCTTTCTACAGGCGGTTTTGGAGCACTGCTTCTTGCATGAAGATCTGATTTAAAAAGTATTGTAAGTGACATATAGTGAAATAATATATCAAGGTTCAATCAAAACATTCTTAAAATAACCTAAAGATTGAGAGTTTACGTCAGAATTAAATTAGTTTGTTACTAATTCTTCAGTTTTTAATTTAGTTTTTAATACTTTGCTGGCATCGAATTTATGAATTATTCTATGAATTAAAAAATATGTCGAAAACTTTCTATTCGGATTAAAGAACTGGTCACATAGAAAATGTGCTATTAAAGAAGAAGATATTCCAACCCTCCACGGCGTAAGTGATGAATCTAGCGTAAGTAAAAAGAATAACAGTACAAGTTCATATGAATGTAACGGAACATATAGTTTTCCACTTACCTTTTCATGATGAGCAGAATTCACTTTTTTCCAGTCCCACCTTTTTCCATGAGCATACAAATAATCAATTATGTGATCCAAATCTATAAGAGTACCAACTAAAAAGCTAGCTAAAGCAGGCCCAACTTCTCCATAAGCAGCATATATAAAAAGTCCTATACTTGCTGAAACCACAATATGTCCTGAAGTTCTCATAGTTCTAATATAATTATTCACTTGATATGTTAAGTAACCGTTATCACTAAACCGGCAAATTAAATTCGCATTTAATTTGCCTTTGCACCAGCCGCTCGGCTTTGCCAAATAAATTGGACAAAGCCGAGCTTTATATGGTCTTTAAGATTTTTGGAACAGTGTTAAGCAAAATTTGTCTTTTAAATTGAGTTAATCTTACAATTCAACGAAATAGCGAGCTACTTAAAAACAAGGGGCAGCATGAGAACAGGTATTGGATACGACATTCATAAATTAGGTGAAGGCAGAAAATTAATTTTAGGAGGTGTAACCATACCTTACTCTAAAGGCCTTCTCGGACATACAGATGCAGACGTTTTAATTCATGCAATTATTGATTCTTTACTTGGTGCTGCATCACTTGGAGATATAGGAAGACATTTCCCGAACACAGATCCAAAATGGAAAGATGCAAACAGTTTAGATCTTTTAGAGGTAGTTTACATATCATTAAAAAACAAAGGATATAAAATAGAAAATATCGATTCTGTAATCATAGCTGAAGAACCAAAGCTCTCACCTTATGTAACAAAAATGATTACCAACATAACAAAAGTGCTTGGCATAAATGAGAGAGCAATTAATATAAAATCAAAAACAAATGAAAAAATGGATTCAATGGGGAGAAAAGAATCAATCTGTGCATGGGCAACATGTTGCCTGAGTGAAGAAGCTTAGTTAGCTTAGCTCTTTTGCACCAAATAAATCTTTTATTGCTCCTGAAAGTGCATCATCTTCACTGCTTGTCTTTAATACAGGCTTTACCAATACATTATCTTTCGTACCTTCTTGAATTGTACTTGGTCGTGGTAACTGCTCCTGCACCATATTCTTTGGAGCATTCTCAACTACTCTATATTTAATATCTCTTGGCTCAAGCTCTGTTGCATCTTTTACTGCTTGCAAGATTATCTCTGCTTTCTTCTTATCACTTTTTAACCTGGGTAAAAACATATCTTTTGTAAGTCCAATTTCAATACAGTCTCCATTCAAAGCAAGAAGATGTCCCCCTGATTGCATAAGTAACGTTCTTGTAGGATTACTATTTATTAAATTAAGTATTTGTTCCCATGTAGTAGTACTTGGCAATGCTTCTTCAGCTTTTTCTACTTGAATAGGTTCTATTTCAGACTCATCTTCAACCACATCTGTCTTGAGTTTTTCTTCAGGTTGTATTGAGGTTGATTTTGGTTTCTCATTGGATTTTATAGGCTTAGACACACTAGTTCCTGTTAACTTATCTACTTGTTCTTTTAGATCAGTAAGTGAAATTAGAAAATCTTCATCCAACATGCTTAATATTTCTGTTAAAAAATGCAATTCCTGACTTAAAGAATATCTAAGTTTTGCTTGTCCTTCCTGAAATTTATCAACCAGTTTCAAAATATGATTTATAGAAACTAGCTTTAGAATGCTCATGTCATCCTTTAACTCTTTAGCAAGCTTAGTTTTACAACTATCATCTGATTTTGCTTTTGCAACATCAATTACAAGACGGGTGAAGCTCTTGTACAATTCCCCAATATCTTTTCCGCTTTTAACAAGTTCTTCAGCTTTAAAAATTGCTTCTTGTTTGTTAAAAGAAAGAATAGCTTTTAATAAATCAAACAGAGAAGCTCTATCTACAACACCAAATAACTCATACACCTCATTTACATCTATTTCTTTATCTCCCTCTTGCAAAACACTTATTTGATCTAAAAATGAAACCGCATCTCTTAAACATCCACCAGATCTTTTAGTAATAAAGCTTACAATAGAATCAGAAATATTGATTTTTTCTTCTTTGGCTATAAATTTAATCCTTTCTTCAAGATCTTTTTCAACCACAAGTTTAAATTCAAGTTTCTGACATCTGCTTATAATAGTAGGGATTACTTTATGTTCTTCAGTAGTAGCTAAAATAAAAATCACGTTTTTAGGAGGTTCTTCGAGTGTCTTAAGAAGTGCATTAAATGCATGATCTGTAAGCATATGAACTTCATCAATAATATATACTTTATATCTTGAGCCATAAGTCCCCAGATTAACCCTATTTATTAAATCCTCAGCATCCTCGACTTTTCTATGACTTGCAGCATCAATTTCTATTACATCAAGTGAGTTACCTTGCATAATTGAAGTACAACTAACACATTTATTACAGGGACTCTCAGTAATGCCTTTCTCACAATTTAATGATTTGGCAAGAATTCTTGCAGTAGAAGTTTTCCCTGTGCCTCTTGGACCACAAAAAAGATAAGCATGAACAATTCTTTCAAATTTAATTGCATTGGTTAAAGTCTTAGTCACAACCTTTTGACCAATCACTTCAGAAAGACTTTGTGGCCTATACTTTAAATAAAGAGGCTTATATTGTTTCATAACTCTAAGCTCCAAGCTCTACCCCGTTGTATTTATTCATTGTAAACTCTACATTTTGTTCAAGCAGGGTTTCTATTGCCTCAATAGTTAAATTAATAACTTTGCTTAATATTTCCTTTTCTTTATTTGTAAATTTACCTAATACATAATCCTTTCGTATATCACCACCGGGATCAGGACCTACACCTATTCTTAGTCTGGTGAATTCTTGCTTTCCTCCAATTGACTCAATAATAGATTCAACCCCATGATGTCCTCCTGGTCCTCTTCCATGACTAATCCTTATCTTTCCAAGATCCAGTGCAACCTCATCATGAATGATAAGCAGTGAAGAAACATTAACCTTATACCAATTTAAAAGTTTATTTACAGCAATTCCAGAATGATTCATATAAGTATCTGGTTTTGCCAAAATAACCTGATAGACCTCTCCATTGACCGCTAGTTCTCTTTTTCCACACCAAGATGACAGCTTTTTATCATGCTTTAATTCAATTTGATATTTTTTACCAAATGCATCAACAGCATCAAACCCTACATTATGTCTGGTCTCCATATGTTCTTTGTCAGGGTTTCCAAGCCCGACAATTAGTTTATATTTTTGAGGTTTTAGCTCGTTCACTTACTTCTCTTCTAATCCTTGCATCTAGCTCAGTAATTTCATCAAGAGAACTTGGCTCAGATGGTTTATGATTTTCCATTGTGCTAGAGATTATTTTTGGAATATCACCAAATTTAATTTCTTCTTTTAAAAACATATCTACTGCAATTTCATTTGCTGCGTTCAAGACAATTGGATAGCTTTTCCCTTCCTTTGCTGCATGGTAAGCAAGTTTAAGGCATGGAAACTTGTTGAAGTCAGGTGCTTCAAACTCTAATTTTCCAACAGAAAGCAAATCACAAAATAAATTAAACGGAAGTTCTCTTCTTTGTGGATAAAACAAAGAATATTGGACAGGGAGTCTCATGTCTGTAGCTCCAAGTTGAGCAATAATATTTCCATCAACAAACTCCACTGCACTATGAACTATACTTTGAGGATGAATAAAAACATCGATTTTGCCCACTGGTAGTTCAAAAAGCACCATTGCTTCAATTATTTCAAGTCCTTTATTCATAAGTGTTGCTGAATCAATGGTTATTTTTGGACCCATAACCCATGTTGGATGCTTAAGTGCTTCTTCCTTAGTAGCTTTTTGAATATCTTGTTCTTTCCAAGTTCTAAATGGTCCACCAGATGCAGTTAGAATAATTCTTTTAATTTCACTTTCTCTTGCACCACTTATGCATTGATGAATAGCAACATGCTCACTATCAAGAGGAATTATTTCTCCTTTGTTTCTTTTCAAAAGATTTTTTATTAATCCACCTGCAACTACCAAAGTTTCCTTATTTGCAAATGCAACTCTTTTGCCATGACTTAAGGCTGATATTGTAGGTTTTAAGCCCATTGAACCAACCAAGCCATTTACTACAATGTCACATGCAGAAGATGAAATAAACTCTAACCCAACATCATTACAAAAAATTTCAATTGAGTGGTCAGAAAGTGTTGATTTTAGCTCCTGAGCTAACTCCGTATCCTTTACAGACACAAATCTTGGCTTATGTTCTTTTATTTGTTCAATTAAAAGTTGTACATTTGATCCTGCTGCAAGTCCTACAACTTCAAAATCTTCCTTAAATGCTGATAAAACATCAAGGGTTTGCCTGCCTATGGAACCTGTCGAGCCTAAAACTGAAACCTTGCGTTTTTTCATGACATTCTATTTAAGTAATTCAATTTGCTCCTCTATTGTTTTTATTTGATTTTCAAGCTCATTTACCCTGGCTTTTACTTCTTCTATTTTATCCTGGGGCGCATTACTAATAAAGTTCGTATTTCTAAGCTTTGATTCTTGACTTTCTTTGTCTTTTTGATACTGTAACTTCTTTTTATTCAAGGCGTTTAACATATTGTCAAGATCTACAAGTCCTGTTAGAGGAATTAAGATCCTTGTATCTCTAACAAGAGCTCCCGTAGAAGGTTTTATTGGTTCAAAGTCATTTAACAGCGTTACTTGTGATTTTGTTAAGCTTTCAATATAAGATGACAGCTTTACTAATGCTTCTTTCTCAAATTTATTTTGAGTATAAAGCCTTACATCCATTTCTTTCACCCATGGAATGCCAAGCATTTGCCTTTGGTTTCTAATCTCTCTTGTCGTATCAATAATATAAGAAAATCTGGAATACAAGCTATCATCAATAAATTTAGAATCACCGATAGGCAAAGATGCTTCTACAATAAATCTATTGTCTAATTCAACCTTAGGAAGTGCATTCCACAATTCTTCTGTAATAAAAGGCATGACCGGGTGAAGCAATCTTATAATTCCATGAATAACTGAATAAAGAATTTTTTGTGTGTTTTCCTTTAGATCAGCATTAGACAATTGTTGCTTGGCAATTTCAATGTACCAATCACAAAATTCATCCCAAATAAACCTATAAAGCCACTTAGAGATTTCAGAGAAATTATATCTGGTATGGGAGAAATCATTTGATATTCTAATTACAAGTTCATTGTAATTATGCAAAATCCAGCGATCTGGAATAGTTAAGTGTCCTAGATTTAACTCTGATAAATCAGAATTATACTTTTTGTTCTCCTCCAAATTTTGCAACACAAACCTACTTGCATTCCATAGTTTATTTGCAAACCTTTTATATTGCTCAAGTGTATCTGATTCCCACTTTCCATCCTTTCCTTTTCTACCTGGAAATCTTACATCCTGGTTTCCTGTAATCCCTACGCTAAAATACCAAAACCTATTTGCGTCTGCTCCATACTTATCAATCATTTCAAGTGGATCAATTGCATTTCCTTTTGACTTGGACATTCTTTTGCCATCAGGAGTCTGAATAACAGGGTGAATAAGTACTTCTTTAAATGGAATATCTTTTACAAACTCAAGCCCCATAAAGACCATTCTAGAGACCCAAAGATTAATAATTTCACGTGCAGTAGCAAGCACACTTGTAGGATAAAAAGTTTTTAAATAATCAGTGTTTTGAGGCCAGCCAAGCGTTGCAAAAGGCCAAAGAGCTGAGCTAAACCACGTATCTAATACATCAGGATCTTGAACATAGTTTTCAATATCTTTTGGCGGGTCCTCTCCTACGTAAATATCTTCAAATGACTGATGGCTATCTCCTAACTCCTGACTCCTATCTCCTGCTTTTTTCCTGTCCACTGATTTCTTATACCAGACCGGTATTTGGTGCCCCCACCATAGCTGTCTGCTTATACACCAGTCCTTAATATTTTTAAGCCAGTTTAAGTAGTGATCAGTATATCTTTCTGGTATAAACTTTATTTTTTTATCTTTTTCAACAACTTCAATTGCTTTTTTAGCAAGCGGCTCCATTTTTACATACCATTGATCTGAAAGATAAGGTTCAATAATAGTCCCACATCTATCATGTTTATCTTGTGTTTGATCATATTCTTCAATTTTTTTAAGAAATCCAAACTCTTCTAGCTTCTGTACAGTTATTTCTCTTGCTTTGAATCTCTCTATCCCTTTAATTTCATCCGGAATGCCTATATTATTTAAATCCTGAATCTTTCCTTTTGCATCCATAATTACAGGATAAGGAAAAAAGTGTGTTCCGTACTTTTCTATTTGGTCTTTATTATTATTAAATATTTCATGATCATTTGCATCATGTGCAGGTGTAGTTTTTACCGCACCAGTGCCAAAATCCATTTTTATAATTTCATCAGAAATAATTGGGATTGTCTTATTAATAAGTGGCAAGTAAACATGTTTTCCTACAAGTTTCTTATATCTTCCATCATTTGGATTTATACAAACTGAAATATCACCAAAAAGAGTTTCTGGTCTTGTTGTTGCAACTGTTATACCACCTTTTGAAATATCCTTTAGATCAAAGGGGTAAAGGATATGATAAAGCTTGCCTTTTATCTCCTCACTTTCGACTTCCAGATCACTTAAACTTGTTGTGCATTTCGGACACCAGTTAACTATCCTTTTTCCTCTATAAATAAGCTTTTTATTATACAGTTCAACAAATACTTTTCTTATTGCTTTTGTGTAATTTTCATCCATTGTAAAAACCAAGCGATCATAGTCCATATAACAACCTAGTTTTTTTATTTGTTCAATAATTTCATTTCCGTTCTTTTCTTTCCATTGCCATATTCTCTTTAGAAATTCTTCTCTACCAATATCTTCTTTCCTTTTTTTCTCTTTCTTTGAGAGATCTTTTTCAACAACTACCTGTGTGCCAATTCCTGCATGATCAGTTCCGCCTTGCCAAAGCACATTTTTCCCACTCATTTTGTTGTACCTAATAAGCACATCTTGAATAGTATTTCCAAATGCATGTCCCATGTGGAGATTCCCTGTCACATTTGGAGGAGGGAGTGTTATGGAAAAGCTCTCTTTATTTGAATCTGGGGTAGATTTAAAAAGTTTATTTTCAAGCCAAATCCTTAACCATTTTTCTTCAACTTCTTTGGGATTGTAAGCTTTGTTGATTTCCTGCATATAGTTATTTTGTAACCTTTATAGAAACTTAATTTTTAAGGATTGCTAAACTCATACTCATTTAGTTAGAGTGATATTAGACATTTATTATATTAACAAATATAAGGAATACCAAATGAAAATTAGCCCTAATCAAGAACGTTTCATAAGAGCAATATCTACAGGGTTAGGAGGCAATCCTCAAAATGCTTTTAACACTCTAAGAAGTGTAGAATCACTCCCACAATTAGGTCAACTTGCTGAAGCTACCCCAGATGCACAAGAAAATAATAAAACTTTAGGATGTATCGGTGAAGATGTATTAAATCCTACTAAACTTGATTTTAGGTATGGGGCCGGAAGCTGTGTTGTATTAGTTATGATGTTGGATGAAAATTCACTAGCTCAAAACAATGAGGGCACTGTTTGCCATTTAAGAGAATGGATTGATCAAATTACAGATGGAAAAGGCGGATCTGTATTTGAAAGAGCACTTGCAACACAAAGCAGCTAAAGATTAAGAAACCCTTGATTGTTAAGACCAAAATTTGTTTATATCAATGTAGAGGTCAATAACATGAGTCAACAGATTTTACCAATAGTTTATGGAGCACTTGCAGGGCTTGCAATTCAAATAGGAAAAAGAGGAAGTGATAGGCCACAAACTTCTCTTACAAAACCTACTCAAAAAGTTGACGAAAAAGCCGATCATAAATAATGCCATTAAACTCTGCTAGATAAATCGAAAAACTTTAGTGTAGTTAATACAATCTAGATTCTATGGTAAGATAGACTGCTTATGTGAGGTAATGCTATGGCATTAGATAAAGAACCTATAGTAGTTTTAGTTACAACTCAAGATATAAATGAAGCTGAAAAAATTGCAGGGGAATTAGTAAAAGAAAATCTTGCTGCTTGCGTTAATATTGTAAATAAAGTTCGCTCTGTATATAAGTGGCAAGGGGAAGTTTGTAGAGATACTGAAGCACTTTGTATCATAAAAACAGTAAAAAACAATTTTGAAGCTTTAAAAGATAAAGTTAAATCAATGCATAGTTACACTGTTCCAGAAGTTATAGGATTGCCTATTGAAATAGGGTCAGAAAAGTACTTAAAATGGCTTGTTAAAGAAAGTAAGATCCTGGCTAAAACTTAAATTAATCTAATATATCTCACATTAAGTTAATCAAATATATCAAAATAACCGTAGATAAAATTATTACTGGACATTAAATGTTATTTCTAATAGAATTAATCTCAATTTGTCGAACTGAATATCTATTAAAAAGTTAGTAAAATTCAATGAGGAATTATGACGCTTCTTGCAGTACCAGTTGGTAGGGTAATTGCCGAAAGGCTACACACCACCAAACCTACTACTTTCGTACCACCTAAACTTCCCGTAAGAGAATCTTTAGTAGTTCATAGAAACGGACATCATGATTTTAAAGTACCAAGTGTATCTAATTTTCTTACTGGACATGGATATTTTGCAGATGAGTTTAGAGATTTTGTAGATGGACATCCTCTTGAAAGCATAATTCTAAGACCGCTACATGAGCTTACTTCTACTACAGAACTGCAAAGCGTTTTGGATCATATTGAATTTGAGTTAGGTTGCTACCCAAATGGTGCTATTCCTGCATCTACAAGACCTGAAAGCGGTTATTCAAAATTTGCATGGACAAGAGATATGGCAAATAAAACACTTGCAATGATAGAAGCAGGTGATTTTACCAATGCCAAAAAAGTAGTTTACAGGCTAGCCGAGTTTTACAATGCAAAGGAACAAAGAGATAAACTTGTTTCATATCACTGGCATCCACATGGGGATCCTGCAGAGCCTGTTTTAAGATACCAGTCCGGTAATGGACATCCTCCAATAAGAGCTGCTATTGATGATAAGGGCGAAATGGTGCACAGTAATCACCCATGGGCACATAACCAGTTTGATGCAATGGGCGCATGGTTATATACCACTTTTTATCTTGCTGATATCTTAGGAGATCCTTCACACTCAAGACATGAGCCAAATTTTTATGAGCCTGACTTTCTTAAAAATCTTGACCATCACTTAAGTTTTGGAGATGGTCAAAACAGAGATAACTCTGCTGATTCAATCTTTTCTGTAGCATTTAAATCCCTCAATAGAGTAAGAGTATGGGATAACCACGATGTAGGACCTTGGGAAGATGTATGGGCAAGAAAAAGAGCCTCAAGTATTGGAATTTGCTTAGCTGCAGCAAAAACTGCTAAAGCACATTTAGAAAAAAACAATTGGTCTAACTTAAATATTTATAATAGGGATGACTTTAAAGTTGAGCTTCAAAACTTAATGCATCAATGTGGTATAGCAATTCAACATAGAATTCCCGGTGATGGAAGAGAACCAACAGAATGTGATATATTTCCATCTGATTCTGCTTTAACATTTCTTTTATACCCATATAATCCTGGGCTTACTAATGAACAAGAATTGTCTATTTTAAAGTCACTGTATACACATAGAATGGGAGCTGTAGGTTTTACAAGAAGAAATGATGATGAATACTTAGGTATGGATTACCACACTAATTTACAAAGCCAAGGAATATATGCAAACAAGTTTGTCCCTGATTTTAAAGCGGCAGAGTGGACTCTATTTGATCCATATCTTGCTACCTACTATACAAATAAAGTACTTGAACAATTATTTAAACACGGCACAATAGACAGAGACAGACTAGAGCTTGCAGAATTTCATCTTAGAAGATCTATGGCACACATTACAAAGGAAGATGAGAAATATACAAAAAGATATTACGTTGCGTCGGGAGAGACACTGAAAAAAGAACTAGTTAAAACTAATGGCAAACGCCTCCCAGAAGCTTACTTTTTTGATTCATTTGCAAATGATGAAAAAGGCAAATGGAGAGCAAATGAAAACACTCCTCTTCTTTGGACAGAAGCAAATTTTTTAATCTTGCTTAGAAAACAGCTTGAGCTTAAATCAATACTTGAAAGATATTTCCCTGATATTCATGCAATGGCTGCTTAATTACTTATTAGTAAGTACTTCTTTTTCTTTAGGGTTTAATTCATACAGTCCTTGTATTGTATTTTTATCTCTTTCTGTAAGCTTTATTTCTTTAACTTCCCCCTCAAACATAAAGTCATTTGGATTAGGACTAAATCCCCAAAGTCCAAGTGCATGACCAACTTCTCTTGCTGCAATCAGTTTTACCTTTTCAAGCCTCTCTTCTTTCTCAAGCTTTGACAAAGGTTCAAGTGGAAGTGCAATTTGAGACTGAAAATAAATATATGGACTTACCATTATTTTGCCGAGCACACGAAAGTTTTTTTTATCTCTTATTATCGGATAACTATAAGCATCTAATGTTTCAACGAGGCTACTATCATTTTTACTTTTTACTGTTAGTTTTGATGGGAATACAACTCTAATTTGAGTGTTTTCTAGAATCTCTTTTTCTTTTTTCTTAGCTTCTTTTTCTGATAGCTTTGTTACTTGAGAATTATCTACTATTTTGAACTTTAATTTTGGAAGTGCTTCCATCCATACATCTGCACCAGCTAAAAAGGCATTTTCAAATTCTTTAGGATACTTAGTAGCATCTGCAAGAGTAGGGAAAAAATAGATATTCAAAGGAGTATTTAAATTAAACCTAACATAAAGTTCTTTGCCTTCATGCTTTGTTTTTACAAGCGGCAAATAATCACCACCTGAGATATTCTCCTCACCATGCCTTAAAAGATGACTTAAAAATTGAACTGTTTGTTTTACATTTTCTCTATCAGGTGCTTCAGGAGGTGCTAGTTTTAAATATTCACTATATGAATCTAAAGCCTTTTTGAACTCTTGTTTTTTTTCATATGCTTGCCCTAATCCAAGATAAGCCACCCAAAGAATAGAATCAATTTCAATTGATTTTTTCCAGAAAGTTATGGCCTGATCTACATTTCCTTCTTCCCAGCTTGCAACAGCCTTATTAAATTCAACAATTGCTTCTTTTTTATAATATTTTTCTGAAATCTCAAGTGGAAGCTTGGTTTCTTTTACTGGATTTTCACTTAATGAGTTCTTATTTTTTTCTTGATTAGGAACCTCTTCTTGAGAATGTGAACCTTGAATTATAAAATTTACTAGTATTAATAGGATTAAGAGTGCCTTTTTAAGCATTTTCTCTCTGAAAATGCTTTTTGGGCTCTGTTCATATTTCTTAACTTGAGATATATTTTTTAACATCTACATTATTTAGTATAGCGTAAGAATCTTTACGAAATGGAGAAAAGAGAATGGATGCACTTTTAAAAAGCCATGTTGAATCCATGCAACCTATTCAACAACAAAGCGATGTACAGACTCCACAAAAAGAAAAAGAACCCAAGACAAAAGTTTTAATTGTAGATGATGAAGCAACTATAAGAAGAATATTGGAAACAAGACTGAAACTTTCAGGTTACCAAGTAGACACAGCAGTTGATGGTGAAGAAGCAATAGATAAATTTAATACTTATCTTCCTGATGTAGTTATCTTAGATATCATGTTACCTAAGGTAGATGGATTTACTGTTTGTAAGGAAATTAGATCATATTCAGAGGTTCCAGTAATTATTCTTTCTGCAGTAGCTGATGTTCAAGAAAGGATAAAAGGTCTTGAGCTTGGTGCTGATGATTATGTAACCAAACCATTTAGTCCTAATGAACTTGAAGCACGCATAAGATCAGTGCTTCGAAGAGTAACAGATAGGCCTGTTGAACAAACAAGCGGCAACCCAAACAATGTAATAGTTATAAACAATCTAAAAATAGACACAAATAAAAGACAAGTATACAAAAACAACGAAAGAGTCAGACTAACCGGTATGGAATTTAATCTTCTTGAACTTTTGGTTAGTAATTCAGGAAAAGCATATTCCAGAGCAGATATCTTGCAACAAGTTTGGTCATATCCAGCTGATCATAGAATTGACACAAGAGTAGTTGATGTCCACATAAGTAGGCTTCGATCAAAACTGGAAGAAGATCCAACAAATCCAGAACTTATTCTTACTGCACGCGGAACCGGATATATGTTTCAGAAAATTTAATGTCATTGCTTCGTCACCCTGTTCCTCGCAATGACATTTCACGATAGTATATCTATATATGGCTAAAAAGCAATCAAACTTATGGTCCGGTCGTTTTAAAAAGAAATCAGCAAAGCTACTTAGTGAATTTAACGACAGTTTGTCTTTTGATAAAAGGCTTTACAAGCACGATATAAAAGGCTCTATAGCCTATGCACAGGCACTACACAAAACAAAAATATTAACTGCTAAAGAAACAAAAAAAATAATCTCAGGCTTAAACAAGATTGAAAAGCAAATAGATTCTAAAAAAGATAAATGGTTTACTGAAAATCAAAATGAAGACATTCATTCATCGGTAGAAAATAAATTAATAAGCCTAATTGGAGAGCCAGGAAGAAAATTACACACAGGAAGAAGCAGAAATGACCAGGTTGCAACAGATATAAGGTTATATTTAAAAGATGAGCTAAATCAGATTCTTTTGCTCTTAAAGAAGCTAAGGCAAGCTTTTATAACACAAGCTAAAAAACACTACAAAACACTGATGCCAGGGTATACTCATCTTCAAAGAGCACAAATTATAACTCTTGGACATCATCTTTTGGCTTATGAACAAAAATTTTCACGGGATATTGAAAGATTTCAAGATTCTTTTAAAAGAATTGATGTAATGCCTCTTGGCTCCGGGGCACTTGCAGGATCCAGTTTTAATATCGACAGAAGATTTCTTGCAAAGAAACTTGGTTTCTCTAAAATATCTGAAAACAGTATAGATGCTGTATCAGACAGAGATTTTATTTGTGAATTTTTATTTAACTGTTCACTTTCAGGGATCCATTTAAGTCAACTAGGAGAAGAAATTATCCTCTGGAGTTCAGAAGAGTTTAAGTTTATTGAAATATCCGATGCATACTCTACAGGAAGCAGCATGATGCCTCAAAAGAAAAATCCTGATATTGCTGAGCTTTTAAGGGGGAAAACGGGTAGGTATCTTGGAAATTTAGTAAGTATTTTAAATGTCCTTAAAGGTTTACCTCATGCTTATAACAAGGATCTTCAAGAAGATAAAGAGGTTATTTTTGACTCAATAGACACTATAAAAGTCATGTTAAAAATATCCAATGAGCTCCTACAAAATATTTCTTTTAAGAAGGATAAAATGTATCTGGCTGCTAAAGATAGCTTCATGGCAGCTACTGATGTTGCAGACTATTTAACAAAAAAAGGTATTCCATTTAGAACTGCTCATGAAATCACTGGGAAAATAGTTTTATATTGTATTAAAAAGAAAAAACAATTAACAGATTTAAGTATTGATGAGTGGAAAAAGTTTCACAAACTCTTTAATAATGATATTATTGAAAAAATAAAGGTTGAATCTTGTGTAAATGCAAGAAATCAATATGGTGGCACAGCTCCTGCAGAAGTACTTAAGGCCATAAAAAGATGTAGTTCAAAATAAAAGCTCACCACTTAAATTATGAGAGAAAAAAAGCACAATCAAGCAATGATTCTTGCAGCCGGTGTTGGTTCCAGGTTGGATCCACTGACAAGAGGAATTCCAAAACCACTTGCTCCAATAGTTGGTGCTCCTGTTATGGAACATATTATTAATTTGTGCAAAGAGCATGGGTTTACTGATCTCTCAGCCAATATTCACGTAAAAGCTGACAGAATGCGAGAATATTTTTCAAGCGAAATGACAAGTTCCATTGGAGTGTCATTAAAAATGGTACACGAAAAAGAACTTACCGGTGTAGCAGGTGGTATTAGAAGCTGCAAAAAATACTTAACACAAGATGTTGTTTTAATTATTATGGGAGATGCACTTACTGATGCTAATCTAAGCATGCTTTATGAGAAACATCTAAAGAGTGGTTGTGCAGTCACTGCGGGCATTATGGAAATAGACGATACATCTCAATTTGGAGTTATTGTAACTGATAAAAATGACAGAATAGTTTCATTTCAGGAAAAGCCAAAGTCAGAAGAAGCAAAAAGCAATTTAGCAAACACAGGCATTTACTTCTTTAATAAGAGTGTACTTGATGAAATGCCTTCTAAAGAAGAATGTCCGATATATGATGTGGCTAAAGACTTATTCCCAAAACTTATGTCACACAATATTCTTATGCAAGCTATAAAAATTGAAGGCTATTGGGCTGATATAGGTACATTAAAACAATATAAACAAAGTATTGAGGATATACTTAGTGGCAAAGTAAAGATAAAATTTAGTGCTAAGAAAACTAATTTTGGCTACCAAGAACAAAGTGCTGTTCTTGATCCCTCTGTAAAAAATTTAGGCAAGGCTTATATAGGAAAAAATGTCAGAATAGGTGCAAATGTTACACTTTGCGGGACAGTATGTATTGAAGAAGGGTGTAGAATTGAAGAAGGAAGTTACATTGATAACTCAATATTATGGCAACACTCACATGTTTCCAAAAACACAAAAGTAATTAATAGCATTTTAGGAAATGATTGTAAAGTTTCAGAAGGGGTTGAAGTAATATCAAATTCAGTATGGGCACCAGAAACAACCATAGAAAGAAGTAGTAAGCCTAATGTGGTACTTAAATAATATGTCATTGCGAGCGAAGCGAAGCAATGACAAAACGAGTTTGTCATGTTTTTAGTCGGCACAATTGTTGGAACATTTGGAAATAAAGGAGACTTGAAGATAAATCCTTTAATTCAACCCCCTGATTACCTTTTAGAATTAAGCGATATTTTTGTAGAAGATTCAAGTGGATTTAAGCAAGAATTTGAAGTATTAAGAGTTAAAAAGCATAAGAATATTTACATTGTTACTCTTCAAGGTGTAGATAACATGGATGTTGCAGAAGATTTATGCGGACTTTCTGTATACCTTCCAAGCATTGAATTTAAGGAATTACAGGAAAATGAGTTCTATTACCATGAACTTAAAGGGTTAACAGCATATGCAGAAAGTGGAAATTTAATTGGTACAGTTGATCATGTTTTAAAAAGCGGGAATGATATCCTTGTAATAAAAGACGAGGAAGGAAAAGAGATAATGGTTCCTTTCGTTGATGAACTGGTGCCTGAAGTAAATCTCAAAGAAAGAACCATAACAATAAATACTATTGAGGGCTTAGTTTAAATATATTAATCGTCTTAGTACACATATATGAAAGATCCTAGAGATATAAAAATAAAAATCTGCGGCATTACATCTGTTTATGATGCAAGGATGGTTTCTTCTTTTCCTATTCATGCTATAGGACTGAACTTTGTAAAAAGATCTCAAAGAAAAATCGGAATAAAAACAGCAAGAGAAATAATTGACAAACTACCTCCTTTAATAGAAACCGTGCTTGTTTTTGAAAATGAAAAAATAAGCGAGGTGATGTATTTATCCTCAATGCTTGCTGTTACAACTATACAACTGCATGGACAAGAAACTGTGTCATATTGCCATGATCTAAAAAGATTTAATAAATACGTAAAAGTTATCAAAGCATTTCCAACCAAAGATACCTCTGTAACAGAACTTAATGCTTATAGAAAAGTTTGTGATGGGTTTTTACTTGACTCCTATGATAGAAAAGGTAATCTGGGTGGCTCAGGAAGACCTTCTGACTGGCATATTGCAAGTGAAATAGTTTCTAAAGCCAAGGTACCAATTATCCTTGCTGGGGGAATTAATCCTCAAAATGTAGGCAGTGCACTTAAAAGAGTACAACCATACGCTATTGACGTAAATAGCGGCGTGGAATCACGCATAGGTAAAAAAGATAAAAGTATGATGGAAAAATTGTTTGAGGAAATACATGCTACTTAGCATAATCTAATTTAGTTATAATAATTATATGCCTCATTCATCAAAAGAAATAAGGGAATCCTGGATAAACTTCTTCTCTGAGCGTGGACATAAGCATGTTTCAAGCAGTTCACTAATACCAGATAATCCAACTTTGCTTTTAACCAGTGCAGGAATGGTACAGTTTGTACCATATTTTCTAGGACTTAAAGAGCCTGCTTTCAAAAGAGCTGTAACCATTCAAAAATGTGCACGTGCCGGCGGAAAAGATTCTGATTTGGAAAATATTGGAAGAACCACAAGACACCATTCATTTTTTGAAATGCTTGGTAATTTTAGCTTTGGCGATTATTTTAAAAAAGAAGCGATTACATGGGCATGGGATTATGTCACAAAAACATTAGAACTTCCTAAAGATAAATTAATTGTTTCTGTATTTGAAGGAGACACAGACACTCCTCCTGACGAAGAAGCATATAATATTTGGAAAAAAGAAATAGGATTATCAGATGGCAAAATCAGGAAGCTTCCAAGAAAAGAAGTTTTCTGGGGTCCTCCTGGACCGACAGGACCTTGCGGACCATGTTCTGAGATTTATTTTGATAGAGGAGATGGTTTTAAAGATCATGACGAGAGATTCCTTGAAATATGGAATCTTGTTTTTATGGAGCTTGAAAAAGATGAAGATGGAAAGTTCAAGCCTCTTGCAAAGAAAAACATAGACACAGGAGCAGGGCTTGAAAGAATTGCGCTTTTGCTTCAAAATAAGCCAAATACATTTGAAACTGATCTTTTAAGACCAATATTAGATAGCGTTTCAGAAGTTACTAAAACTAAATATATTGGACAAGAGGCAAGGGACAAGGGACAACAAGTATTAAATTCTGATTTGAGTCTAAAAATAATTACTGATCACTTAAGGTGTATAACTTTTTTAATTGCAGATGGTGTAAGGCCTAGCAATATAGGGCGTGGTTATGTACTTCGTATGCTTACAAGACGGGCTGCAAGATTTGGATGGCTCTTAGGTACAAAAGAACCATTTTTATATAAGCTTCCTAAAATAGTAAGTGACAATTATTCATTTGTGTACCCAGAAATCAGCAAAAACCTAAATGTGATTATTGAAACAATTCAAAAAGAAGAAGAACGTTTCGCAGAAACAATTGAAAAAGGGCTTATTTATTTGGATGAAGTAATAGCCAACTCAGGAAAAACTATCTCTGGAGAGAAAGCGTTTGATTTATATTCTACTTATGGTTTTCCAGTAGAGCTTACTTTAGATATTGCAAAGGAAAAAAATAAAGATATTGATATGAAAAGCTTTGAAAAAGCTAAGGAGAAACATTCTGAAGTTTCTGGTGGCGAGATGTTTGATGTAAAGCTTACTACTGGAAAGCATTATGGAGAATTACTTAAAGAATTTGGAGAGACAAGGTTTTTAGGTTACACACAAGAAACTTGCAAAAGCAAGGTATTAGCTTTAATAAATCAAAATAGAGAAATAGTAAATGAGTTAAAAGAAAGTGAAACAGGAGAACTTATACTAGATCAAACTGTATTTTATGCAGAATCAGGAGGACAGGTGGGTGACACTGGAAAAATTATTGCAGAAAATAAAGCATTTGAGGTTATTGTTACTGATACACAAAAACAGGAAGGACTTTTTGTACACCACATCAAAGTTACCAAAGGAAGCATAAAGCACAATACTACTGTAAATTGTGAACTTGATAGAGCTAAAAGAAACAGAACCAAACATCACCACAGCGTAACCCACCTAATGCATTCAGCACTTAGAAAAGTATTTGACGAAAGTCTGCAACAAGCAGGATCTGAGGTAAATCATGAAAGAACAAGGTTTGATTTTACATTGGACAGAGGGGTTACTGATGAAGAAAAAAGAAACATAGAAGACATGGTAAATAACTGGATAAAAAAGGCACTTCCTGTTGAAGCTAAAGAAATGACATTTAATGAAGCAATGCAAACAGGAGCACTTGCATTTTTTGGTGATAAATACGGAGATATAGTTAGAGTTCTGAAGATGGGAAATGAAAAAGATCTTGCAAGTGTTGAGCTTTGTGGAGGTACTCATGTACAAAATACAAGTGAAATAGGCGGTTTTAAGATCATAAAAGAAAATTCAATTGCAGCAGGAACAAGAAGAATAGAAGCTATTGCTGGAGAGGTACTTAAAGAATATATAAAAGAATTAAACGAGAAACATGAAAGGCTTAAAATAGAGCTTTTGGGAAAAGATAAGAACTTAAAAGCTTCTTTTAAACAGTATGGTTTAGAAGATAAATGGGAAGAATTGACAAAAGAATATGGCAATCTTGCAACAGATGGGCTAACCCCTGCCATACAAGAGAAATACAAAAAGGCAAATAATATTTTAACTAAAAAATTTGCCACTATTTATACCGATAGTTTAAAACTAAAAGAAAGTGCTACAGAAAAACTATCAAATGGTATAAGCCTATTTTGTATAGAACTAGATGATTTCCCTGATGATGTTGTAAGAACTTTCATTGAGGGAAAACTAAAATCCGAAAAGGCTTATGTAACAATTATTGCAAATATAACTGAAGACAATAAGCTTAAATTTACGGCTGGAGTATCAAAGGATTTAACAGCAAAAGGGATAAATGCAAAGGATCTTGTAAATAAAGTAGCTGAAGTTACAGGCGGCAAAGGTGGCGGCAAAGATAATTTTGCACAAGCAGGCGGAAGAGATATTACTAAGGTAAAAGAAGCTCTTAAAACTGGCAGAGAGCTGATAAGTAAAAATTAGCTGCAGTTAAATACAGCCTTTAAAAGCGGCATTACACCATTTACAATATACTGAACTCCAATACAAAGAAGTATAAATCCCATGATTCTATTAAATGAACTGATTGTTGTAGCACTCATTTTTTGTGAGATAAAAGGAGCTAGCCTTAAAAAGGCATAACATAAAATTGCTACAAGAATAATAGTTAAAAGAATAACAGGATAATGCAGCCAAGATTTTGCATCAGTAGTCATTCCTATAATCACAGCAATGGATCCAGGTCCGCTTAAAAGGGGCATTGCAAGGGGTGAAAATGCAATATCATCTTTTTCTTCAGATTCAGTTTGTTCTTTTGGTAAAAGCTTTTCTTTTTTTTGAAGCATTTCAATTGCAGATCCAATAATCATAAGCCCTCCGGCAATACGAAGCCCTTCAAGTGATATTCCAAAAAATGTTAGAATAACTCCTCCAGCAATAAAAAATAAAAGCATAATTCCAAGTGCATAAATGCTTGCTTGCTTAGCTATTGCAATTCTTTTTTGTGGGGTATATTTTTCAGTTAGGGAAACAAAAACAGGCACAGCAAGTAGTGGATCCACTATTGAAAACAGTGAAACAAAAGAGCCTACAAAAAATAACAAGAATTCATTTCCCATAAGAAATGGTATTCTAGCATTTTTTTACGTAATGCATTATTTTAGGGTGTGTCAGAAATTCGAGGATAAAGCGGGTGGCACCGGTGGGGTAGGAGTCAAAAACTGAGGAACGAAGTTTTTGAAGGGGACCCCAGAGGTGACAGGACCCGCGTCGTTTGTCATCCTCGAACTCTTTACAGATCCATTATTTTAGTAAGGAATCCATGCGATACTATATAAACAAGGGGTAAATGGTGAATAAAAAAGCTACTGAATTAAAAGAACAAAAGCTAGGCGACATAGATGTTAAGTTATTTAAAAAACACGGCTATGAGCTAATTGATTGGATAGCTGAATACCTGTCAAACATTGAAAAATACCCCGTTTTATCCCAAGTTAAGCCTGGTGATATTAAAAACAATCTTCCAAAATCACCTCCTGAAAAAGGTGAAAGCATGGAAAAAATAATGGAAGATTTTAACAAATACATTGTTCCAGGTCTTACTCATTGGAATCATCCAGGATATTTTGCATATTTTTCTTGTACAAGTTCATACCCTGGAATACTTGCAGAGCTTCTTACCGCAGGGATAAATCAACAAGGCATGCTTTGGAGAACATCTCCTGCACTTACAGAGGTAGAAGAAGTAACATTAGCTTGGCTTAGAGAGTTAATTGGACTGAAAGATGATTTTTTTGGAATAATTTATGATACTGCATCTATTTCTACACTGCATGCAATTGCAACTGCAAGAGAAGCTTTGAACTTAAAAATCAAAGAAGAAGGAATGATAAATAAAAAAGAACTTATGCCTCTTAAGTTATATACATCTGAACAAACACACTCATCAATTGAAAAAGCAGCTATTACACTTGGAATAGGACAAAAAAACGTTAGAAAGGTAGCGGTTGATGATGCTTTCCAAATGGATCCAAAAGCACTTATAAACTGTATTGAAGAAGATATTAAATCAGATTGTATACCATTTTGTGTTGTTGCAACAGCAGGAACTACCTCAACTACAAGCATTGATCCAATCCCTGAAATTGCTGAGATTTGTAAAAAATACAAACTTTGGTTACATTTAGATGCTGCTTATCTTGGTATTGCAGCAATTGTACCTGAAATGAAACATATTACCGTAGGCTGGAATGAAGTTGATTCTTTTGTAGTAAATCCTCATAAGGGATTATTTACCCCGATGGATTTAAGTGCATTTTACTGTAAAAAGCCTGAGCTGCTTAAAAAAGCATTTAGTCTGGTTCCTGAGTATCTAAAAACAGATACAGGAGATGAAGCAAAAAATCTATATGATTATGGGATACAACTTGGAAGAAGATTTAGAGCACTTAAACTTTGGTTTATTATGCGTACTTTTGGAAAAGAGGGTTTAATAAATCGCATTCGTGAAACAATTAATCTTGCAAAAACTTTTGCTAAGTGGGTAGAAGAAAGTGAGAAGTTTTATATCCTAGCTCCTGTTACAACAAGTTTGGTTTGTTTTAGATATCTCCCGAAAGACTTAAAAGAAAAGATAGAAAGAAATGAGAATGTAGAAGCTATTGAAGAATACTTAAACAAATTAAATGAAGAGATTATGAATGCAGTAAATGCAACTGGCAAGGTTTTTATATCTCATACCAAACTACACGGAAGATTTACGCTTAGGCTTGCTATTGCAAATCTTAGGACAACTGAAAGGCATATAAAAGATGCATGGGAAACATTGAACCAACTAGCACTAAAAATAGATAAAGAACTTAGAAGCACATTTATATAGTATAAGTTTTACTAGAAAAAACAGAAAAATAAGCAGATTTTTATTGCTTTTAATTGAATTTTAACTATTTTAGAAGTAAATTCTTTAATTTAATCAAATTATTGATTTAATAACTTCAGGATTGAGGAATAACCCTATTAAAAGCTCACCAATAGATTATAAATTTATATGTTGGAAAATTTAAAATATATTGTCGTGGATTTGTTAAGTAATTTTGATCTTAGACTAATTTGGCTTAATATTTTTAATTCAAAGCTTAATCTACTCTTAGCATTAATCCCGTGCTTACTTTTGCTTCTCATATTAGAAGCAAAACATTTTGGCTGGAATAATTCGGCACTAAAAAGACTAATGAATCCATCAAAGTCTGCACAATTAGATATAGCTTTAGTTATATTATATGCTTCAAGTTTAATCTCTATACTGACAATATTATTTTCTTTTGGTCTTAGTGAACTAATACCAATTAAAGTTAGAAAATTATTTGGTTTTGGTTTAATTAACTCGATAGATAATATCTATATTCAATATGCTGTCTATATTATCATTTACGACTTTTTATTCTATTGGAAGCACCGCTTATCACATACTATAAGTTGGTGGTGGCAGCTGCATAAATTGCATCACTCCGCTGAGGAACTTAACCTAATTACTGCTGATAGGCTTCATCCACTTGATGAGGTTATAACAAGACTGTTTATGTGCTTGCCACTTGCAATTGCTGGTATTCCACTAGTAGATTTTTTGATTCTAACTGTACTACACAGATCACACAGAATGTTAATTCACTCTATGCTGCCTTGGGATTTTGGTTGGCTAGGCAAATACATTTTAATATCACCTATCGCACATAGAATACATCACTCAAAATTACCAGAACATACAAATAAAAACTTTAGCAACTCAACACCATTATGGGACAAATTGTTTGGAACTTGGTATGAGGGTAACATAATAAATACATCTGTTGGAGTGGAACAAAATACGCATAATAATAAATTATGGTTTGTAGATATTTGGGATTCATACCTTGATTTTTGGAAATATCTATGGAAAGATATCAGAATACTTATATTCAGAAAAAGTACTGTTGTTGATAGTTCAACAAGCATAATTATTCTTTTCTTAACTTATTTAGCTATTACAATTTAGCAAAGTCGTTAATTTAAGTTAGTACTTAGTGTTAGCTGATATATTTTTTCAAGCTTACGGCTTGCTATATCTGATTCAGGATTTAAATTAATAATAACTCTATTAAATTGAAGGGTTTTGCCTTCATACTTATTGGGGTTACTAAAATATATAACTTTAGCTAAAGCTCTACACGATTTCTGCTTTTCCCTTTTACTATGTTCTTTAGCAATTCGCCTAAGTAAAACATCCCATCTTGATGGATCAAATTGGTTAATCAATTTATCAACACTTAATGGTTCTTCTACTCCTTCGCTATTAAAGAGAGAAATCTCCACTGTCTCTTTTGTTGAGGGATAAAAGTGATCAAAGCATGGATATACAGCAAAAGGCCATGAATCAATCTTATTAAAGCCACAATAAATTACACAAACTATTATAAAAGTACTGATATAAATAGTGGCATTATGTTCATTAGTTATTCCTGTTGACCTAGCATAATTAATTCTCCTTTTCAATATGTTTTCCCAATCAACAAAAGCAAAATATAGTACAAGCAAGTACCAAAATGATATTTTCATAAATACGTAAGTTACACTGTGAAAGATAAGTCCCATTATCAACCAATATTTTCTATACTTGTCAGAAAATATCGCAAAAATAAAACTTATTTCAAATAAAATTACTAACAGTCCACCAAATTGGAGAAAAAATGGATAATGATCAATTCTAAATAAAGGAGCAAAATCATTTAATCTAGCCCATCTATCATACAAAATAAAATTTAAGTTATCCCCTAAAAACCAATCAACCCCACATGACCAAAGTTTCCAAAATCCGGGGAAGAAATATATTAATCCAAGTATCAACCATATAAATCTTATAGGCATAGAGTACATTTCTGGTGCATAGGACTTAATTTTAGATTTATTTATTAGAATTAAACTATCAATAGATAGCAAGTCACCACATCTAGCGGTCGACAATATAAAAGAGCACCATAACAAGTGATGGATATGATAGCTTTTCCCATATAACTGCGGAATCCCAAGTACATACAATCCTAAAAGTGAAGCTAGAATCATTGATGGCCTTGTAAAAAAGCCTATCATAGAAGTAAAACAAAAAAAAATGAATAATTGTTTTGCAACTAGTACTAGTTTGCTGTTAACAGGAAATAAGTTTGTAAAATAACCAGAGTCATAAATTAGTTCATCTGGCAAACTTGAGAGCCAGTAAGAATTATTAAAGCCTTTAAAAGACACTAAAATCAACGCACAAAAGAGGATAATTCTAAAAATAGCTAAGCTTAACATAGAGGATCTTTGTGGAAACAAAAAGTGCATTAATCTTGTAAAAAGATTTTGCTTTCTAGAAACATACAATAAAAATATACCTAATAAAAGTAAAAATATAATTTGAGTAATTAATAGTTCCATACAGTTAATTGTTAAAGATTTTCTCTATTATTTAAATTCATTTTTATCATATTAATAAGCCATTGTATATCACCATTTATCTATTATTAACAACCTTAAGTAGGAATTTATACACAATTAATGTATTCTATAAACACAGATCTCGCGTAAAAGAAATTTCATGGCTAACAAAAGAAAAAATATACAAGAATTAAAAATAAATACAATTAATTTGAATCCTCCTATATTCATTGTAGGGGCAGAGAAATCCGGTACTACTTTACTAAGAAAAATTTTAGGAAAGCATCATAACATTTATGAAATAAAGGCAGAAACCGAGCTATTTAGAAAATTCAAACCACCTATTTATAGTTATTTAAACAAGCTTGAAAAAAATAAAGAATTTGAAACCCTTATTAAAACAATGCTCACATTTCTTCTATATAAACATGATGGGGCAGTAAATTCATTGCTTCGTAAAGAATATCCCGGTAATGTAGTTGAGCTCTACAAAGAAATAATTAATCTTAATGAATTAGCTGAGTTAAGAAATAAATACAATGTTTTCAATTTTTGCGCTAACTTTTTAACAATAAAAGAAACCAAAAAAAGATGGGTTGAGAAGACTCCTTCACATGTAAGAGGAATTAATCATATACTATCCTACTACCCCACAGCAAAAATTATAATCATTTATAGGGATCCAAGAGCTGTATATGCTTCATGGAAGAATTACAAAAGATTCAAAGAAAGATATTTAAGCAACATAGTAATCTGTACACTTGTTTGGTTAATTGCAACTGAAATTAGTCTAAAAACATCAACTGAATTTAGTTCACATTTGTATCAAATACGATATGAAGATTTAGTTGCTGATCCAATTAAAGAAATAAAAAAATTGTGTGATTTTATTCAAGAGGATTTTGATCCAATGATGATTGATGTTGACGTAGTAAATAGTGCCTACAAAGAACATGAGGTTCAAGAGGGTATACAAAAAAAATTTAACAATATGTGGGCAGAAAAACTAACAAATTTAGAGATCCTTTTTATTGAGCTAATAACTCGAAAAAAAAGAGAAATACTTGGATATCCTGATGTAACTGATAAAAACCCAATTTATACCTCTATGCTTTTACCACTGTTTGTAATATATGTAACAATCCAAGCATTAGTTTTTATATTAGCAAAAAGATGGATTTGGATTAAGAATAATTTAATGCTGTGGAAAAAATAAAACTGTAAAATTGCTTCATAATAACTTAAGGAGTTACTTTGTTAGATTTGTAAAAATATAACAAGAATAGAGCTATAGAAATAGTGGTGTGTATAAGAGTTGAATAGACAATGCCAATAATACCAAACAAATTAATGCAAATAATATCAAAAAATACATTTAGTATTACTCTAACCACACTAGTAGCCAGAAGAAACGTGGTTAATTTATTTATTACATAATAGTTCACGAAAATCTTAAATATCATTGCTGGTATCAGTTGATAAATAAATACTCCTACTAAACTAGCAATAAGCATTACTTGCTCAGCATTAATATTTCCTCTGTTAAATATAATGTTGGCAATGGAAAATTTAAACAAGAATACTATTATACAAATTGGCAAGCAAAATAAAATTGTTTTTTTAGAAGCATCTAATATTTTATTTCTCAGATTGCTCATTGGTTCTAAAAAATAAGAATCCGACCAATAAGAAAGAAGCACTTTAGAAAATATTACTGCAATTGCATTGTAAAATATTAAATAAATTTTCTCTGCATATTCTAATATTGATAAGTTCCCTTCCGCAAATATAAATGCAATAGTTTTATCTATTAGTGGATTTATTGCTGTAAGAACCGTAAAAGCAATTTGAAAAAAAGCAATTTTAAAGAAATGTTTTAATCGATCTGTTGTGTCTTCATTTAATAAAGAAACAAATTTGTATCCTAATTTTTTTACTGAAACAAAGTATAAATTTAAAAGTAAAACAAATTCGCCAATTAAATAACCTATTGCTACAGAATAAATATTAAGCTTAGTGCTAAACAATAAAAATATAATAATAATAGTCAGTGATCTGAATGCCAATGATAATGGATAAATCCAGAATTTCTTGTGATAGTTTAAATATCCTTCAAAAATTCCTCCATAAGTATAAAAAAGTACTGTTGGAGACAGAATCAGAATAAAGTCGAATATTGCTTTTGTATCACGCTGAATTGATGTATTAACTAAGTTTAAAAAAAATTTGGACAAAACCAAGAAAATAATCAAAATAATGAGAATTACGAAGAAAGATGTTTTTATTATATTGGTAATAAAAACATTTAGATCTTCTTTTTTTGACTTTTTTTCAGCAATAAATGGAACTAATGTTAATTGTCCTGCTGATGAAAAAACAACACATAGAAACCAAATGACTGCATAAGCAATAAAGAATGCATCAGTTTGATCACTTACGCCATATTTAATAGCTATAAAATAAGGAATAAGGAAACCTATGCACTTACTTGTTATATGCCATAGAGATGTATAGAATGTATCAAAAGCAATTGAGTCAGTCTTAAATGAAGCTAAAATCTTTTTTATAAAATTAATTTTATATTCCATATTTTAATCAACCTGTTTTTCTTTATTTTTTGCATAAAGTAATTAACAGTATAATTGGCTAATCTATTTTTAGTGAAATTATAGTTTTCAAGTTAATAGGATTGTTATTATATTCTTCAGGAATAGTAGAAAATAAACCTTCATAAAACACAATATAGGATGCTTCTCTAATATCTGGAATATTATTAAATAATAACTTACTAATTGCATTGCATAGCTTTATTTGTTCAGCCTTAGATTTAGAATTCGCGACATAGTTTAAAATATATTCCCATCTACCAGGTTCAATTTTTTTTTTGATTATGCGAGTATTAATATCAATTTCTTTTCCATCAACATTAAAAGCTTTAATAATCAATGTTTTTTTTCTAAACTGCTTAAAATTAATGAATCGATATTGGAGATCTTTGTTGCTAAAATTCGGATAAGCGGAAAAAGGCCATGATTTAATTTCCCTAAACCCAACATATGATTGTATAAGAATTAAAGTTACGCCAGTTAAAACTATTGGTACAATTGATTTTTTAACAGTATTAACAGGGCTAGGTTTTACTACATTTTTAATTAGGCTCCCAAAATTAATAAAAGATAGATAACAACATTGTAGGGTCCAAAAAGAAATGTGCAAGAAGACTAAAGTCAAATTATGAAAAAAGATTCCACAAATAATAGCATATTTTCTCAAATTGTCAGAAAATATTAAAAATATAAACAATAATTGAAACATGACAATAAGGAATGGAAGACATCTTAATAAAATAGGATAGTGATCAATTCTAAGAATAGGGATGTTATTGCCAACAAACCAAGTAAACCAATAAGAGTAAAGGATATGTTGAAAGAAAGGAGTATCTGTTAACCAATAATGTTTACTTCCTAGGAGTTTCCATATACCTGCATAGAAGTATATAAGTCCAATGAGTATCCATACAAACCTAATAGGAAGTGCATAGAGCACACTGGTTGTATCTTTAATTAAGTTTATAGTCTTAGTTTTTCTATAATCATCAATAATGCAATCTAGAGACAAACTATCACCACACTTAGACATCAATAACAGTAGTTGAAACATAAACAAATGATGATGAGCATGTTGAATCTTTCCAAAAATATGAGTTAGGGCAATTAAGTAAAAACCAGAAACAATGGAAACTCCTATTGAAATATTAGTAAAAAGGCCAAGAAGCGCAAAGATTGTTGAAATTTTAAATATTATGATAAATATAACTATCAATTGATGTGTGTATGGAATACATTCTTTAATCCACCTTACAGCTGGTTCAGCGATTCGTAACTCTTCAGGGATATTATAAAACCAAATATAATCAATGTTAAATGAGGAAATAATTAACGTTGAAAATACTACTATTCTAAACATGGCAAGGTTCAATGAAGAATCTTTAGCAGTAAAGAATTTGTTGCCTTTAAGGAATAGATCTCTTATAAACATTTCGCAAAAACCATATTATTACTTTCTATTTGCTCAACTGCTATTTTGATCCCATCATAAAAGCCAACCTTAGGATAATATCCAAGTTCTTCTTTAGCCTTATTTATACTACATTTAAAATTCCTAGACCAGTCCCATGCAAGATGCAATTCAGGATTATAAAATCTTACTTTTTGCATTGCCAAATCAATGATTTTATAAGTAACAGATTCATACGGAGGAATAGGTATTAATTTAGGCTTAAAATTCACCTTGAGCAGCTCACATAGAATCTTATAGATGTCCATGATCTTGTAGTTATCCATATCTGCAATAAAATATGTTTGTCCATTTGCCTTTTTGCTCTTGCCTGCCAACAATAGTGCATCGATACAATTATCAATGTTACAAAGACTCCTAGAAGATTTACCACTGCCAAAAATTAGAATATATCCTTTTTTTACCATCTTTAAAAAATTAGTTTGTCTAGGCGGACCATCAACCCCATATAGCCAGTTTGGTCTTATAATAACCGTATTAATTTTGTTTTCTGTATTATATTTATTTAGAATTTGTTCAGCCTGTAACTTACTACGTCCATAATGATAATAAGGCGTTGGTGTATCAGATTCCTTGTACTCTGTATCTTTACTTAACCTCATCGCTGCAGAAGAAGAGCTTATGTATACAAATTTTTCAACGTTTTTCTTAATAGCATGCTCAACTAAATTCTTAGTTCCTAGATAATTAACTTCATAAAATTGTTGAACCTTCTTAGGATGAATTATTCCTGCACAGTGATAAACAATAGATATCCCCTCGCAAACATTTACAAGTGAATCGTTCCTAGTAACATCTGCAATAAAAACTTCAGCTCCAATGTTGCGTAGATCACTAGTATCAACATTTGGAAGAGCTATGCACCGAACCCCTACATTATCTTCTATTAGCTTTTTAGCTAATTTTGTTCCTAACCATCCAGGTGTCCCAGTAATTAAAGCTTTCATTTTTTTATCCTAAGAATCTATCATACTAACAAATATACAATGGTAAAATTTCAAATTGTAAGATCATCCCCATTCTACATAAGATTTTAAACAATTTATGCTTCATTGTTTTTATTATCAGAACAATTAAATTGTTCTATTGAAAAATCTTTTGCTAAAAAATATTTTATCTCATAAATTCTATTGTTTTCTTCAATGATTGGAAGTCCAGGAATTAAGTATATTTCACGCCCAGCTTTAAAAGCTTCGGTCACTGTAACTGCTCCTGGCTTTGTAATAATAATCCCACACTTTTTCATAATAGATACCAACGAGTGAACTTCGTTGTAAATAAACACTCTTGAATCCCCTTTAAATTCTTTGGTTAGCTTTCTAAACAATCGAATATTCGCACCACAAACCACATGTAATTTCAGATCTGTGCAGTGCTTATAAAGTAAT
>JACOTS010000161.1 GCA_016178265.1 Candidatus Melainabacteria bacterium
AATTAATGCTTATTAGTTGTTTATTATGCAAGCTGATAGAGTTTATCTTAGTGAAATTTATTCTGCTATTCAAGGGGAGGGTTTGTTAGTTGGTGCTAGGCAAATATTTATTAGATTTAATATCTGTGATTTAAGATGTGCGTGGTGTGATACACCTGAGAGTTTGGTGAAAACTAGGGACTGCAATGTTGAGGTAGATGCTGGAAAAAGGGAATTTGAAAGTATATTAAATCCAATTGATATTCAACATATCCCTTCTTATATATCAAGATTAAATCCAGCGCTTCACCATAGCATATCGTTTACTGGCGGTGAGCCATTGATTCAATATCAGGCTTTTAATAAGCTAATAACTGCTATAAGAAGTGTTACAGATATTCCTTTATTTTTAGAAACAGGTGGGCATAAACCTGATGCTTTAAAAAAAGTAATAAATCATTTTGATTTCATATCAATGGACTTTAAATTGCCTTCATCAGCTAAAGCGGGAAATTATTTTGTAGAGCATAAAGAATTTTTCATATGTGCCCTGGATTTTAATAAAAATCTTACTATTAAAATTGTTGTAACTTCTGATACTGATATGAACGAACTTGCAGATTCTATAGAGATGGTAAAAAATGTTTCTGAGAAATACGAAAATAAACCCGTTATATTTTTGCAACCTGTTACCCCAATAAATGGTACAAAGCCACCTAATGAGCTTGAACTTTTAAAGCTACAATCTAAGATGATTCAAAAATACCCTTATGTAAGAGTTGTACCTCAGGTGCATAAGCTAATAGGACAAAGGTAATTAATTCCGCGGTGTTATTTTTACTTCAAATTGACTCTTTGCACCCATAAGTCCAAAAAATCCTGCAGGCTCTTCAATTGCTACAGCTATGTTAATAGGTTGATCTTGTTTATAGCTTTGTCCAAAGAATATACTAACTTCTTCAGTTGAAAAAGGATCTGTAAGTTCAACAGCATCAAAATTTCCACTTATAGGAATATTTCTACTTTCTTTTTTGATTTGTGCAAAATGATCTAAAAATTCTTCTTCTTGGCTTGTACTGGAGCTTTCAATAGATTCTTCTGAAATATCTTCAGTCCCCATATCTTGTTTCAAAGATTCTAGAAAATTGTCGTCCTCTGGCAATCTGGATTTAAATAATTCATATAAAGGTGGCATAAATGGCCAGCTTTTTTCTGAATCTTCTGTATAAAATTTGCTTTGATTTAAAAATCTGATTGATTTTAAAACAGTAATCTTAACTTCGTCATCTCTGATTCTAAACTCTTCTGTCATTAAAGTTTTAGGCTTTGCAAAATAGTAAAGAGTGTAGTCATATCCGGTAATATCTCCGGTAGGCTCAAATATAATAGGTTTTGTAAAGTAAATATAAGAAGAATTTGCTGTTGCATCATCAGGAAATGGAACACCGTAAGTTACACCTTTTCCAATTGAAACCCTGCGCTTGTTTGCTTCTCTCAAATCCTCTGTTAAGATTCTAAGTGCTAATTTAGCTTTAGTTTGTGAAAGTCCTCTGCTATAACTTTGGTAAAATAGTCTCCATCCTTGGTCTTGATATGCAAACAGTAATCCTGTAACAACACCAAGAACAGCAATTACGGTCATTAATTCCAATAGCGAGAACCCGAAATGTTTTCTATAAAAAAAGCAATGTGTTTTTAAGGGAGCTTTATGCATAAATCTATCAAGATTGTAACTTTAATATTACTTCTTATTCAAATAGTTGTTTTATCTTCATGTTCTATTGGCACTATTGTGAAGAATATTGCTGAATTACCCTTTTATAATTTATTAATTTCAAAGATTTTTATGATATCGGAAATAAAGCCTCCGGATATTCCAAACAGACCCTCATTAGATAAACTCAAATTGTCTCTTGATGAAATTATTATAGGTGAGAACTTTGGGGTTAATGTTGAAAGCAAAGTAAATAATTACAAAGCAGATCCATACAATAATGAGTATGCTCAATCTACTTCTTTATCATCTTTTGAATTTCATATTCCTTCTGACAAATTATTTTCTGGACTTTTAGAGGCAGTTATGTCTTTAAGATTATCTGTTAACCAGCTAGATATTGATAAAAAGGAGATAATATTAATTGATAAATTGAGAAATAAGATTATTGTTAATATTACTTCTTATGCAGAAAAGAACATAGTTGAGGTAAGAGGTTATAAGTCATTTGTTGGGACTTTATTGTATGGAAGTACACTAGAGAGTCTTTTAAATGAAATAAAGAACTTAGAAAACAGGATCAATGCATAATGAGTAGTAAAAGGGATAAGAAGAATCCATATCTTATAGGAGTTACAGGAAGCTTTGGTGCAGGGAAAACTCTTGTTGGTCAAATACTTACTGATATGGGTTATAAAGTATTAGACACTGATTCTATTGTAGCCAATATTTTAAAAACCAAAAATACAATTACATCTGAAATTGTAAATAATTTTGGTGATGAAATAACAAATGGTGATACCTCAATTGGATATATCAATAAGACACAACTAGCTGATATTGTTTTTTCTGATGAAAGTAAGCTCAAGAAACTTGAATCTATTATTCACCCTGAAGTTAAGAATCAAATAAAATTATTTGTTTTCAATAACTCTTCTCGCAATATTATATTTGTTCTTGTTCCGCTTCTTTTTGAGGCTCATATGGAAAAAAATTACAATGAAACATGGTGTATTATTTGCGATGATAAAAAAAGGCTAGAAAGGGCTATGCAAAAAGGAATCTTAGACAGTGATGTAAAAAGGCGTATTGCATCACAACTACCTCAGGATGTTAAAGCTAAAAAAGCAGATTATGTAATTGACAATTCACAAGATGAGTCAAATACAAAAAATCAAATAGTGAAGAGGCTTGATGAGATTAAGGTGGCTATTAGTTAATTGTAATAGCTAAGATTTAATCTGACTTACAGTGTCAGAATTAGTTAGAGTTACTTTGTTTTGCAATTTATAAAACTCTTTCTAACAAGTGGCGCGCAAGGAAAGGTATATTTTTTTGCGAGTTGCGAAGCCTGAGCGAAAAAATATACCTTTCCGGTGAAGCAGCCACTTGTTAAATTAATTACAACTATTAACTCTTGTATGACTGCTCGCCTTGTTAGCTATAACTTAGTGGGTCCTGCCGTCTTCAGGTCACCCTCCATGAGCTGCGTACCTTGCTCATGGACTCCCTTCCTTCGAGGCTATCTCAAAACTCTGTAATGAAAGGCCACTAATTTTGTAACAGAACATCATGACATGTGGGAGGATAAAAGTATGCCACGTCGTCATGAACTTTCTGAAAAACAATGGAAAAAGATTAAAAAATATCTACC
>JACOTS010000162.1 GCA_016178265.1 Candidatus Melainabacteria bacterium
TGACTGATAAGGGTTAATTTTTGAGTAACTATTCTTCCACCACCTATATTTTCATGACCAACTTCTGAATTCCCCATGACTCCTTCAGGTAACCCTACAGCTTTGCCGCTTGTGTGCAGTATGCAATGCGGATATTCTTTTAATAGATAAGAAAATGTGGGTAGGTTTGCCTGGGTAATAGCATTGCCCTCTTTTTGCTCAGATACTCCCCAACCATCAAGGATTACTAGTGTTATAGGTATATTATCCATAAAAATAAATAATTTTGATTCTGTTAAAACCTTTACTATTATAATGGAAATATGACAATTGTAAAAAATGATTTGTTGAACATAGATATTAAAGATATTAGGGCACATTTTCCTTCGCTTAAAGAAATTACTTATTTTAATAGTGGCTGGACTGGTCCCATGCCTTCTTCTGCAATTCTTGCAATACAAGACTCAATTAATTATCAAGCAAAAGTCGGACCATCCAGTAAAGATGGTGTAAAAGCTCAAATTCAAGAAGTTGTAAAAGCAAAGTCAAAAATTGCCGAATATTTTTTTACTCAAACAGAAAATATTTGTTTAACTACTAATACTACTTTAGGTATAAATCTTGCTTTAAATGGTTATGATTGGTCAGATAAAGATGAAATTTTAACTACAAAAGAAGAGCATGCAAGTGTTTTAATTCCTTTGTATAACTTAAAAGAGCGTTTTGGTATAAAAATCAAATTAATTGATGTTGATTGTTCTGATCCGATTAAATCATTTGCTAAGAACATTTCAAAACAAACAAAAGCTGCTGTGTTTTGTCATCTTTTTTGGACTAATGGAAATTTACTTCCGTTAAATGAAATAGTAAGAATACTAAGGCAACATGAAATAATTTCTATTATTGATGGTGCTCAATCTGCTGGAGCTGCAAGTTTTTTAATTGATGATGCTGTGCCTGATTTTTATGCTGTTCCTGGACAAAAATGGCTTCTTGGACCTGTGGGGACTGGTTTTCTTTACATTAGAAAAGAACTTCATGGTAAAAGACCACCTTGGCCAATAATTGTAGGCTATGAGTCTGCCGGAGATGCCAGTGATGACAGTTGCTATGATTTAAATTGCAATTGGAGTGCAAAAAAACATGCAGGGTTATTTGAGTTTGGCGGTTTAAATAATTCACTCTTTACTGGGCTTAGAGAATCATTGGATTTTGCAAGTAGTGTGAATAAAAAAATAAATATATATGAAAGAATTAAATTATTGTCTCAGTATTTTATTAATGGACTGAAAGAAATGAAGAGTGTTGAAGTAATAACCTCAAATCAATATGCGGGTCTTGTTGCGTGGAAACATAAGAGTACTTCTTCTTCGAAAGTGGTGCATGATTTATGGCATGATCACAAAATTCTTATTAGGGAAATAGAGAATTTTAATTATTGCAGAGCCTCGCTTCATTTTTTTAATACGAAAGATGAAATTGATAAATTATTAAGTGTGCTAAAAGATATTAGGTAAGGTATTGGTTGGAACTTGCAACTAAACCCAGTGCATAAACTTTTAAGCCTTTAGATGCAGCCAGAATTACTGCAGGTATTAGGTTGTAGCAATAAGCATTAACCTTAGATTTAAGTAAAACTTTTCCTTCTTTTTTTGTTGGTATGGTGCCTTCTTTAAGTCCTGCAACAATAATTTCGGGTAATTTACTTTTGGCTAAATAAATATTATTGAGTTGAATAAACTGTGGACCTATCAGTGGATTAAACCCCGATAGATTTATGTGATCCGATATTTGATATATATTAGAACTTAATTTTTTTAAAGGATAAATATAATCTAGAATGCAGATTGCATGTTTCCCTGAGCTAATAATTCTACTGATGTATAAATCAAATTTGTTATAAAAACTATAATTTGACTTTGTGAGATCAAGTATCGGGTAGGCTTGTAAATCTTTTAAGATGCTTTTTTCCATAACTTATTGTCTATAAATGTTGCATTTCTCCAGAAGCTTTCTAATTTATAAAAGGCTCTTTCATCCTTAGACATTATGTGTATAATTATTTCTCCGAAATCTAGAATTGTCCAATCACTGTCAGGCAATCCTTCTTTTGAAATAAGATTAATGTTATAATTTTCTAAATTTTCAACTATGCTTTTTGCAATTGATTGTATTTGTGGAGCACTGTTTGCAGTTATGATTAAAAAATAATCAGCTATTACTGTTAATTTGCTTACATCAAGGAGTGTAATGTCTTCTCCTTTTTTATCATATGCAGCCATGCATGCTGTTTTTGCGAGTTCAAAGCTATTTGATTTTTCTTTAATCTGTTTAATTCTTTTTGATTTTAAACTCAATATGTTACTTGCCTCTTTCATCTTGTTCTAGTTTAGCAATATATGCTAATAAAAACCAGAAAGGGATCATTACCTGTGGTCTAAAAAATATTGTATCGAATATTCCATGGGTCATTACTAAAATAATGGACAAAAAAATTGCAATTGCAAATCTTTGTTTTTTTAACCAAAATAATATGTGTAGTTTAGACAGAGAGGCAATTAATATGGATATAAATGCTAAAAAGCTTATAATACCGCATTGAATGGCGATTTCAAGAAAGATATTATATGCCCCTAATGCGTAAAATTCACTTTTCATATATAGCCCGTAAGCTCTTTCAAAAGCTATATTTCCAGGTCCAACGCCAAATATGAAGTTATCCTTTAGCATTTCATAACAGGCAGACCAAACATTTAATCTAAATATATTACTGCTATAGCCCCATGGTGAAAAAATTGTAACTATTCTTTCTCTAAAAATAGGAAATGTAAATAGCATGCATATTGTAAAAATTAAGATAGTGATTATAAATGGTGTATATTTTTTTGCTTTGATGATAAATAATGAACTTAAAACCAGTATTCCTGCCCCTAGCCCTATGTAAGCTCCTCTTGAGCCAGTAAAACTTATGCATGTAAGCATAAAAAATGAACTAAGAAGAAGCATTAGATTGTAAAAAACACTGTTGTATTTTTTTAGTGATAAATAAAGTGCTGTTGGAAGATAAATGAGGAGATATCCAGCAAGCAAATTAGGATTTCCTAGTGTTGAATAAACCCTTGTGTGTATATCCCCAAATGAAATGTCCTCCCATGTTGCTAGTTGAGGAGTACCTGTAAAATATTGATAAATTCCAAACAATGAGATAAGAGTTGCAATAATTGTCTGAATAATTAATAATTTCTCTGCTTCTTTATTGCTTGTGTTGTATAAGATTACTCTGAATAAGAAATAAGAAATGATAAGTAAAGAATATTTTCCTAGTCCTATTAAGCTTTCTTTTAAGAAGTATGAATTAAATGTGCTAATTATTATTCCGAGATAAAAAATAGTTATTGTAAAGTCCAGTGTGTTAAATGAGATTTGTAGATTTCTGTTTATAGCAAGATTTATAAAAATTATTATAAGACTTATAGCAATAATAATTCCTATGCCTAATCTATTGTTTGCAAAAAAGGGTAATGGCAATGAGCACAAAATTATATATGGCATAAGCAATAGTAGCTTTAAAAACAACTTCTGAATGTTTAAATTAACCTTGAGGCTTCCGTGAAATGCACTAAAGGTCTTGCCAAGTATAGAATTCTTGATTGTTGAATCTGCAAAGTTGTCTAAGTTATTAATTAGCTTTTCCATTAATGATAAATTTTAGAGGGTAAATATTTATGATTTTTCCGTTTAATTTGTATTTAAAGTCTTCTAATTCAATCTGATTTCCAATTTTAACTTTGATGTTTCCAGTTACATAACCGTCTTTTGTAACCGTTGCTGTATCTTGTAGTGTAACTATGAGGTCTTTATAATCAGAAATATTTTTTGGAGCTGTTGAGTAACTCCCTGTTCTGTCATAACCAAGCAGTAATTTTGGTCTTTCTTCTATTCTTAAAATTTTAAGTTTTTTGTGAGGCTTATGTCTTACTGTAAGTGTTGTATTGTCACCTGTGTTAAATAGTTCATTAGTATTTGTATGTGTGTCTTGAATTAAAACTTCAATTGCAATTTCTTCTGTACTTTGTATAGCTTTGTTAATTGATGTTTCTTTGTTTTGAATAAGAAAGTAACCTATAATGCAGAGTGCTATTGTTATAGATATAAGGATATTAAGAAGGTTTACTTTTCTTGCTTTCACGCTAAACATTATATTATTATTTTCATATGAAAGATGGTTTTATAGAAAATGTTTATTATAGATTTTTTAATGTTAGTACACCTTCTGCTTATATTTTTGCAATTCATGGCTTAGGAGGACATTGCTTGTGGTTTGATAAGGCTGCAGCTTTATTTAACAATAAAGGAATTGGATTTTTTTCTTTTGATCTTCCTGCTTTTGGACAAAGTAAATATGAGAAAGGCACTATATCTTCATATAAAGTGTGGGTAGATGTGTCAAGAAATTTGCTTTGGAAGTATTTAAATGATTTTGCAGTTAAAAAACCAGTTTTTATTCTAGGACACAGTATGGGGGCATTAATTGCTTTAAATATGGTGCCTTTAGTAAAAGCAAATGGTTGGATCCTTTCTGTACCAGGATTTCAAGGTCATAAAGATAGTTTTCCATTTTCTAGTTTTACGCTTCCGGTTTTGTTTAAGTCTCTTTTTTGCCCAAAGAGCAAAATCACTGTTCCATTTGGACCAGAAATACTAACTAAAAACATTCATACCCAAAAAGAATTAAAAAAAGATCCGTATAGGGTTATTAATCCTGATGCAAATATTTATTTGCAAGTTTATCTTTTATCCAATAAAGCAAAAAAATTATGTTCCTCTTTAACTGAGCCAGTTTTAATGCTACAGGCTGATGAAGATAGAGTATGTTCTAATCATTATATGGATAAATGTTTTAAAGAGATTAGTTCTAGTAATAAAGAAAAAATTGTGTATGGAAATTCTTACCATGATTTATTTGTAGAGGATGACTTAAATGCTCTTGTAGACGATATTTCAGCATGGATTCAAAGAGTTATATCCAGCTAGCAGGCGGTAGGTAGAAACAATAAAAACTTAAAAGAAGGTTATAGTTCCGTAGATTGGTTGCTTAAATCCTGTTTATAAGTAGGCCAATTAATTGATTTGATGTATTGCTATAGAGGTTCCCCTGAGTCTTTTTCAGGTACTTTGTTTATAAAACTAATAAATATATGGGGATATGGGTTGTGGCACATCAAAATACAAATGAATTGATTAAAGAATTACTTGCTGAATATGCAGGTAACTGTCCTGAGTTATTTCATCATTACTCTAATTTGTTAAAATCTCAAAATAAATGGGAAACAGATTCATTTTTTGTTAAAAAGGATAATAAAAACAAAATTATATCAATTAGATTGCTTGCTGAAATTTAATTATTTATAAAAGATATTATTTCCTTGATTCTATCTTTTATGTTTTTCGATTGTATGAAATAAGTTCTAGGCATCAGTTGCCAACTATCTAGTGTAGCTAAAAATAATCTGTGTAATTGTAGTTGATAATCTTTGTTGTTCCAACGAAACCCATCGTTTCTAGGTTTAATAATCAAAGGAACATAGATTATCTGTGAATATTTTAAAGCTTGCTTATATGCTTGTAAGTAATATCTTTCTGTTTCATCAGTTTTTGCAGAAGCCGCACTCCATCTAAGCCAGTGGACCCAGCAATCTATAGCTGATCTGTCTGACAAAAACTCTTTATGCTTTTCTTCGAGTTTTATTTGTGAGTTTAAAACTAAAAATCTAAAATTATTAGGATTTTGGATTTGATAAATACTTTTATAGCCTAACTGAGAGCAAATAATTCTAGCTTGCTCGGGAATAAGTTTTATATTTAGTTTTTTGCTTATAATTTTAGCTATTGTAGTTTTACCGGTACCTGCAGGACCAATAATAACTATTCTTTTTTGAGATTTATATAACATTTACCGTTATTTTTCTAGGTAAATGTCATTGCGAGGAGACACGAAGTGACGACGAAGCAATCTCAAACAATGTATGTTCAATTTCCCGAGCGGGATTGCCACGCCTCATTTCATTCGGCTCGCAATGACAGTTTATCCCTAATTGCTTAATACACCCATATAATGATAAACTAATTATTATGAGACTCAATATAATTATAATTTTATTTTTAATCTTTTTTAGTTCTTTTCCTGCTTCTGCATCTTTAAATGAGATAGAAGAGAGAAAACAAAGAGCATTATCCTGGTATGAAAGCTATATAAATAACATCAAACCATATAAAACTTATGCAAGGGCTGAATCGGAACAGTATAAAGCAAGTGCATTAAGATGGTTTGATGATACTTTTGTATCAAAAAAACATTTCCATCCTTATTTAGAATATGAGAAGCAACTTCATCAAGGTTTTGCTTTATCTTGGTTTGAAAAAAATAATAAATAGTTGTGAACATTAAGCTTGGTATAAATATTCGAGAATTATTTATTGAAATTAAAAATCCTTCTGTTTTCCTTTGGACTGAAATTTTTCAAGAAATAAGACAAAAAATCCAAGGATATTTAATTAAGCTTTCATTGGTTCATACATCTTGTGAAAAACTTGTTTTCTATGCTGTTTATTTGCAGGAATTTGAAGGGTGCATAAAAAATTCTTTTGTACCCATAAGTAAACAATCTTCCTCTTGTGAAAAATCTATATTCGTTAATTGCTTAATTATACCTACAGGAATTGGTGCAACTTATGGTGGTTATGCAGGGGATGCAAACCCTCTTGCAAGAGCACTTTCTATAAATTGTGATTATTTATTAACTCATCCAAATGTTGTAAATGGTGCTGTTCTTTCGGATTTGCCTAAAAATATCATTTATTTGGAAGGGTTTTTGCTTGAGCAATTTTTACTTGGCGTTATATCAATTATTCCTAGGAAAAATAATAGAATTGGTGTTATCTTTGACAAAGCAATTTCTAAAAAGAGACTTGAGTATGAGCTAAATGTTTTAAATGCAACCTATGCTTTCTATGGTGCTGATTTTGTAGGCTGGACATTAACTAAAGAACCACTTGATATTATGCCTGTTATAAATGAATATGGTTTTTCTACAGGCAGAGTGAATCATTTAGATTCTTTAATTGAGTCTGCATTAAGGTTGAAAAATAAGGGAGCAACAGCTATTGCTATTTGTTCTTGTATACCGGACTTGAAATTTAATAAGGAGTATGTGTCAGGTGTTGGAGTGGATCCAATAGGAGGAATTGAAGCACTTCTATCACATACTGTATCAGCAGCCACAGGGCTGGTTTCTGCCAATGCACCGGTTTTAACAGACTGTGAGGAAGTTGATATAAGTAAAATTAATCCTGTGTCTGCAAGTGAATATATAGCAGATACTTTTTTACCAGCAGTAATTAGTGGGCTGCGATATGCTCCGGAAATAATTTATGGAGATCATTTGCTAGAAAACCATTTGACTTTTAACGATCTTAAAAAGATTTTTATTCCTTATAATTCTTTTGGAAGCCCAGGGGTTATGTATATGAATGAACTTTACCCTGCTAAAGTTTGTTTAGTAAGGGAAAACAAAACATGTTTAAGTGTTGATCCTTTACATATAAATTCTAAGTTTTTTATTGCGGATAGTTATTTAAAAGTGCTTGATATGAATGACTTAAAGCAAAGTGGTATTACTCCAAATGTTTTAAATAGGCCATTGAAAAAAATTATTGAGATTAACTAGCTAACCTGCACTTTTTGCCTAAGATCATTTCTTTTGTTGTTTTGTTGATATTTCTGTCTTTTAAGCTTTTGGCAAATAACCTTCTAAGCACAGTCGGTGAGAGTCTGGTTTTAAAATTCATCTTTTGGGATATCTTGTCTATTATTAAATTTAATGTTCTGGTGGAAAGTGGTAGCCTTATATTATTTGTTAACAGGTAATCATCCAGTGCTAACGGATTTTTTTCGTTTAAATGAGAATAATATTTTTCAATTAGTACTTTTGTTGAGTCATCTATAAAAGTCAGCTGTTCATTAGATAAAATTATTTGATTTGCTGCTAAGTTTATATCTTTTATCTTTATTTTTAGTGCTTGTTTTATTGTGAGTCCGCATTTTGCAAATAAAGCAAATATCAGCTTATCTCTAATTGCCTGATAATCATTTTCAGGCAAACTCTCATTTAGCTTTAAAATTTCATCATAGGTGGCAGGAATATTGTAATCAATGTCTGGCATTGGTAGAGATATGGATATAAATGGATCTGGAATATTAATGCCGGAATCTATAATGTAAGCTATGAAATTTCTAAGTGCGGTAATTTTTCTTCTGTATGTAGAATAGTTGTATTTGTTTTTGATGATGCCAATATATTCTTCCAAGTCTTCTTTGCCGGGAAGTTCAATTCTGTCTATTCTTAGAAAATGTTTTAGAAATTGCTGAAGATCAATTTGATAGGCTCTAAAAGTGTGATAAGGAGCTTTCTTGACATCTTTTAGCCAAGTTAAATAATTGTGTACTGTTTCGTCAAGATAAATAGCCATAACTATAAAAGATTTACTGAATCTATATCTATTATTATTTCAACTTTAACATTTTTAGGCAATTGATTTATCATGTTGGTGAACATTAATTTCTTTAAATTGTCATTGTTAATCTTGCATAATATGTGATATCTATGCTTATTATGAAGTTTACTAAAAAAACAAGGTGCAGGACCTAGAAATTGTACTTCGTTACTGTTTGGAGTAGAATACTGGGTCTTAAACTCAAGTAGTTTAGTTAGTATTTTGTTTGCATATAATAAACATTCTTTCTCATCAATACTTTGAAATATAATCCTTATAATTTTTGTAAAAGGTGGGTATAAAAACTCTTTTCTATGTTTAATTTCAAAGTCATAAAAGCCTTCATAATCATGGTTTTTAACAAATTGAAATAAAGGTTCATCTGTTTTGTAGGTTTGAATAAATACTTTGCCTGGTTTATCTTTTCTTCCTGCTCTCCCAGCTACTTGTGTTAGTAGTTGATATGTTCTTTCATAAGAAATATAATCAGGGAAGTTAAGCATAGAATCAGCCAGAATTACCCCAACTACTGTTATATTTGGAATATCTAATCCTTTTGCAACTACTTGGGTGCCAATTAAAATATCAGCTTTATGGTTTGCAAACTCTTGCCATAATGTAATATATTCATCCTTGCGTCTTAATTGATCGCTATCTACTCTAATGACTTTTGCGCTAGTAAATGTTCTTTTAACCTCTTCTTCTAATTGTTGAGTACCTAAACCAAAATATTTAAAATGCTGACTTTTACATTCGGGACACTTTAGCGTGATAGTGTTTTGGTTTATTATTTCAGATATATAATTGCCGCAATGGTGACAAATAACCTGATTTAAGTTTTTGTGATAGACCATTGGGACAGAACAGTTTTTACAAAACAATGTATAATCACAAGCCATGCAAAATAAATGACTTGAATAGCCACGTCTATTGAGAAGTAAAATAATTTGTTCTTTTCTGTTTAAAGCTTCTTCTATATTTGCTTTTAGCTCATTTCCTAAATTGCTGTTTCTGGTTTTAGGATATTCGTTTTTAAGATCAATTATATGAATCTTTGGCATTGGAACATCTTCAATTCTTTTTGTGAGTTTTAGTATATGATGTTCATTCAGGCACAAGTAATAATCTGCAACTGCCGGAGTTGCACTCCCAAGTACTAATGGGCAATTTTCAATTTTACTTCTTTCTTTTGCAACCATGATTGCATCGTATCTCGGGGCTTGTCCGCTTTGTTTGTAGGTGTTTTCATGAAACTCATCGATTACTATTATTCCAGTATTACTTATAGGAGCAAGTATTGCGGATCTTGCCCCTAGAATAATAATTCCTTCTTTGTTCTCTTTGTTTTGAATTATCTCCCAGTTTGCAAGCCGCTCATTTTTAGTTAAGTGGCTATGCCATAAAATAATATTTGTGTTTGGAAATCTCATTTGTAACCTTTGCAGTGTTTGAGGTATTAGGTATATTTCTGGTACTAAATAAATAGCTGACTTACCTGCTTGTAATGCATCGTTGATTAAGTTTAAATAGATTTCTGTCTTTCCTGAACCTGTTACACCATGTAGCAGGAAGGTTTTTGTTTTATTTTGTGAAGTATCAGTTGAACTTTTAATGGTTTCATATGCCAGTTTTTGTTCTTTGTTTAAGGTTATGGGCTGGTTAGTTGTTTGACTTAATATGCGAGATTGAGGTAATTGTTTGTTATGCTTCCATGATGCACCTGTTTTAAGTTTTGTTTTAATGGCTATTACGTTTTTTGCTTTTAATTGATTTAATACTTGATAAAATTTATGTTTGTTTATTTTGGATTTTTGGAATAGATATTTGTAACTTAAAGATTGTTTTTTCCCTTGCATTAGTTTTTCGAGAATGAATCTTTGTTCTCTATTAAAATCATTCATATTTATATCTGGTTTAAGAAGCTCTACCTCATGTAATAAGTGATCAAAAATATCAGAACTTACAGAGGCTGCTAAGATAGTTCCTGTATTGGTTTGATAGTACTTGCTAATCCACTCTGCTAGCTTTAAAAAGTTTTCATCCCAGATTGGTTTTTTATAGGTTAAACCATAAATTGATTTGTATGTTATTTTCTTTGTTGGATCTATGGATTGTTTAACCGCATCTTCATTTGTAATTCCTATTACATAGCCGTTTAATTCTTGTCTGCCAAATGGAATATGCACAGCAGATCCTTTTTTCACTTCATTTTTAAGTTCATCAGGAATTGAATAATAATAATCATTTTGCTCTACTGAAAGAGGAAGATCAATTGCAACTTTTGCGTAGGTTTTATCTATAAATTAAAACCTCCGGCATATTCTATGTGTGCTCCAGTGGTGTAATCACTGTTAATAGTTTGTACTACAAGTTCTGCCAATCCTGAAAGCTTTCCACTTCTCTTAAGTGGGATTTCTTTTTTAGGAAGGTGAATACTGTTTTCCATAACACCAGGAGAGATCATATTTACTAACACTTTATTTCTTGCTTCTGCTTTGGCAAGAGCCTTGGTCATAAGTAAAATACCAGTTTTTGCAATTTGATAGGGTAGAATATTTGGTTTAGCAACTATTTGACCAGTAGATGCAAAACCAATATTTATAATTCTTCCGTGTTTACTTTTTCTAAGTAATGGCAAAGCATAATATGTGCAATAAAAAGTTAGATGTAAATTGCTATCAATAATCTCATGCCACTCAGAGATTGTTAATTTTTCAAGTGGCTTTTTAAGATAATTACCTACATTATTTACTAGGATGTCTAAGCTTTTATTATTTTTTGAAATTTTGTTAAAAAGTTTTTTGACTTCTTTAACTTTCGTTAGATCAACTGAATATGCACTGACTGTCACGTTGTACTTTTCTAATTCTTTAATAAGTTTTTTTATGTTTTTAGAACCCTGAAAATAATGCAAAATAACATTACATCCTTCATTAGCAAGGGCTTGAATTATTGCCTTGCCAATACCTTGTGATGCACCTGTTACAAGAGCTGTTTTACCTTTTAGCATAACTTTATTTTAGCTTATAAGGATGGGATGGATGTGTCAGAAATTCAAGGATAAAGCGGGTGGCACCGGTGGGGTAGGAGTCAAAAACTGAGGAACGAAGTTTTTGAAGAGGACCCCAGAGGTGACAGGACCCGCGTCGTTTGTCATCCTTGAACTCTTTACAGACCCGGATGGGATTACACATTGATAACGTCATTCTTGCGAAAGCAGGAATCTAGATAGTTTAGATGACGCTTTCTGCCAATTCTAGATTTTGTGTCAAGCCCAGAATGACAGTAGTTAGTCTTGATTAAGAATATAAGACTTATGCTTCAATAAATCTGCCCATTTGCCTGAATTTTTCTTGTCTTTGTTTTCTTATTTGTTCAGGTGATAATTTTTGTAGTTCTTTTAAATATTTTTTAATGGCATTTAGTAAATTTTTACTAGCTTCCTCAGGATTGTAATGTGCTCCACCAAATGGCTCAGGAATCACTTCATCTACAATTCCTAGATTATATAAATCTTCTGCGGTTATTTTTAGTGAACTTGCTGCATCAGAAGCTTTGTCTTTTGTTCTCCATAATATTGCTGCACAACCCTCTGGTGAGATGACAGAATATATAGAGTGCTCAAGCATCAGTATTTTATTTGCAACGCCTATTGCAAGTGCTCCACCAGAGCCGCCTTCACCTGTTACAACAGAAATAACAGGTACTTTAAGTCCTGCTAATTCCCTTAAATTCATTGCAATTGCCAAACTTTGATTATGCGATTCTGCTTCTAAACCAGGATATGCGCCTGGTGTATCAATTAAAGTTATTATTGGCATGTTGAATTTTTCAGCATGGTAAAAAAGTCTTAAAGCTTTTTTATAGCCTTCAGGGGATGGCATGCCAAAGTTTCTTTTTTGATTTTCTTTCATATTTGTGCCTTTTTGTGTTCCGATGATCATTACAGCAATGCCTTCTATTTCTATAATTCCACCAACAATAGCTCTGTCATCTTTCCCGGATCTGTCTCCATGTAGCTCATACCAGGTATTACTCATTAGTTTTATATAGTCTAATGGATGAGGTCTTTGTGCATGTCTTGAAATCTTAACTTTGTCTAAAGGGGTTAAGTTTTTATATATTTGATTCTTGACACTTTCATATTGTTCTTTTAAATTCTCAATAATATTTTTATTTCCATTATGTTCAACTTGTTTTTCAAGCTCGTGAATTTGCTTGGAAATATTGAATAATGGTTTTTCAAAGTCTAAGAGTACAGTTTCTTGTTTCATAATTTGCCTCAATTTAGATTTTAATTAATAGATGTTCCTTTGATATTTGTTTAAATACATCTTTTGATGTTGCATTGTTGTGATTGGTTAGATGTAGCCTCAAAAGATCAGAAAGAGTGTTTTTAAGTCCATTTCTGTGTACTATCATGTCAATTTGACCATTTTCCAATAAGTATTCGGCGGTTTGAAATTCTTTTGGTAATTTTTGTCTTATAGTTTCTTCGATTACTCTTCTTCCAGCAAATCCTATTCTGGCTCTAGGTTCTGCAATAATAATGTCTCCTAGCATTGCAAAGCTTGCTGTTACTCCACCAAAAGTAGGCTCAGTTAATATAGAGATATATAGAAGATTTGCTTCGTGAAAATCCTTTAATGCTGAAGATGTTTTAGCCATTTGCATTAAACTTAAAATTCCTTCATGCATTCTAGCGCCACCGGAGCTACTAACTATTATTAGAGGTAACCTTTTTTTAATTGCTACTTCTACAAGTCTTGTTAATTTTTCTCCTACTACAGAGCCCATGCTGCCCCCGATAAATTGGAATTCCATTGAAGCTACCCCTGCTATATAACCGTTTATATTTCCAATTCCTGTAACTATTGCTTCTTTTGTTTTTGTAGTCTTTTGTGCATCTTCTAAACGTTTCTTGTAAGGCTTTACATCGGTAAACTTTAAAGGATCATCAGGTATTATGTTGTCATTAATTGATAGAAATGTTCCATAATCTGTTATTAACTCAATTCTTTCTTCTGCTGATAGTCTATGATGAAAGTCACAATGTTTACAGATGCTATTGTTCTTTTTGAGGGTGCTTAGATATAGAAGTTCATTACAGCCCTGACATTTCACCCATAACGCACACAATTCATCGTCACTAATTTTAGGTGCTTGCTTTAGATCGTGTCCTTGACCGTTATAGCTAATAGGAGGCTTTTTTAGCTTAACTTTTTTTAAGCGTCTATTTTTGAAAAAATCTTTTAAACCCATTTGACTCCTTAATTTTTATTTGTGTACTGACTCTTTAATATCATTGTTATATTTTATTGATTTAACTCTATAAGTATTGATTCTTGTACCTGAATTTCATACTTTGTTATGATTGGTTTGTTATGCGGCTTTACATGTGATTATACAAATAAAAAGCGCGTGAGAATATAAATAAATCATAAATTATTCGGTTTTGGAGATTGATGCCAGTGTCAGATGTTAAAAGATTTAAAAAAGTTAAAAGAAAATTTTACAAAAATAAATTAAAAGTTGCATTTATTGCAGATGATATTAAGACTCTTAATAGTTTTGGAATACATCATAATGCAACCTTTGGACTCATGCTTGCTTCGCAAGAATTGCTTAACAAAAAGAATACAAGAGGTGTTTTGCTTCTTGCAAGCTCCAATGATTTGAAAATCAAACAAGGAAAAGTTTATGGAATGTTTGATGAGGTTTTTGTTCATAGAGGATCAAGAAATTATCTTAAAGTATTAAGTAGAAAGGAATATCTTCTGGATACTTTGGATGTTATTTTTTTAAGGAAAGATCCTCCTTTTGATCAATCCTATCTGATACTTAGTTACATACTGTCTTTAGCTTCATGTAAAACACTTATCTTAAATGATCCTCATGGTGTATTAAGAGCTAATGAAAAACTTTATGCTTGTAATTTTCCTGAACTAATGCCGCCTACCTTAGTCTCTTCTGATAAAAAAGAAATACTACAGTTCTTGCAAAAGTATAAGGATATAGTTATTAAGCCATTATTTTATAAAGGTGGAATTGGGGTAGAGCACCTGAAATTAAAAGATGAAAATGTATCTAAGCTGATTACAGATGCTATAAAAAAATATTCAATTCTAATGGCACAAAAATATTTGTCTGTAGTGAAGCAAGGTGACAAGAGAATATTATTGTTGGATGGAAAAATACTTGGTGCTATACTTCGAATCCCTAAAAAAGGAGAATTTCGTGCTCATATAAGTAGAGGGGCGAAATATAAAAAACTTAAACTCTCAAAAAGAGACTTATATGTTTGCAATAAGCTTAAGCCTTATCTCAAACGTGATGGATTATTCTTAACAGGCGTTGATCTAATTGGAAAGTATTTAATTGAAATAAACGTTACGTGTCCTGCCAATATTGTGGAGGCAAGCGAGTGTTATAAGCAGGATTTTGCAAAAAAAATTATCCTTGAGGCGCTTAGAAAAGTTAGTCATTAAGTTGTAGATAATACCAGCTTTTTCATTCAATATCCTAGAAGGGTAACTAAAAGTATTGTATATGGGTATATAATTTTGCAAAGGCTTCAATCATTGGAAACATTTACAACAGATTTAAATATTGCACAAACAATTATTATTAGGGTTCTTATTTCTTTCCTTCTTGGTATCTTTATTGGTTTAGAAAGAGGAATATCTCATAAAACAGTAGGGTTTAGAACATTAGCTCTTGTATGTGTTGGTTCTACTGGATTTACACTTGTTTCTATCTATGGGTTTGAACAGGTTGATACTTCACGTGTTGCAGCACAAATAGTAACTGGTGTTGGTTTTCTTGGAGCAGGTGCAATACTTCATAGAGGCCATGTAACTAAAGGACTTACAACTGCTGCTGCACTGTGGGTTGCTGCATCAATTGGTGTTGCATGTGGGACAGGGATGTTTGTGCTTGCTTTCGTAATAACTCTTATGGCACTTATTTTGCTTTGGGTATTGAAACCTGTTAGAAGAAGATTAGATCGTATTGTCGAAAAGGATGACGAAGTAAAAAAAATAAGAAAAACCAATTAAATCATACAGAATATTTACCTTGCCCATACAATCTACATAATTAGATTTATTTTCTTGACCTTATCCTTACAAGCAGTTAACATTCTTCTTATTAAGTATATAAGAAAAAAGGAGGGGTTATGTCACTTACTATTGCAAGGGCAGTTGCTGCTCATCATGCAGTTAATGTAGCTAATGTAGTTAGAACTGGGGTTTTTAATGATGTGTACATAGGGGAATTTTTTCATTGGTTAGATAATATGGTTAAAAGTGGTAACAATCATGAAAATAGGGTTCAACGTGCAACTCATATAGTTAACACTGCACCTTATGACTTTAATGACAAGATACTTGCAAGACACCCACGACTATTAGCAGATTATGAAGGACACAAAAAAGATCGCTCTTCGCCGCCTGCAGTACAAGAAGTCTTTGGCAAAATATTTTCTCAAATGGAGACCTCTGTTTTTTCAGATGTGGAGCGAACACAGTTTTTGGATTCACTGATTAACTTAGTTGGTTATGATGTGCTTAGTGAAGACTTGACTTTAGGGGCAATGGCTCGGGAAGATGTAGCTCAGCTGGTTAATAAGAATACAGGTAGAAATTTCTGGAATACAGCTGGTGCTATGCTGCCTAATTAAGTTACCTTACTGTTCTAGATTGTTTGCAATCCTGTACTTGGCGGATAAGCTTTTTGTGTAATTCACTTACCAAAAAGCGTCTGGAGAGAAAAGCGAGTTGAGCGTTCGCGCGAAAGAACTCATCTCAAAAATCATTCGATGGAAAAATTAGACATTTTTCTTGCAAAAGATAGTAATTTTAGTTGTGTTATCAGCTATTTAACAAGTGGCTGTTTCACCGGCAAGGTATATTTTTTGAGCTTCAGGTCCTCGCTACGCTGCGGAAAGCTCAAAAAACACACCTTGCCTGACGCGCCACTTGTTAGAAAGTAATATTGTATATTGCAAGAAAAATAACTCAGCA
>JACOTS010000163.1 GCA_016178265.1 Candidatus Melainabacteria bacterium
GGTTTCGGAGATAAATTTAGGGTGGTGGTTTCAAAAATAGATACAAATACTCTTTTACTCAAATAATCCTAATCTCTCTACTTTATTTATATCCCCAGAGAATTGGTAGCCACAAATCGTTCCTCCTTTATCATTGATTCCTATTTTTATATCTAAATCATCTGAAGGATAACATTCAACATCTGTAGTTAATATTCTCTGATTGTCTATAGAAATAAAAGTTGCCTTCTTTTTATTATTGGTGCAATTGAGCTCTATTTTGTATTTTTTATCTTTCTTTATATAAACCGGGCGACTCTCTATTGGTGCGTGATTCCAATGATCTATTCCAAAAATTGCTTTTCTGTTTGAGATATATTTTACGTAGAAAATATCTGCTTTTTCTGGTATTCCCAAACTCAAAAGTGGCTCAATTTCCCCTTGAAAAGATCTGGTAAAAGTTACTTCCATTGTATAATCAGCCGATTTACTATATTTATTGTTCCGATCTCTAAGCACATGCCATAGCTTTCCGCTAAACCACAGTATAGTATCTCTATTGTCCCTCACTAATAATTGTCCTTTTTGAGGAGAGAGTGGGCTGAAATATTCATTATTTGAAGTTAGAATTTTAAGCTCATTAGATTTGATAAATAGTCTCTCTATAAATTCTATTGCTTGTGAGATAGGTAATGCAAGCCGCTCCAATTTTTCATATAATTTTGGATTTGCTATATAGAAGTGATCGTTGCGTTGATCGATATAAAAAGCTGTTCCAAAAATAATACTTAAGAATGCTAGAAATATTGTTAGTGTATTCATAATTCTTCTAAGTAATATTTGATTAGAAAATACATTGTCATAAAAGAACCATATCACACAAGTGCCTAGAATTAAAAATGTTGCATAATCTCCTTGATATCTAAATGCTACACCACTTAGTAAACATAGCAATAATGAAAATAAAATTGCTGGAGACATAACAAGTATAAATTCGTAATATGGAAATGTGTTTTCTTTTGCAATGGTTAAGGGATTATTATGTTTTAAAAACTTACAAAGAATGAATATAATGGGATATAAAACTAAAAGAATAGTAAACGGGGTTGCAAAAAAAATCCCTGCGGTTTCTTCAAGAGGTGCATAACTTGGATAAACACCTTTTAAATTTGCCTGCCAATCCAAGTGTAAGTGAACAAAAGGAAAGGTTGAATTAAATTTTGGTGGGCATAAGAATATTACATACATACCTTTAGGACATCTCTCTGGTTTTATTCCCATTAATTTTGGAGGCGTTTTTCTTGCCTCTCGATGCTGACTGTGAACCAATTGATATCTTCTTCCAGTTTCAAAAGGATTGTTAAATCTAAGATAGTTGTAAGTCATGTAAAAGATTGAGCCAACTATAATTGGAATCATTAATATCCTTATAGCTTTAGTTTTCCAAATTGTGTCTTTGTTAAGATTGTTTATTTCCCGGATTATCAAGAATATTATTATTGGTAAAACAAGCATATAGTGAATTCTGGTTCCTATTGCTAATGTTATGAATAAACTTCCTAAAGATAACATTAACAATCTTTTCTTTGTTTCTGAAAAGGCATTACAATAAAAATATATTCCTCCTGTTAAAAGGAAACATGCACATGAAATATTGGCACTGTGAAGAGAAGCCATTCTAAGAAGATGTGGTGAAATGTTTCCAAATCCTATTACAAAAATGGCTACAATAATCATCCAATCTTTGGTGTTTATAAAATATTTGTTTCTCAGATGAAGTAAGAGTAAAGTTGAAAAGATAATTGTGCCAACAGAACATAGAAAAATAAAAAAGTTGTCAGGCCCCCTTTTCCCTGTA
>JACOTS010000126.1 GCA_016178265.1 Candidatus Melainabacteria bacterium
GTCCAAGAGTGAAGGTGTGATTAAACCACTTAGTAAGAGTGAAGCACTAACAGAAAGAAATACAGAATTAAATCTTGATCAATCAAACAACTGGAAAGCAATTCTTATAGACCACATGACATTAAAAGAACAAAATAAAATACATACGGAAAGCCTTGTAAAGCAATACAAAAACGATATTCAAATTGGAGAATATAAAACATTTTCAATACTTAATAGAATTGAGTAGCATAAATCACTACATTTTTAACATTTAGAACCATAGGCTTTATAAAATCAAACAATTCATGCAATTAGAATTAGTATTTGTTATAAGTATCGTGTAAACAAGAATGGAAGCCTGGCTTATAAGTAAACACATTGAACTGAGCATACCGATTTTGGTATTAGCTTTCACAATGATTTTACTTTTAATTTATTTATTTTTAGCCATGCTTTTTCCTGAAAGATTTTTATAAGTGCTGGAAATAGGACTAAATTTAATATTAATTTTTACTTTATTAATTCCTTTTGGATTTTTAATTGGCATTACCATATCCAGATCTTTTGTTTATAACAAACAAATAGAAAATTCCAAAAAAACATATCCTGAAAAAATATTCGAAAAAATTGAAGGTTTTATATTTAGGGTGTGCAGCATAAACCCAGAAGAAGAAATGACCGGTAGACAATATCTTGGGACTCTTTTATTACTAAATTTAATTATTGGTACAATTATATTTTTTATTGCAACAATTCAAATCACCTCACACTGTTTTACTTTACAAAAACCTATCGATATTTCATCAATATTTCATCTTACATGCTCATATCTTACAAACACAGATCAAGAACACCTAAATGCTGATATTGATTTACCCATGATAACAAGGTTTTTTATTATTCCATTTCTTATGCTTATTTCAAGCGGAACAGGAATTTCAATTTCAATTATGTTTATCAGAGCCATTACAAAAGGTATAATTGGCAATTTCTATGTTGATTTTATCAAGTCATTTATTAGAATTGTTTTCCCTATTTGTTTTTTAATTTCCATATTATTTGTACTACTTGGAATGCCCAATACTATTCCGAAATTAATTTCATATGAAACACTGGAAAGTGCAAAAGAAACCCTAACAATAGGTCCAATAGCAGCCCTTGAAGCAATAATATTATTTGGACAACAAGGTGGTTCTATTTACAGCTCAAATGCTTCACACCCATTTAGCAATCCAACATATTTAACTAATTTACTACACATAGTTTTTATGACAGTAATTCCAGTAGCACTTATATTCACATTAGGATTTTGCTTAAACAATAACAGACAATCAATGGTCCTTTTATTAGCATTGTTTTCAATAATAATATTTGAGGTTGTTTTATCATGCATGCTTGAATTAAGAGGCAACCCTATGCATAATGCTATTTTAGGCACTGACTTCCCAAACTGGATGGGAAAAGAAACCAGATTTGGTATCATTACTTCATCAATATACTCAATACTTGCCTCAAATGTAAGTGGCGCAACTAATTCAGCACTAGATGGATATCACCCAATATCTATAGGGATGATGATTTTCAATTTAGCTGATCAAGGAATTCTTGGCGGACAAGGTTTAGGCCCTATTTATGCATTAAATTATTTTATTTACACAGCAATCTTTATTGGTTTTATGACTGGTAAATCACCTGAAATGTTTGGAAGAAAAATAGAAAAAAGAGAAATTATTCTAAGCTCACTTATTTTGCTATTAAATCCATTAGTTATATCAATATTAATCCCACTTACTATTAATATACAACATTTATCATTTATATCATTCCATGATCATATCCATTACTACACAAGAATTCTTTATGAGTTCTTATCAGCAGCATCAAATAACGGTTCCGGACTAGAAGGATTAACCGATAATATACCAATTTTAAACTACACATTAGGAGCAACAATGCTTTTAGGATGGTTTGGACCTATTACTCTTTCTTGCGGAATAGCTTCAGGTTTAGCAAATAAAAAAACACGTTTAAAAAGTCATGAGATATTCAAAACAGATACTATCTTATTTAGTTTCTTATATTTATTTATGACTGTTTCCTTAACACTCTTAACTTATTTTCCTTTTATTGTTCTTGGACCAATTAGTGAGGTGCTGGCAAAAGGATAATTATGGCAAAAATCAAAGACAACAAAACTATTACTACAAGAGCAAAAATCATTCAGAATGCAACTATTGACTCTCTGAAGCAATTAAATCCTTTTGTAATGATTAAAAATCCAATAATGTTTGTTGTTGAAATTTGTTTTATTATAATGATTTTTTTAACAATAGATCCAAACGTTTTTGGTTTATCAGAATTAAATAAAACAAGCAACTTAATAATTACTATTTTTTTATTTCTCACATTATTTTTTGCTAACTTTGCTGAAAACTTAGCTAAACAAATAGGAAAAGCACAAGTTGAAAGTCTAAGATTAATTCGTGGTGATATTGAGGTAAAAAGATTTAAGCCTGACGGATATATAGAATATGTTTTTTCTTCTCAACTAGTCAGAGGCGATCTAATTAGGGTACAAGAAGGAGACCTAATCCCGCTTGATGGTGAAATAGTTGAAGGAATGGCAACCGTAGATGAATCAGCTATTACCGGTGAGTCTTCACCGGTTTTAAAAGAAGCAGGATCAGACACAGCAAGCACTGTTACAGGTGGTACAAGGGTATTAACTGACTCACTGTTAATTAAAATAACTTCCGAACAAGGTGAAACATATTTAGATCAAATGGTTAACATAGCTGAAGGAATTGAAAGACACAAAACTCCTAATGAAATTAGTTTAAATGTTCTTTTAACATCCTCAACCATATCATTTCTACTGGCAATATTTATGCTTGCAGTTTTAATGAATTACTTAGATATTCATATTGAAGCTACTTACTTAATTGCACTTTTAGTATGCCTTATCCCTACTACCATAGGCGGATTATTTACTCCAATAACAATCTCTGGTTTTGAAAAGGCAAATGCACTAAATGTGCTTGCAATCTCAAAAAAATCTATTGAAAGTTCTGGAGATATTAATATTTTATTTTTAGACAAAACAGGAACATTGACCCATGGAAACAGAATGGCAATTGAATTTATTCCAGTAGGAGATAATTCACTAAATGAAATTGCAAGGATAGCATATCTTGCCAGTATATTCGATCATACTCCCGAAGGAAAATCAATATTAACTCTTGCTAAAAGACATGGCATAAACATTGATCATAAATCAATCAAAGGCATCCCTCATGAATTTAGTGCCCATACAAGAATGAGTGGAATTGATCTAGAAAGTGGCAAATCCTTAAGAAAAGGTTCGCCTGAAGCAATTATTAAATATGTTCAAACTAAAAACGGGACAATATGGCCTGAAACAAATCAAATTGTAGAACATATAGCAAAAGAAGGCAGTACCCCATTACTTATAGCTAAAAACAATGAAATTATTGGCGTAATTCATTTAAAGGATTTGATTAAATCAAATATGAAAGGAAAATTCAAAGAATTAAGTACACTTGGAATTGAAACTGTAATGTGTACCGGAGATACAAACACAACTGCAAGAGCAATTGCAGCTGAACTTGGAATTTATGATTTTATTTCGCAAGCTAAACCAGAGGATAAAATTCATTTAATTAGAGAATATCAAAACAAAGGAATGATGGTTGCAATGATAGGAGATGGCACCAATGATGCTCCTGCACTTGCTCAGGCAGACATTGGACTTGCCATGAACAATGGAACAGTTGCAGCTAAAGAAGCTGCAAACATGATCGATTTAGATTCTGATCCAACAAAAATTATAAATATAGTTAAAATAGGCAGACAGCTGTTAACTACAAGAGGTGCTATAACTACATTTTCAATTATTAATGATATAACAAAATATTTCGCCTTACTTCCTACAATATTTCCTATTGCAGGCATTGAAAGATTGAACTTTATGCACTTAGAGCCCGGCTATCCAGCAATACTCTCAGCAATAATATTCAACACATTAATAATTCCAGCAATGACTCCAATTGCACTAAAAGGGATAAACATAAAAGACCTATCACCAAATAGGTTATTAGAAAGGAACTTAATTATTTTTGGAATTGGAGGAATAATTGCACCCTTCGTAGGTATGAAAGTAATTAATCTTTTGCTTGGAGGAATTTTTTAAATGAGAATTCTTAAAATATGCCTAATATTGAGTTTTCTTCTTGTCCTATATTTAAGTTGTTCAATACTAATTAGCAATATACTTTTGCATAATAATGCAAATGGAAGTTTTATTAAATTAAATGATACAACCATAGGTTTAAAACATATTGGTCAACAATTTTCATCAAATAAATATTTTCATAATAGAGCATCAGCAATAAATTATCAAAATAACATTTCAGGAAATTCAAATTTCTCGTTTTATTCAAAAAGAGGCGAATTACTAGTACAACTAAATCATTCAAAACTAAATTACAAAATAAAAGATCTAAACATTGTTACTGAATCAGCATCTGGATTAGATCCGCATATCACATTAAATGGAACATTGGCACAAGTTGAAAGAGTTGCTAGAGCCAGAAACTTAAGCACAGAAAAAGTAAATGCACTAGTTGAAGCAACTGCAAAATCAAGAATATTGGGACTTTTGGGGGATAAAATAATTAACGTACTTGAATTAAATATAAAGTTGGATGAAATAAATGCCAGATAGACTTAATCCGGATGAAATATTAAAACAAATAGTTAAATCTTCTTTCGGAAGGCACAAGATTTATCTTGGCATGGCACCAGGCGTAGGCAAGACCTACAGGATGCTTGAAGATGCCCTAGAGATAAAAAAAACAGGTGTTGATATTGTAATCGGATATCTAGAAACACAAGATAGAAACCTGCCTGTGTAGTAATCGATGAATTAGCACACAATAACATACCAGGCTCACTAAATAAAAAGCGCTATGAAGACGTACAAGAATTATTAAAAAAAGGAATTAGTGTTTTAACAACACTCAATGTTCATCAAATTGAAAGTATTGCACCAATTGTAGAAAAAAATATTGGCGTAAAAATTAACGAAACTGTGCCAGATTGGATTATAAACCAAGTTAATGAAGTTATCGTTGTAGATATGGCGATTGATGAGCTGTACAAGAGGCTTGAAGAAAAGAAAATTTATACAGAGACTCAATTAAAACATGCTTTAAAAAACTTTTTCAAAAGAAACAATTTACTAATATTAAGGGATTTGGCACTAAATTATATGGCAGAAAGGGTTGATACACAAGTTATAAGCGAAAATTTAAAAGCAAAAATTAGAGAAAGAATTTTAGTTGCAGCAAGCCTTGAAGAAAAATCACTTAAATTAATTGACCATGCAAAAGAAATTGCTAAATTTACACACGCAAGCATAGATGTTGTATGCATAATAAACAGCAAAGACGAAAAAGCAAAACATATCAATGAACTTAGAGAAGCAACAAGAAAGATTAAAGGAAATTTTTTTTTAATTAAAGATCCGAAGGAAAGCATTGCTAATGAACTGATACATTTGATTAAGTTAAACAGAATCACCTTGTTAATTATGGGGTATACTAAAAAATCAAAATTTAGAGACCTTCTTTGGGGAACAATTGCATTTAAAATCCTAAACAACACACACAACATAGACATCTTAATAGTTGGTAGCAAAGAAACATTACCAAGTCTTCCAATTCAATCTACAGAAAGTAAAACCAGTAGTGAAGAAAAAATCACAAATGAAGATATTAATCTAGGTAAACTAAAAATATACATAGGTATGGCTCCAGGTGTTGGTAAAACCTATAAAATGCTACAAGAAGCTAAAAATTCACATAAAGAAGGTAAGGATATTTTACTTGGTATTATTGAACCACATGGAAGAGAAGCAACTGCAAAGTTAATGGAGGGATTACCTCTTCTTTCTCCAAAACTTATTAAACATCAAGGAAAATATCTACAAGAGTTTGATCTAGAAGGAGCTATTCTTAGAAAACCAGAAACAATTTATGTGGATGAATTAGCGCACAGTAATGTACCAGGAGCTATTAACAATAAAAGATATCAAGATGTACAATACCTACTCAGAGCTGGCATTAATGTATCAACTACAGTCAATATTCAACATATAGAAAGCTTAAACGATATTGTAGAACAATTTAGCGGAATTAAGGTTCGTGAAACTGTTCCAGATTGGATTATATCTCATGCAAATGACATTGTTCTTGTTGATATTAGCCCGGAAGCCCTCCAAGAAAGAGTAAAAGAAGGCAAGGTATACACTGTTGATAAAATAGAAACTGCCTTAACACACTTTTTTCAAAAGAAAAATTTAATAGCTCTTAGAGAATTATCTCTTAGAGAAGTTGCAGAAAACGTTGAGCATGAAATATATCCAAAAGAAAAATTAACGAAAGTATTAAGTGTCATTGATATCAACGAAGATACTCTAAGGTTAATTAGAAAATCAGCCAGAATATCTCATAGGCTGCAAGGTGAGTTTATAGTTTTACATATAGTAAAAGATACAAGCAAACTGCTAGAAGAAAGAAAATTATCAATTATAGAATTAGAAGAATTAATTGTTGAGCTAGGTGGGGATTTCAGGTTAATTGAAGGGAAAAAGACTGTAGAAGAAATCATAAATACCCATAAAAGAATAAAAGCAGATTACGTTATACTGGGAGAATCAAGGAAAAAAGGGGTAAAAAAGTTATTTTACAAAAGCACTATAAAAGAAATCTTAAATAATATTTCGGATGCAAATATTTGGATTGTAGGTGATTACACAAAAGACACTGGTCCGATATAATCAATGTGTTACTGCCTAGCTAGTGTAATTTCCTGAAACTAGCTATATAAGAAAGTAAGATTTTATTCGATTTACTCGATAAAATCTTGATTGTGGTAGAAGAGGTACTAAATAGATGCACTTTGCAAAACCGGCGAAGCTTATTCGTAAGCGAGCCGGTGGTAGATAGAAACATAAATGCACGAGGTACGGTGTACAATGTACAAAGCATTATGCCTACTAATACATACATAAAAGATCATAAAAATATTTTTCCAATAACATCAGAGGTAAGCAAAAAAGGCGAGCTAATGGTTGGTGGTTGTAATACTATAGAACTTGCAAAGCAATATGGAACACCATTATATGTTATAGATAAAGAAACATTTGCATCTAAGTGCAACGAATATTTAACTGGCTTTGACTCTTTATACAAGAACTCACTTATACTTTATGCAGGCAAAGCATTTGCAAATAAAGCTATTTTTTCCATTGCAAACGAATTGGGACTTGGTTTGGATGTAGTATCTGGTGGTGAGCTATATTTAGCATTAAAAACAAATTTTAACAAAGAAAATATTTTTTTTCACGGCAATAACAAACAAAAAGATGAATTAGAACTTGCAATTAAAAATAAAATTGGAAGAATTGTAGTTGATAACTATCATGAATTAACTTTGATTAATGAACTATCCCAAAAATACAATCAAAAAACAAATATATTAATAAGATTAACCCCTGGAATAGAATGCCATACACATGAATATATTAAAACAGGACATCTAGACAGTAAATTTGGATTTGATCTTGATGAAAGAGACACATTATTGTCATTAATTAAAAACAAACTACAAAATATTTCTCTTAAAGGATTTCACGCTCATATTGGATCACAAATCTTTGAAATAAACTCATTTACAGACACCATATCAATATTATTAGATGAATTTAAATACGCAAAATCTAAATTCAATTTCACTTTTACTGAGTTAAATATTGGCGGTGGAATTGGAATTTCCTATACAAATGAAGATGATCCATTTAAAATTTTTGATTGGATAGAAAAGGTAGCCAAAACAATCAAACTAAAATGTAAAGAATTCGATTTAGAAGAGCCAAAATTAATTTGTGAACCCGGTAGAAGCTTAATTGCAAACAGCGGAATTACACTATATTCTGTTGGCAGCAGCAAACAAGTACCAAACGGAAGAAAATATATTGCTGTTGATGGAGGTATGGCAGATAACCCAAGACCTATAACCTATCAAGCAAAATATCATGCAGTAGCTGCAAATAAAATAAATGAAAAAGATGAAGAACTAGTAACTCTTGCAGGTAGATATTGTGAAAGTGGTGATATCTTAATAAAAGATATTAAACTGCCAAAATTAAATCCTGGTGATATTATTGCTGTACTTGGAACAGGAGCATATAACTACAGCATGGCATCAAATTACAACATGGTTCCAAGACCAGCATGTGTACTAGTAAGCAAAGGAAAATCAGAAATTATAATTGCAAGAGAAACATACGAAGACTTAATACAAAAACACAAGTAAGCAGTAACCTTTAATCCTTAACCCTTAATCCTTTCCCCTCAATATAATCTTCTACCTGCTTATTAATTTCTTCTTGTGACAATTCATAATACTTTGCAAGCATATCGGAAACAAGCGGTACAGCATCTTCTCCAAGTCCAGACGATAAGCCTAATGAGATTCTTCTAAATAAATCAGTTATTGTATAAGCCTGTTCAAATTCAAGTGCATAATATATCTGTGCCTGAATATCCAGTGAACTAGAGCTAATAAGCTTTCCCATATCAGGATTTTGAGAGACTAAATCCAATATTTTTTTATATTTTTTACCATAAATAGATACAAGATGCTCAAGTATATCCGCATCTAAATCTGACTTATTTAGATGTTTTTTTACAATTTTTAATTTATAGTCATCATAATTTTCATTGGGTGTTCCCATTAAAGGCTCATAAAGTGTTTTTGATGAAACATGCTTTATATTTAATTTTCTAATAATTAAATCAACTACCTCTTCAGAAAGCCTTCTATAAGTTGTTAATTTCCCACCAATAATAGAAACCATGTTGTTAATTCCATCACTTGCATGGTCAGAAATTATATGCTTTCTTGTAATTGAAGCAGGAGCTTTATTTCCCACATATGGAAGCGGTCTTACACCTGAGTAAGTAAACAAAATATCATCTTTAGTAATTTGATAGTTTTTAAGAACATGGTTTGCTTCACTTACCAAATAGTTTACTTCTTCATAAGAAACCTTAACATTATCTAGATCGCCATCGAAATGAATATCAGTTGTTCCAATTAAATAATTATTATTCCATGGAATTATAAAGATTGGTCTCCCATCACTTTGAGCAGTAGCAAGAAGCGCATTACTTGAACCAGATGAAAATTTTCTTACAATTATATGGCTTCCTTTTGTTCCACCAATTTTTCTTTTTATGTTACCTTGTAGGTTTTTACAAAGAGTATCAACCCATGGTCCTGATGCATTAACATATTGTTTTGCTTTTACAGCATATGAATTATTGGTTAATTTATCAATAAAAGTTAATGACTCAATTTTATTTTCAGAGATCTGAAACGATTCTACTTTTGCATGATTTAACGTTATAGCTCCTTTATTAGTTGCCATAAGTATATTTTCAAGACACAGCCTTTCAGGAAACTGCACCTGTGCATCGTAATATACAATCAGTCCACTTATATCTTTATCACTAATACTAGGTTCCTCGCATAGAACTTTTTTAGGAGAGATTATTTTATATCCAGGAAGAGACTTTCCAAGTGACAGCATTTCATAGAAAAGCATTCCAATATTTAGGTACCATAATTTTCTTTTGTCCGTTTTATAAACAGGAAAGCAAAACTTAAGTGGTCTAACCAAATGAGAAGCCTGTTTAAGTAAAAACTCCCTCTCGGATAATGATTCCCTAACCAGAGAAAACTCAAAATGCTCTAAATATCTTAAACCTCCGTGTATTAATCTGGTTGATGCACTTGTAGCACCTGAAGAATAATCTTCCTTTTCAAGAAGTAAAACTTTCAAGCCTCTTTCAGCAGCATCCCTTGCAATACCTGAGCCATTAATCCCACCACCAATTACAATTAGGTCAAACTCAATTCCTATTTTTTTCTTGTTATGCGATTTATCATATTTATACCGCTCGTTTCGCACGAATGCTCAACTCGCTTTTCCCTTTCGACGACTTTTGCCGAGTAAATCGGACAAAAGTCTTAGGCTTTTTCTGATTCCTATTTCCTAACTCCTATCTCCTTTTATTTATATTTATTGCTAGTTTCTATTTAATATATGCTATAAATGTCTACATATATATAACAGGAGCTAGTTATTTGGACCTAAATTTTCTTGAAAAGTTCACTGGTGTCTTGGGAATAGCATTTATCCTTTTAATATCATATTTGTTTTCAAATAACAGAAAAAAAATCAATCTAAGACTTGTTATAGTAGGCTTATTATTACAAATACTTACAGGTATATTTATTTTAAAGGTTCCATTTGGAAGAAAACTAGTTTCATTTATTGCAAGGGGCGTTACAGCACTTCTTGAAATATCTCAAGAAGGAGGTAAGTTTGTATTTGGATTTCTTGCTAACGAAGATTTAATTGCCAAAAATATTAGTGAGGCCAACGGATTTATTTTTGCAATTCAAGTAATTCCCACTATTATATTTATTTGTGCACTCGTATCAATGCTTTATTATTTTGGAATCTTACAGGTAATAGTTAAGTTTTTTGCATGGTTTTTTAATAAATTACTTAGTGTAAGTGGTGCAGAAGCACTAGCTAACTCAGCTGTAGTCTTTGTAGGACAAGTAGAATCTGCAATTGTTATTCAGCCATATCTCCCCAAACTTACAAAATCAGAAATATTAACAATAATGACAGGAGGAATGGCTTGCATTTCAGGTTCTCTTATGGCAATTTACAGTGGACTAGGGGTACAAACAGAATATTTACTGGCAGCCAGCTTTATGGCAGCTCCTGGAAGTTTTGTAATTTCAAAAATATTTTATCCGGAAGATGGAAAACCCGTTACAAAAGATTATATAAAAATTGAGCATAAGCAAGAAAAAAAAAATTTAGTAGAAGCAATTTTAGATGGGGCATTTAGTGGTGTAAAAATAAGCGTAGGGATAATTGCAATGCTTTTAGCATTTATTAGTTTAATAGCTTTAATTGATACACTACTTTTAAATATACACAAAGAGTTAAGTTTAAAAACAATATTAGGTTATTTATTCACTCCTTTTATTTATTTACTAGGAGTACCAAAAGAAGATGCAGGTGTTGTGGCAGCATTATTTGGAACAAAAATATCACTCAATGAATTTATAGCTTATTTAGACCTAAGCAAATTAACCCACCTTAAAGCTCTAACACCAAAAGGAGAAGCAATTGCTACATTTATACTGTGCGGCTTTGCAAATTTCAGTAGCATTGCAATTCAGGTAGGAGGACTCTCTCAAATGGCACCTGAAAGAAAAAGTGATTTGTCAGCACTTGGATTTAAAGCAATGGTATGCGGAGCACTGGTATCTTGTGTGTCAGGGTGTATTGTAGGAATATTACTATAACGTCAATTTAATTTGCTGCTATCTTAATAGTCAAATCTACTTCTTTAGGTATAGTTAAACAATTAATCCTGGTTTTCATATCTTTATAGAACTCTCCATCTTGAGGTTTGACATATTGTTCAATATAATCAATTACTTCCATTGGTTTTCTATTATCATCAAACACCACATATATTTTTCTTCCTGGATCAACTTGGGAATAGCCACTGTATGCAGTTTCACCACCTGTTATATGTTTCACCCTAAATTGAAATTGTGAGCCTTTTAATTTATCGAGCCCAGAAATTGCAGCTCTATCCATATCTGGCTCAGTCATTTCTTTAGCTTGTGTTGAAGATACATCAGCTGCAGCTAACCCCAATAAATAAGGCATCTCTTCAACTTTATTTAAAGGATGAAAATTATAAGTATCGTTATATACTTTTCTGTCAAATAGATTCACAAATGTAGTCAATGCCCCTTCTTCAGTAAAGCCAGTGTTAATCTCACCTTTTCCATTTTTAAATAGTCTAATTTGATCAACATACGCTTTCACTTCATCAACACTCCATAACGGGAATCCTTCAGTACAGCTAAAATCACCACATCTTAAATACTCTGTATAATCTGCGATTTTAAATGCTTTAAACAATGGACTCCACTTACCAATAATATCCCTTGTTTGTTTAAGAATCTTTTCACCTTTTTCTTTGCCATAATGATTAACAATCGTTTGATGTATATCTGAATCAGGATCTTTTAAAATATCAACTGTATTTTCATCATTATCATGTCCTTCTACAGCCTGCTCCGCCAGGTGACTTCTAGCTATGTGCCCTACATCATGTAAGAGCCCGGAAAGTCTAAAGGCATCCTCGTTATCCAGTAAAAATTGTTTAAGTTCTGGATCTGTTGTATTTTTTACAAGTGCATCATATATAAGTAGCCCTATTGCACATACCCTTTTGCTGTGATTAAACCTCTCTAAATAACCTCTATTACCCTCCAATGGTTGGCTAGGTGTAGGTAATCCTATCTGTGTCTTTCTTCTTAGTGATTGAAAGGTTTTTGTATTAATTAAAGCGTGTATTATTTCTCTTTGCTTATTACTGCCATCATAAATAATCGCATCAAATGTATCACTTATATGCTCAGGCGGCCTTTCTGCTTCTAACTTATCTAAATGTTTTAAAAGCTTTTTCCCATACTTTAAAGGATTAAGCATAATTTTAAATACTTCTTTATATCTTGGTCCAAACATATCAGGCTTAAAGAACTTAAGCAGTGATTGTGACTTAAATGCAAGAAATGCAAGTCCAGCTCCCCATGACCTAACTGCCATTGCCATATTATAAATAGTCCCGCCTTGCGTATCTAGTCCTAATCCTTTTAAAGCAAGAAGTGCATTGTTAATTGCAAGAACAGGTGCTGCTGCTTTTTTCAGATATCCTTCTGAGCGCATTGAATATAATTCACCTTTTTTCCTGGCTCCAAAATCTGTTGAGCGTTGAAGTTGCATTTCACCATCTCTAAAAAATGCAATAAGATTCATAATAGAGAAAATACTATATGGAAGGTATCCAATACTTTGCATTCTTTCAGACAATTTTTCCTTAAATAAACTTGCAACTGCAAGAATTCCACCTGCAGATATTAACCCACCACCTGCAGATTGAAAAAGAGAATATGGCTCTTCTGTTCTAAGCCTTTTCCACCCATCCATTGAGGCAAATCTTTTCCCAAAACTTACTATTGACTGTTCAATAGGCATTAAAAATCTAAAATTTTCAAGCTGAGGATTATTAAATAGAGAATGTCTAACTGCACTTACATTTCTGTTATCTCTATATCTAACTTTTCCCATACCAATAGCAGCAAGTCCTTCTGATACAGAAAATCCGGCAAGCCCCCACATATTGTCTAAATACTGACTAAATAATCCCATGCCAATATTGCCAATAGACCACTCACCACTTTCATGAGCAGCCCCGGTAAGAGCCCCTGCAACAGCAGACGCACTATAAGCTTTTCCTAAGCTCCTATATGACTCATCTACATCTCCCATACCAAAGGAGCTAAAGAATAATCTTGCTCCTGAGTAAAATAATCCAAGTGCAGATAATGTGTTTAAACCAACAGCACCAGCAGTAGCAACAATTTTTGCATTTCTCTCAAGTTTCAGCCTGGATTCAGGAAGTATTTTATGTTGTAAGACCTGTACACCATCATCGGTATATCCACTTAGATCTCTATATTCAACAATTCCTTCGTTTTTTAGCTTTTCAGCATTTATATAATTAGAGTGTCTTTGCGGTATATTTTTAAAATCAAATATCTTTTCAGGTATCTTATTACCTGAAACTTTTATTGTTTGAACTGGTTCAAGTACTGTTGACATGCAGAAATAATCTTTTTAATTCCTGGCACAACATAAGCTAAATAAGCAGTAAAAGCCCTCAACTAGAGGTTTTAGACATACTCTCTAGAAAACATGATGCGTGCTTTAGAATTAATTCGATCATCGCATAAATATTTTTGTAAGTAAACAGTTACCTTTTAACATACATTACTATTCTTCAAATACAAAGATTGAAAACATTTTCCTTACATATAAAGAGATCAACTCATACATTAAACATACAGACGACAATTGGAATCATTGCTTGATCTGTTCTCATACAATTGCCATACCTATAAATTACATTAAGCGTTAGGCAGTAAACGATAAACATTGCAACGCTTATCGCTTATTTAAAGTGTTGGCTGCAGATTCTCTTTTTGATCGCTTTGGAGCTTTTCTTTTTCAGAAGGTATTCTAACATTCACTTTTGTATATATTTCATGCAAAGTAGTTGCAGCAATTATTCTGCTTTTTAATTCTTCCGGTGTAATGGGATTTTTACTAAACCATGGACTAGTAGCATTTAACTCATTTAAATAATTATCAATTCCTCTTCTATTTATATACTCTAAGAACTCAACAACCTGACCATTATTTTCCACAACTCTGATATTGCTTGGATCCTCAAGCAAAGTTGAATAATATGTATAAGAGTTTCTTCCTCCTTCAAAGAGCTTAGATACAACAGTAGATTCACCAGGTTTTAATTCATCAATTTTCTTGAAGATTAGCCCAGCTACTTGATCTTCATTTTTACCCATAATATCGCTTGGAGAACACTCTGAAAGAGCAATTGAAGCAATTAAATCAGTAGCAAATGCTGATGGTTTTCCATTAACCATTCTATTAAATAACTGCCTATCGGAACACATTAAAAAAGCTAAGAGTGCACCTTCTGGGGTAAACCCAAAACGTTTAACACCATCATTGGAATTATACATTCTAAAAGTAGTAACATAATGATCCAAATCTTCTTCTGTCCATTTTGGGAATAATACCCTTCCATTATTTACTACTGGAAAATCAGAAAGCCTAATATATTCTGTTCTATCAGCACCCCAACCACTTAAGAGTTTATACATAGGACTATATCTACCTAAAATATATAAAACATCCTCTATTACTTTTTTACCATCTTGCCCTTGTTCATTACAAACTTTTACTATAGTTTTATGAATTTCAGAATTTGGATCACGGATCATTTTAATAGTCTCATGATCATTATCATATCCGGGAAGAGCTTTATCCAATACATGGCTAAAAGGACCATGTTGCAAATCATGGAGCAATCTGTCCAAGTAAAATCTAGGATAAGTTTTTTCACTGCCTATTACAGGAAACCCAGCTTGTGATTTATCAAACAAAATTTGAAAAACTTTTGTATCCATAATTCTAGATAAAATAGGCGCATGCTCATCACCAAGCACTACATCAGTAAGGATTTTATCCATTTCATCTTTTTTCTCATACTTTTCCCTCACATCACTTTTACCTAAAAAACTCATTAGCTTTTTCAACTCCCTTGCTGCAATTTTTGGATTTAAAATGACTTCTATATATTGCTTTAATTTAGCACCGAACATTTCAGGCTTAAAAAACTTAAGAAATGATTGAGCTGTAAAACCTAAGAATGCAAATCCTGCACCAAATGCTTGCATACCAATTGCAGCATTATGCATAGTACCACTTGGATCAAACCCAAGCCCTTTAATTGCAAACAAAGCATTTCTTATAGCTAAAAATGGGGATGATATTTGTTTGAAATACCCCTCAGCTCGTTGTGTATAATTTTCTTCTTTTTTCTTACCACCACCTATGTAATTTGATCTATCTACTTGCACTGCACCATCTCTAAAAAATGCAGTTAAACTAACTAGTGAAAATAAACTTGCCGGCAAATATGCAAATGACTGCACTTTTTCAGACATTTTATTTTTAAAAGCAGACATAATAGCCATAAGCCCACCAGCTGCAACCAAACCACCACCTGCTGTATTAAATAATGCATAGGGTTCAGCTTCCGTCAAAAGCTTCCAGCCATTAGGCGTTATCAATCTCCTTCCAAAACTTTGAATTGATTGTTCAAGTGGTTTTAAAAAACTAAGAAATGAAAGTGCAGAGTTATTAAATATTGATTTTTGAATAGTAAACGCATTTCCCTTTTCTCTATATCTGACCTGTCCCATTCCAATAGATGCTAAACCATCGGAAAACAGAAAACCAGAAAGACCAGAAACATTATGCAAATATCTGCTAAAAATACCCATGCCTAAATTTCCAAGAGCCCATGCTGGGCTTTCATGAGCTACACCTGTAAGTACACCTGCTAAAGATGACTTAGTATAAGCACTCCCAAGACTTTCAAATGCTTCATCTTCATTTCCATTACCTAATAAAGTACTAACAATTAATTTTGTACCTGAATAAAAGAGCCCAGCTGAAGCAAGGATACTCAAAGCAACTGAGCTTGCAGTTGCAATAATTCTTCCTCTTCTTTCCCAAACTAAAGTTGATTCAGATTCTTTTTTATGCCTTACAAACTGAATTCCAGGAAGTGATACACCCTCAAGTGGTTTATATTCTAAAACTCCATCCTCTAAAAACTTACTATAATCTAATTCATCACTTTTTGAATGGTCACTGGTATTTCGGGGGAGGAAAAAACTCCCTGTTGTCCTTGAAGGATGACCTATATCTGGAGCTGTTATAGCTGGCATTTATATATTGCTTTTATACTATATGTAGTGCTTTTCCATCCTTTTCACAAAGCACTAACACTAAATATTAGACACTAATTCACAAGAGATTTCAATTAATAAAGTATAAAGGATATAGAATATACATATTAGTAAGTCTAAATATAAGTGATATCTATGAAAAAACTCTAATATTAAAGCTTTGAAGTAAGCAAAATTTAGTTTCTACCTACCACCGGCTTGCTCACAAGTGATGTGCCGGTTTTGCAAAGTGCACATATTCTGTACTTCTTAACCTATTAAGATTTTACCGAATAAGCTTGCCCCTTTGAAAAAAAGGGTCGGATAAAATCTTACCTCTTGAGTAGCTTGCTTTGAAATATTACACTATTATTTTTTAGTTTCCTTAAAAAAATTTTATCAACTTATGTAAGCACCTAACCTGTTTTAGTGATACTTACAACCACCAGAAGACAAACATCCGAGAAAGAAATAGAAGCTGCTTTATCTTATATAGAAAGCAGAAGTGATTTAAGAGAAATATTAAACAACAAGATTGATGAGTTAATAAATCAAAGAAAGATAAATGAAAGACAAAAACAAATTTTATTTATGTATTTTGGAATA
>JACOTS010000127.1 GCA_016178265.1 Candidatus Melainabacteria bacterium
AGAATATTGCTAACTTTTCTTCGTTAAGATAGACTACTGATCTATGGTTAAAAAGCTAATTAGAAATCCAGCTGGCTCAAAAGATTGGCTACCTGATGAGGTAGTAAAGCAAGAATATGTTAAAGACAAGCTTGTAGATTTATATGAGCTTTGGGGTTATCAGCCAATACAAACGCCTATATTAATTAACAGAGATTCTTTAACTATTGCAAGTTCTAAGCTAACCAATAGAGCACTTAGTTTGATTGGTGAAACAGGGAATTTGCTTGCACTACGTGCTGATTTAACTACACCTATAGCAAGGGTAACTGCTGAAAGATTGCAAGGCAGTAAACTTCCACTTAGGTTTTATTATGTTGGAAAAGTATTTAGATATCATGCAAGAAAAATGACTAATGAGAGAGAATTGTTTCAAATTGGTGTTGAACTCATTGGAAAAAAAGAAGGCAATGCAGACTTAGAATGTCTTAAAATATTTTTGGATAGTTTAGAAAAGCTTGGGTTTAATAAATATATGGTTTTAGCTAATCATGCTTGTTTATGGTCTGAGCTTTTTAAGTGTTTCGGGAATGTAGCAAGGGAATTATATAAAGCGCTCTCTAAGAACGATTTGGTTTTATTTGAAAATATTTTGCTTAAATCCAGATTAACTTTACAAGAAAAAGCATTTTGGAGAGCACTTATTAAAATTAAAGGCAAGAAAGAAATTTTAAGTGAAATAAGAAAAATTAGTAGGAAAATAAGGAAATTTAATGTTACCAAAATTATTTCAACGTTTAAGAAGATACTGGATATTGATGAAAAACATGTAGAAATTGATCTTGGTATGACCAATGATATAGATTATTATTCTGGGATTTATTTTGAAGCCATAACCCCTTATTTAGGTAGGGAATTAGGTGGTGGTGGTAGGTATGATGAACTCATTGGTAAGTTTGGACTTGACCTTCCGGCAATTGGATTTTCGTTTTGCTTGGAGGATCTATTACTAGCTTTAGAAAATCAAGGAAAGCAATTCCCTGCTTTTAAACCCCCAAGCTATGTAAAAAGTAAAGGAAATATAAAAAAGACCCTTGATAAAATTGCAATGCTACACAGAAAGGGAAAATCAGCAACAATACAACTATGAAAGATTTGGATTATATAACAATTGCAATTCCTAAAGGCTACCTGCATGAAGGTAGTTATAAGTACTTCTCTAAAATTAAAGTTGATTTTGCTCCCGGAGAAAGTGGTAGAGAATTAATTTATTATGATAAGAAGAATAAAGTTAAAGGTTTATTGGTTAGACCAAGTGATGTAAGTGTTTATGTAGAGCATGGAAGTGCAGATATTGGTATTGTTGGACTTGATGTGTTGGAAGAACAATTACCGGATGTAATCAGGTTAAAAGATTTGAAATTTGGGAAGTGTAAACTTGTGTTAGCTGTCAGGAAAGACTCTAATTATAAAACCACTAGAGATCTTCCTCCGAATTGTAAAATTGGTACAAAGTTTACTAAGCTTGCAAATGATTTTATTCATAAAAATGGTTTAAGTGCAGAAATTATTAAGCTATATGGCTCTGTAGAACTTGCACCACTTCTTGGTTTAAGTGATGTAATAGTTGATCTTGTAGCCACAGGGAAAACACTGAAGGCAAATAACCTAATAGCTATTGAAACTATTTTAGAAAGTAGCGCTATTCTTATAGCTAATCCAGTTGCTTATAAATTCAAAAGGAAAATCATTGATCAATTAATTATGCCGTCAGTTCTTTAATAATATTTTCAGCTATAACTATTCTTTGGATTTCAGAAGTACCTTCATAAATTTCAGTTATTTTTGCATCTCTTAAATATCTTTCTGCGTTGTATTCTGTTGTATAGCCATAGCCACCAAGTATTTGAACAGCAATATTTCCAGCCCTTGATGCAAGTTCGCTGCAGAAAAGTTTTGCTTCTGCGGCATGTCTTGTAAACTTTTCTTTTTTGTCACATAAGCTTGCTGCTTGGTAAATAAGTAGTTTTCCGGCTTCAATTTCAGTGGCAAGTTCTGTAAGCATAAATTGAATTGCTTGAAAGCTAATTATTTTTTTGCCAAACGCTTCCCTTGATTTTGCATAAGATTGTGCGAGATCATATGCAGCTTCTGCAATGCCTAAAGCTTGCGCTGCAATCCCTATCCTTCCATCATCCAGTGTAGAAAGTGCAATTTTAAAACCTTCACCTTCTTTGCCTAGTAGATTTTCTTTTGGTACTTTTACATTATCTAAAATGAATTGACATGTAGCACTTGCTCTTATACCAAGCTTATCTTCCAATTTTCCAAAAGATACACCAGGCATGTTTTTTTCAACAATAAATACAGAAACCCCTTTATGCTTTGGCAGATTTTGTCTTGTAAGTTCTTCCACTGGAGTTGATTGAGCAGTAACTATGTATATATCTGCCTCACCACCATTTGTAATCCATGCTTTTGTTCCATTTAAAATATAGTGCTCTCCTTTATCTTCTGCTTTTGTAAGCATTGCTTGTGCATCTGAACCATTGCCTGGTTCAGAAAGGCAAAATGCACCCAGATATTCACCTGTAGCTAACTTGTTTAAATATTTATTTTTTAATTCATTAGATCCGTATTTTGTGATTGGTTTACTGCAAAGCGACAAATGGACTGACATGATTACACTTGTAGTAGCACACACTTTTGCTAGTTCTTCTATTACTATTGCATATGAAATAGTATCTAACCCGCTTCCACCATATTCTTCGGGAATGGTTAACCCGGTTATGCCAAGCTCTGAGAGAAGCTTGAAATTTTCTCTTGGAAATTTATGTGATTTATCTATTTCTTTAGCTTTTTCTTTGAACTTTTCGTTTGCAATTTCTTTGATGGTTCTTTGTAAAAGTTCTTGCTCTTTTGTCAATTTGAAATTTTGGGTTTGCTTATCTAATACTTTTGTCATTTTATGTTTTTTCTTTTAATTGCTTCTTTTGCAGCTAGTACAATATTTTCTTTTGTAAGACCATAATGAATTAATAGTTCTTCTGATTTCCCGCTTTGCCCGAATTGATCTTGTACTGCAACCATCTTCATTGGTACAGGATAGTGTTCAGCAAGAACATTTGCTATTGCATCTCCAAGCCCGCCATGAATATTATGTTCTTCGCAACTAACTGCTGAGCCTGTTTTCTGAACACTTGAAATAATAGTTTCTTTATCCAGAGGCTTAATTGTAGAAACATTAACTATTTCAGCACTAATTCCTTCTTTTTCTAAGAGATCTCTTGCTTCCAGTGCTTTACTTACCATAACACCGCAAGTAAATATTGAAACATCAATCCCACCTTTTACTATCCTTGCTTTTCCAATTTTAAATTCAAAATTATCTTCATCAAATAAAACAGGAGATGCAGCTCTTGAAAGTCTCATATAAACCGGACCAAAATATTCTGCAATAGCTCTTGTTGCAAACTTTGCTTCAGTAGCATCAGCTGGAACAATAACTGTCATATGTGGAATAGCTCTCATAATGGCAATATCTTCTATTATTTGGTGTGAACCACCATCTTCCCCAACGGTAAGTCCTGCATGTGTTGCACAGACTTTTACATTAAACATATTGTGGCATATGGAGTTTCTTACAAACTCCCATGCTCTGCCACAAGCAAACATTGCAAAGCTACTTGCAAAAGGAATCTTCCCACAGCTTGAAAGACCGCATGCAACACCTATCATATTTTGTTCTGCAATTCCCATATTAAAAAATCTATCTGGGAATTCCTTTGCAAAAAACTTTGTTTGTGTTGATCCTGAAAGATCAGCATCTAAAACAACAATATTGGAATTTTCTTTACCAAGCTCTAAAAGTGCTTTTCCATAGGCTACTCTTGTAGCAATTGGTTTTGTCTCTTTCGGCTGTATTGTTTCTACCCCCATTAGTTTTTCTCAAGTTCTGCTAATGCCTTGTTTAATTCATCGTCGTTTGGTGCAACACCGTGCCACTTCACTTCATTCTCCATGAAGGAGATCCCTTTTCCTTTTACAGTATGTGCAATAATTGCACAAGGTTTATTTTCTTCCTTTCCTATTTCTTGTGTTTTGATTATTGCATCGTAGTAGAACCTTCTTGAAGCTCACCATCACTTTGTAGAACATAAACTCTATTATTTAATTTATCTAATCTACAACCAAGAGCTGCACCAACTGCAAATGATGTCCCATGTCCAAGTGAACCAGTGGATGTTTCAATTCCAGGAGCTCTAAGCCTATCAGTATGACCTTGGTAAGGAGAACCAAGTTGTCTAAATGTAAGTAAATCATCACCTTTATAGTAACCAGCTTTTGCTAAGACTGAATATATAAGTGGTGTTGAATGCCCTTTACTTACAATAAGCCTATCCCTTTCATGCCAGTTTGGATTTTGTGGATCATATTTCATTATTTCAAAATATAAAACAGCAAGTATTTCAACTGCAGAAAGTGATCCTCCAGGATGGCCTGACTTTGCTGCATGTGCCATTTTAAGAATACTTTTTCTTAGATCTTTGCAGATTGCTTTTAGTTCAGTAAGCTTGGACTCTGGTAGAGGCATAAAGTTATTCTAGCGCATGCAGTATACGAATGGTTACCAGTTTTTTAGCTTCATTACTTCTCTTACCTTTAATAAAGTTTGCTGTACAATTTGTCTTGCTTTTTTGTTGCCAGTATATAAAATTTCATAAATTTCTTTTTCATTGTTTAAACCTTCTCTTTTTTCACGTATAGGCGCAAGGTAGGCATTCATTATTTTTGCAAGTCTTTTCTTACAGTCGACACAACCAATCTTTGCACCTCTGCACTCATCTTGTACTGTTGTTAATGTTTTTTTATCTGCAAATATTTCATAGTGCTTATATGCTACTTGACAATTATTGGGCTCACCAGGATCTGTTTTCTTTATCTTATTTGGATCTGTAATCATCTGTAAAACTTTTTTTTGAGTAATTTCATTGGAATCTAAAAGCTTAATGTCATTATTTAATGACTTGCTCATTTTTCTTCCATCTGTTCCCATGACTGATGGTGTTTCTGTAAGCAGTGGTCTTGGCTCTGGGAAAAGATCACTTTTATAAATGTGATTGAATCTTCTTGCAATATCTCTGGTAAGTTCTATGTGGGCTACTTGATCTTTGCCAACAGGAACGAGTTCACCAAACACACTTAAAATATCAGCAGACATAAGTACTGGGTAGCCAAGTAAACCATAAGTTATTTCTTGTTTTGCTTTTTCTTCATCTTCTGCAAGTAGTCTCACCATATCTTTCAGTGTAGGATCTCGTTCTACCCAATTTTGGTAAGTAACCATACTAAGAAGTAGATGCAGTTCTGCTATTTCTGGTATTCCTGATTGAACATATAAAGTTGCTTTATTTGGATCTATTCCACTTGCAAGAAGATCTTTTGCAACTTCAATCATATTTTTTTGAAGATCATTAGTATCTTTGTATTTTGTAGTCAGGGTGTGCCAATCTACTATACAGTAAAAACATTCATGTTCGTTTTGAAGCTTTGCCCAGTTCCTAAGAACTCCTAAATAGTGACCTATATGAAGTTCACTTGTTGGTCTTATTCCAGATAGTAAACGTTTTTTTGCCATAGAGTTATTATATTACACATCACTTGTCATTGCGAGGAGCGTAGCGACGAAGCAATCTATTACTCTTATGTGATGTTAGTGAATTTTTCGATGCT
>JACOTS010000135.1 GCA_016178265.1 Candidatus Melainabacteria bacterium
AGCTATGCAAAGAGCCATGCGTGCTGGAGCTAAAGGCATTAAAGTGATGGTTTCTGGAAGATTGGGTGGTAATGATATAGCTAGGACTGAATGGCTTAGAGAAGGTGCTATACCACTGCATACTTTAAGAGCAGATATTGATTACGGTCTTTCGACAGCACAAACTATTTTTGGAATTATCGGGGTTAAAGTATGGATTTATAGAGGAGAGGTAAATCCTGGTGAAATGGTAAATAGAAATATTAAAGTTGTATCTGGCTCGGATTTTGAGGATGATAAAGGTACTGGAAGACGAAGGGGAAAAAGAAGGTAAATCATGTTAGCACCTAAGCAAACAAAGTTTAGAAAACAAATGCGAGGCAGAATGACCGGTAAGGAATCTCGTGGGGTCAAGCTGCATCAAGGGGAGTATGGTTTACAGGCTTTAGAACCGGCATGGGTTACATCTAGACAGCTTGAAGCTGGAAGAAAAGCAATGGCACGAAGTGTTAAAAGAGGTGGAAAAATTTGGATTATGGTTTTTCCTGACAAGCCAGTTACTAAGAAGCCTGCAGAGGTACGTATGGGTTCAGGTAAAGGAAATCCGGAGTTTTGGGTAAGTGTTGTAAAACCTGGAAGAATTATATTTGAAATGACAGGTGTGCCAAGAGATTTAGCAATTGAGTCACTAAGGTTAGCTTCCCATAAGCTGCCTATTAGATGCAGAATAATAGAAAAAGGAGATCATGTAAAGGGTTAGGTATATGGCTTTAAAACTTACTGAAATTAAAGAGATGAATGTTGCTGAACTGAAAGAGCAGTACAGCAAGTCATGTCTTGAGTTGGTTGAGCTTCGTATGAAGTTTGCAAGCAGACAACTTGATGATGTCTCTCAGCTTAGAAAAAAGAAAAAAGAAGTTGCTAGATTGTTAACTGTACAAACTCAAAAATTTAATGCAGGAGACAGTGGTGAAGTCCATGAAAAGAAACCTAAGCCAAAAATAAAGAAACAACCAAAGTCTGAAAAAGCTGTTGTAGAAAAAGAGGAAAAAGAAGAAAAAGAAGAAAAAAGGGAAAAAAAAGAAAAAAAAGTTGTAAAAAAATCAATTAAAAAAGTGAAAGGATCAAAAGCTGATAAGGAGTAGTAAATGCCAAAAAAAGTACTTAAAGGGAAAGTGGTAAGTGACAAAATGGATAAAACCATTTCTGTTGCTGTAATTAATCGTCCACCGCATGAAAGATACAAAAAATTTGTAACTAAGACTAGAAAATTTAAAGCTCATGATGAGAAAAATGAGTGTAAAGTTGGTGATTTGGTCGAAATAATTGAGCATAGACCATTGAGTAAAACAAAAAAGTGGATCTTGTCCAGGATTGTTGAGAAAGGGGACTAGGTTTTAGGATAAAACAATGATACAGAAAGAATCAGATGTAGAAGTAGCAGATAATACAGGCGCAAGAAGAATCCGCTGTATCAGGGTTCTTAAGGGCAGTAATGCAAGATATGCAGGTATTGGTGATTTGCTAATTGGTGTAGTTAAAGATGCTTTGCCAAATATGCCTGTTAAACAACATGAAATTGTCACATGTGTTGTGGTAAGAACAAAAAAGACTTTAAGTAGAAACGATGGAAGTAAAATTAGATTTGATGAGAATGCTGTTGTAATCATAGATAAGCAAAATAATCCACGAGGAACACGTGTTTTTGGTCCTGTTGCAAGGGAACTTAGAGAAAAACAATTTATGAAGATTATTTCACTTGCACCGGAGGTTTTATAGATATGAGCGAGACATATATAAAAATAAGCAGTAATAAGAATAAGAGAAAAAAAGTTATTTTCTCTGATATGCCGATAGGAGTACATCCTAAAAAAGGTGGTTTTGTTATTGCTTCATCTGCATTTCTTAAGCAAGGAGCATCAAACCCTAGACCAAAATTACATGTCAAGCGTGGTGATACGGTAATGATAATTTCAGGAAAAGATAAGGGTAAAAATGGTAAAGTACTGGCTGCTTTCCCAAAAGAAGGAAAACTTATAATTGAAGGTGTGAATATGATTAAGAAACACCAAAAGGCAAAGGGCATTGGACAAGCAGGAGAAATAGTTGAGAAGGAAGCTCCTATATTTGCTTCGAAGGTAATGCTTTATGATTCAATCAAGAAAAAGCCAACTCGAATTGGTTATAAGTTTTTGAAAGATGGTAAGAAGGTCAGAATGTCTAAAGTTAGTGGAGAACAGATTGATTAGTTTTAAGGGGTGAAGAAAGAAATGATGAAAAACCTAAAACAAAGATACAATGATGAGCTTAAATCAGAGCTTGGCAAAAAGCTTGGTTATTCTAATTCTTTTCAGATACCAAGACTTGAAAAGATTGTGGTTAACATGGGTTTAGGTAAAGGTGCATCTGATTCAAAATATTTTGATGGTGGTTATAACGATCTTACTTTAATCACTGGTCAAAAGCCATTGGTTACCAGGGCAAAGAAGTCAATATCTACTTTCAAGATTAGAGAAGGAAGCCCTGTGGGATGTATGGTTACTCTTAGGGGTCAAAGGATGTATGATTTTTTTAGTAAACTTGTAAATTTTATTCTTCCTAGGCTTAGGGATTTTAAAGGAATATCACCTAAGGGGTTTGATGGGAAGGGCAATTATAATCTTGGGCTTAAGGAACATATTGTTTTTCCTGAGATTAATTATGACAAAGTTAGTGATATTCGAGGGATGGACATTGCAATTGTGACAACTGCTAAAGATAATCATGATGGTAGAGTACTCCTTGAAGTAATGGGAATGCCATTTAGAAAGTAATGAGGTATGAGGGTTGAGGTATGAGTATGGGAAGTAGAAATAAGAATATATTTAAATATGTTGCTCAGCACTCAGGGCTCAGCACTCAGCACTGGTTGTGCGGGTGTAATTCAGTGGTAGAATGCAAGCTTCCCAAGCTTGACGTCACGGGTTCAAATCCCGTCGCCCGCTTTTTTATACCGCTCGTTTCGCGCGAACGTTCAGCTTTAAAATCTAAAATGGGGGGATTATGGCTAAATTGTGCATGATAGAAAAAGAAAGAACTAGAAGGATATTACATGCTAAAGGTAAATATCCAAGAGTTAGATTGCATAATAGATGCAAGAAATGTGGCAGATCCAGAGGATATTACAGAGACTTTGGTTTGTGTAGGTTGTGTTTAAGGGATATGGCACTTGCAGGGTTACTACCTGGTGTAGTAAAGGCTAGTTGGTAAGGAGAGTAAAGTATGGTTTATGTTGATCCAATAGCTGATATGTTGACTAGAATAAGAAATGCAATACGTGCAACACATGAAACTGTTGATATTCCTTCGTCTAAGCTTAAGGTTAGTATTGCAGAAGTTTTGAAAAAAGAAGGTTATATCTCTTCTTTTGAAATAATAGATACAGGGGAAATAACTAAATTTATAAGAATAAACTTAAAGTATGGACCAAGAGGAGAAAAGTTAATTACTGGTATAGAAAGAATATCTAAACCAGGGCTTAGGGTTTATTCTCCTGGAAAGAATGTACCACGTGTTTTAGATGGCTTAGGTATTTCAATTGTTAGTACAAGCCAGGGGTTGAAGACTGACAGGGAAGCCAGAAAGGAAAATATTGGCGGAGAAGTTCTTTGTCAAATTTGGTAAAGCAAGAAGGGTAAAAAATGTCTAGAGTAGGAAAACATCCAATACAAATACTTGATAAAGTTGAGGTTCAAATTTCAACAACCCCAGCAGGTGGGCAAACTGTAAAAATCAAAGGCCCTAAAGGAGAGTTGCAATCCTCATTTAGAAATGAGATTGTAATTACTAAAGAAAACAATCAACTTATTGTTACGAGAAAAGATGATGAGAAATTAACAAAGAGTTTGCATGGTACTACCAGAGCTATGATTCAAAATATGATGATTGGTGTAACAGATGGCTTTAAGAAACAATTGACTATTATAGGTGTAGGTTATCGTGCTCAACTTCAAGGTAATAAATTGGTGTTACAGATAGGATATAGTCATCAGGTTGAAGTTGTTCCTCCTGAAGGAATTAAGTTAGAGATAGATAAAACACAAACAAATATTACAATCACAGGTAATAATAAGCAAACAGTAGGTGACTTAGCAGCTTATATTAGAGCAGTTAGAAAACCAGAACCATATAAAGGGAAAGGCATTAAATATTCTGATGAAGTTATAAGAAGAAAAGCAGGAAAATCTGCTGCTAAGAAAGCATAATGGAGATTTTAATATGATCAATACAGTTGGAAAAAAAGAAAAAGCACGTAAAAGGCACAAAAGAATCAGAAAAAATCTGGCAGGGACTTCTGACAAGCCAAGGCTTGCAGTTTTTAAGTCAAATAAACATATTTATGCCCAAATTATTGATGATATTAAATCTTGTACGTTAGCGTCATGTTCATCTCTAGAACCTTCAATTAGAAATGAAAATAAAGATGCTGCTTCTATGGAATTGGCAAAAAAAATTGGTGTAATAGTAGCACAAAGAGCACTAGAAAAAGGAATTAAACAAGTTGTGTTTGATAGAGGCGGTTTTCAATATCATGGAAAGATTAGTGCTTTAGCTAGTGCAGCAAGAGAAACAGGGATTAAGTTTTAGTGAGGTGACTAATGGAAGAAGAAAATAAAGAAAATAAAATTGAGAATGTGGTTTCAGGTGAAGAAGAAACCAAAAAACAAGAAGAAAAAGAAGATACATCTTCAAGTCAAGAAGCTGATGTGAAATCTGAAACTACTTCTGATGCTTCTCTTGAAACACCAGAAAAAGGTACTGAGTCACCGGTGGAAGGTGATGTACAACCTTCTGAAGAAGGTGAAGATGATGAGCTTACTGGAATTGAAGAAGAGACAGAACAAGAAATTGTTCAAAAAGTAACAAAAAAGAAAAAGCAAAGGAAAAAAAGAGATAAACGTGGCGATAAAGTAAAAGAAGCTCCTGAGTGGATAGAAAAAGTAGTTCAAATACGAAGAGTTACTAAAGTAGTTAAAGGTGGTAAAAAATTAAGCTTTAGAGCTGTTGTTATAGCAGGTAATGCAAAAGGACAAGTAGGTGTAGGTGTTGGAAAAGCAGCAGAAGTAATAGGTGCTATCCAAAAAGGGGTATCAGATGCTAAGAAAAATGCAATTAGTGTACAACTTTTAAAATCAACTGTTCCACATGTTGTACTTGGTAGGGCAGGAGCAGCTAAAGTGCTTCTAAAGCCAGCAATAGAAGGTACAGGAATCATTGCTGGTGGTGCAGCAAGAACAGTCCTTGAACTTGGAGGGGTTGGTGATATATTAGCTAAGTCTCTTGGTTCCAGATCTCCTTTAAATGTTGCCAGGGCTACTTTGAACGGTTTAACACAACTTAGGAAATTTGATACAGTTGCTGCATTAAGAGGACTTTCGATGAGAGAAATGCTTGGTATGACAGAAAAAAAAGTTAAAGAGGGAGTAAGCTAAAGTGAAGCTCACAGACTTAAAATCAAATAGTGGTGCAAGAAGAAAAAGAAGAATTGTTGGCCGCGGTGTAGGATCCGGTCACGGAAAAACCTCATCACGGGGTAATAATGGTCAGGGTCAACGAGCTGGCAGAGGTCAAAGACCAGGTTTTGAAGGTGGGCAAACACCTTTGTATAGAAGGCTGCCAAAATTTCAAACTAATGAGAGACCAAATAGACTGATATGGAGCATTGTTAATCTTTCAGATCTTGCAAAAATTTCTGATTGCAAAGAAATTACACCTGAAATCTTAATTGATAAAGGTATTATTGATAAAATTAATGACGGTGTTAAAGTTTTAGGTAATGGAGAATTAAATTTTAGTGTTACTATAAAAGCCAATAATTTTTCAGAAAGCGCCAAGAAAAAAATTGAAACTGCTGGTGGTAAATGGGAAATTATAAGTAAAAAATGAGAATTGGAAACTAGAATAAAGCTTTTTGTGTGATTTATTCACCAAAAAGTGTCGAGGGAAAGGAGCGAGCTGAGCATTCGTGCGAAGCGAGCAATAGTAAAAAGCGAGTTGAGTGTTAGCGCGAAACGAGCGGTATGTAAATAAGGAGATAGGAATTAGGAAATAGGAATCAGAAAAAATCTAAGACTTTTGTCCGATTTACTCGGCAAAAGTCGTCGAAAAGGAAAAGCGAGTTGAGCGTTAGCGCAAAACGAGCGGTATGAATGAGACCATCGATCAGAAAATCAGGCAAAGAAGCAAGTCTTTCAACTTTTGCAGAAATGTTTCAGGCAGCAGGTCTGATGCAAAAGATTTTAT
>JACOTS010000093.1 GCA_016178265.1 Candidatus Melainabacteria bacterium
AAGTTAGCATGCAAGCAACAATAGATATTTCTCTTGATAAAATTGTCTTACCTGATGGAAGTTATATACCGCTTACTGGAGCAAAATTTTCTGCAAACAGCAAATACACAAATGTTAAGCGACAGCTCAAAGGTGATGGTGATGGTTTTGCAAGAAGTATTGGCGTAGGAGCATTTAAAGGAGCAACTTTAACATTTATTCCAGGTAATGCTGCTGTAAAAAGTGCTGCAGTAGGGGCTGCTGCAACCGGTGCAGTGTTGAGCGGTGGCTGGAGTATTGGTTCAACTGCTACAATTGGCGGGCTAACCGGACTATACTATGGAGTCAAAAGTCATGGGAAAGAAGTAAAGATTGCTTCAGGACAAGAATTAGAAATAGTATTAGATAACGATCAGGATTTAATTCCTATTGAAGTTGCTGTTGATGACATAATGAACAAAGGAGTAGAAATAAAAAAAGAAACTGCTGATTCTGCTCAAACGTTAATAAAATAAAAAATTATATAATAAATTGTGAGTTTTATAACTTTAACAACTGATTTTGGCAGCAGAGACCCTTTTGCAGGAATTTTAAAAGGGGTAATTTACTCCATAAATCCAAATGCAAAAATAACAGATATAACCAATGATGTATCTCCTCAAAATATACAACAAGCGAATTTTATCTTAAAAACATCTTACCGCTTTTTTCCTAAAAATAGCATTCACCTCTGTGTAGTTGATCCTGGTGTTGGCAGTGCCAGAAAACCTCTACTCATTGAAACCTCTGATTACTTTTTTATTGGTCCTAATAATGGTATTTTTTCTACCATTATAGAAACTGAAAACATAAAACAAGTAATTGAACTTACAGAAAAAAAATACTGGCTACCAGAAGTAAGCCAGACATTTCACGGAAGAGATATATTTGCTCCTATAGCAGCTTTTCTCTCTCAAGGCAAAAATCCAAAACATTTTGGCAACCAAATAAATGTAAACGAATTAATTACACTGCCTAAACTAGAAATGAGACAGAATAAAAATACTATCGCAGCACAAGTACAATTTATAGATCATTTCGGAAATATTATTACAAATATCCCAAACGATATATTGTTTGATAGTATCAAAGGAACAATTAATAATCACAATTTTGACGGGTTAGTTCAAAGTTTTTCTGGCTCTAATGACAAAAACCTATCTGCTATAAAAGGAAGTAGCGGTTATATGGAAATATTTATCAGAAACGGAAACGCTGCCCATACAATCAATGCAAAGTTTGGTGACAAATTAACCGTAAGTTTTGTTTAACCTAAATCTTTGTATTACAAGATAAAATAGTATCTAGCAATCAAGAAAGTGAGGCAATCAATGTTAAACAAAGAAAAAATTCTTAATGCATTAAATAACAAATCATTAGTAAAAATAATTTCCGGGATTCAAAATTATGATAAGCAAAAAATATTAACTGTTGCAATGGCAGCAGAGCTTGGTGGAGCTACTGCACTTGATATATGCGATGAACCTAAAATGATTCAAGATATTAGAGCAGCTGTGTCACTTCCTATTTTTATATCCAGCATTGAACCGGAAAAACTTATTTATGCACAAAAATTAGGTGCAGATGCATTAGAGCTGGGCAACTTTGAAAGTTTCTATAAACAAGGTAAATTGTTTACCCCGAACGAAATACTTGAATTAACTAAAAAAGTAATAGCCCAATTAGAAAAAAATGTCCTGCTTTCCGTAACAGTACCTGCAACTCTTGAGCTTGCAAATCAAATTAAGTTAGCAAATGAGTTAGTTAATTTAGGGGTAGATATTATTCAAACTGAAGGATTTGTATCTGACACACCTGCTTCTGATAGAACAGATTCTACATTTGTTGATATATTGAAAGCAGCTTCAACCTTAGCAAACACCTTTGAAATAAAGAGGGCTATTCCAAAAGCAAATATTATAACTGCTTCAGGAATTACACTTACAACTCTACCTTTAGCTAAAGCTTTAGGAGCTTCAGGTATTGGTATTGGAACATTTATCAATTCACTTACTAGTCAAGTTGAAATGACAGAAAGAGTAAAAGAGTTAGTTGATTACATGGATAATGGATGCAAATTTGCAACAAAAGACATATTAAAAGAAAAAGTTCTTTCACCCCATATATAATGATGAAATGACTGTGCAAGAACCTCAAACTGACGCAAAACAAGAATCATCAAGAATAAGAAACCAGCGCCTTGAAAAGCTAGCAAAGATCAAGGAAGCTGGCATTGATCCGTACCCCTATAAATTTAACAGAACACATAAAGCTTCTGATCTACAAGAAAAATATAAAGAACTTAAGCCACAAGAAGAAACAAACGATGTTGTTTCTATCTGCGGGAGAGTACATAACGAAAGAAATGATTGGATGTTCATTGACTTAGTTGATGATTCAGGCAAGATCCAATTATATTGTGATAAAAAGTCGCTGGATCCCAAGATAACAAATTTGCTTCCTCTATTAGATAAGGGTGATTTTATAGGTGCTTCAGGCACTGTAAAAAGAACCCCAAGAGGCGAACTATCTGTTAAAGTTCAAGATATTACAGTTCTTTGCAAGTCACTGCTTCCACTACCTGAAATAATTGAAGGTAAAAAAAGACGTTTAGGAATTCAAGATATTGAGGTAAGATATCGCCAGAGATATTTGGATTTAATTGTAAATCCTATACCAAAAGAAACCTTTAAAAAAAGAGCTCAAATTATATCTGAAATCAGGCAATTTTTAAATCAAAAAGATTACATAGAAATTGATACCCCTGTTCTACAAATTGAAGCTGGCGGAGCTGAAGCAAGACCTTTTACCACTCATCATAATGCACTAAGCATTGATTTATATTTAAGAATTGCAACTGAGCTTCACTTAAAAAGATTAATAGTTGGTGGATACGAAAAAGTATATGAGATTGGGCGTGTATTTAGAAATGAAGGTATTTCTACAAAACATAATCCCGAATTTACGTCACTTGAGCTTTATGAAGCATACACTGATTATAACGACATGATGGATCTTACAGAAGATCTCATTAAAACAATTTGTCAAAAAATATGCGAAACTTTGCAAATGAAATATCAGGAGAAGATTATAGATTTTGAAAAACCATGGAGAAGAATTTCAATGCTTGATTTAATTAAAGAGCATACAAAAAAAGATTTGTCATCTTCAACAGGTGAAACAATAATTACAACATTTGACAATGAGGTAGAATCAAAATTAATACAACCTACATTTGTTATAGATTATCCTCTTGAAGTATCACCCCTTGCAAAGAAACACAGAAAAACAAAAGGACTTGTAGAGAGATTTGAGCTTTATATTAATGGGTGGGAAATTGCAAATGCATTCTCAGAGTTGTCAGATCCATTAGATCAGCGTCAAAGACTAGAAGAACAATCAAAGAAAAAAGCTCTTGGAGATCATGAAGCACATCCTTTGGATATAGACTTTATTACAGCACTGGAATACGGACTCCCTCCTACAGGTGGACTTGGTATTGGAATTGATAGGCTTATCATGTTACTTACAAATTCTGCAAGCATTAGAGATGTTATTGCATTTCCTACTATGAAGCCTTTATAACAAGTAACACAGCACGAATCTTATTTCACGCTTGCAATTCTTCTTCGTTCTCTTTGAGTAATTTTAACTGCACGTCCAAGCGATCTGGGGAATTCACGTCCACGAGTCACTATCATTTCATCAAAATGAATTGGCTGGAATACATCCAGTGCAATATCTACAGCACTTCGTACATTAAATTCTTTACAAGAAAATATATCGAGTGTAAAGAAACCTTTTTCAGGAAAAGTATGCAAAGCAATGTGTGATTCTGCAATTAATACAACACCGCTTAGCCCCCAATCTTCCTGAATAGATCCACCATCATATTTAAAAACATATGGTGGCATAATTTTTGTCATGTGAAGTTTTTCAGGATAAGCGTCAAGAAGATCACTTATGATACCAATATCTTGTAGTTTCTCCTTTGGAGATCCATATGCTTCCAGTAATAAGTGTGGTCCAAACATCTCTTCATTCCCTCCGGTTTTATTTTTTATCTAACCCCCTTAACAATTTTTATTGGCCAAAAATTAAAATTGTGTAGTTAATTTGCAAAATTTATTTTTTTCTTATTTGATCCCTTTCCACAACTTTTCAACTTTGTAGATGTATTTTTTCACATTTAGATTCAACAAGTCTTAGATTGTAACAAGAAATTTTTCCAAGAAAGCAAGCTACGTTAGTTTTTTTGTACCTCTGACCAAGAGAAAATTTTTACTAGTAGTGACAAAGCAAAATTTTTCTAACAACACAAATTCGTTGGAATTTTGGCATAAAAAGACAGAATTTTAAGTTTTTGGATTTTTAAGTTTTTCATCTTGTAAAACTATGTCATAATTTTTCAGGAGGCAAAATCATGAAGCTTTCTTTGAAGTGGTTGAGTGACTATGTGGATACTGAAAATCTTTCAGTAGATGAAATTGCTTCTAAGCTGACAATGGGAGCATTTGAGGTTGAAGAAGTCCAAAAAGTTGGAACAAGCTTAAAAGAGCCAATAATTATTGGCAAAATTTTGGATATTCAGAAGCACCCAAATGCTGACAGGCTTCAGATTACTACTGTAACCACCAATGGCTCAAACAAGCTACAAATAGTTTGTGGAGCCACAAACATCCAAATTGGGCAGTTAGTACCAGTTTCTTTGCCACAAGCAGAAGTTATCAACAGGAAAGATGGCTCAAAGCTAATAATAAGGAAGTCAACAATTAGAGAGATTGAGTCCGAAGGAATGCTTGCATCACCAGCTGAGCTGGGCATAGAAACAAATGAACCAGATGGAATTCTAATTTTCTCAGAAAATGCCCCTTTAGGGAAAAGTGTTATAGAATATCTTTCGCTAAAACCAGATTTTGTATTTGAAGTTGGCAGCAGATCTAATAGAGGCGATGCTCTGTCAGTTCTAGGACTAGGTAAAGAAATTTGTGCACTAACTGGCAAGAAACTAAAGAATTTGGATTTTAAAGAGCCTAAATTTGATGGATCTATAACCACTGTTAAATGCTCAATTGAAAATACAGAAGACACTTTTATCTTTTTTACAGCCACTATTGAAAATATCGTTATCAAGGAAAGTCCTACTTGGCTTAAAGAACTTCTTAGATCAATTGGTACAAAACCAATAAACAATATTGTCGATATTACAAATTATGTAAACTTTACTTTTGGTCAGCCCATGCATGCCTACGACAAAGCAAAACTAAACGGGGATCTAATAGCCAGAAAAGCCAAAAAAGGTGAAAAAATAAGAACTCTCGATGACAAAGTAAGAGATTTTAAGGAAGGAATATTAGTAATTGCTGACCAAAAAAATCCAGTTGCTATTGCCGGTATTATGGGTGGTAAAGACAGCGAGGTAACAGATAATACGAAAAGCATAGTATTTGAAGCAGCAGTATTTAATCCTGTCAAAGTAAGAAAAGGCTCCAGAGAAATTGGACTTACAACAGAATCCTCAAAAAGATTTGAAAGGCTTGTGGACAGTAATTTTACCTACAAAGCCTTGTTGAAAGCCATAGAAATGACTTGTAAGCTAGCAAATCCAGAAAGTGGAGAAATTAAAATTGGAAAAATATATCAATCAGGAACTCCAATTAAAAAAAATATCAGCATCACTCTCTCAACCATAGAAGTTAAGAAAGTATTAAATATTGACTTAGATACTAACAACATAAAGAATCTCTTAAGTAAACTAGAGTTTGATTGCAAGATTTTAAATACAAGAGATCTTGAAGTAAAGGTACCAGAAAATAGAGCTAACGACGTCACAAGATCAATAGACTTAATTGAAGAAATAGCAAGACTATACAGCTATGACAAGATCCCTGCGCTCCCCCCGCCAACCACATCTACAACATATAAAACAAGTTCTGGGGTTCATTTTGTAAAATCTCACATGTTATCAGCAGGATTTTCAGAAAGTTATCTCACTAGCTTAATTGGAGAACAAGCACTAAGTTATAAATCCATACCTTTTAATCCTGATAAGGCTGTAAAAATGCTAAATCCTCTTTCACGAGAGCACTCAGTACTTAGACAATCTCTTCTACCTGGCCTTTTAGACGCAATAAAACTAAACATTAATCATCAACTAACTAATATAAGACTATTTGAAATTGGGAAGATATATTTAGCATCTTCAACTAAAGAACCAACTCAAAAAGAAACATGTGTAGAAGAAATTAATACACTGGCTGCTGTAATGACACCACCTGATAAATTCTGGCTTCAGGATCAAAACATAGAACAAAAAACTAATGATCATTTATTCTTCGATACAAAAGGAATTTTAGAATCTTTATTTTCAAGACTACTTGAGAGTGAAACTGAAAAGATAAAAATAAGTCCTTCTAATAAAAAATTTCTACATCCAAAATATTCAATAGATATAAATCTTGAAAGGGAATACTTGGGACATTTAGGATTATTACATCCTGAAACAACAAATGACTTTAATTTCAATATGCCAATCCTAACACTTGAGATTTATCTTGATTCTCTACTTACAATTCATGACAAATTACTTCATAAAAAACTATTTAAAAAGATTTCAGCACAGCCTGCTTTAGAAAGAGACATCACTATTGATATACAAAAAAAATACTTAGCAAGTGAAGTTGAGTCCCAAATCAATTCAGTAATATCTGATTTCATTACTAATATAAAATTAATAAGCATTGATGAGCTTAATAACGAGTTAAGAAGCCTTACATATAGACGAAAAATGCAGGATCCTAAACGTACTTTAACTAGCAAAGAAGTGGATAATGAGGTCAATAAAGTTATAAATCATTTAACTTCTTGCTTTCAAGCTAAATTCAGGGTTTAATATTTTTGTTACTGCTTAGCTAGTGTAGTGTTTCAAAATTAACTATTTAAGAGGTAAGATTTTATCCGATTTATTCGGTAAAAGCTTGATAACAATGCTAAGAAGTATATAATATGTGTACTTTGCAAAACCGGCGCAGCTTATTCGTAAGCAAGCCGGTAGTAGGTAGAAACATATTTTTGTGAAGTCAAAGTAAAATTTAATATAAGCATGTATAGGTTAGTTGGTCCCAATTTATTAATTTTCATTCCAATAATTGCAATTGGGATAATAGTTGCAACTATTATCCCAAGCTATATGGGTGCAAACAGAATATTATCATTTTCTTCACTCATAATAGGAGAGATTGGAATGAGCTTTATTCCGGTTCTTGCATTTTTCCCAAAAGCAACTTTGCTTCAAATTATTACTCTTGCATTAATTTACCTTTTAAATACGCTTGTGATTTGCATTGCTGCATGGGGAGTATACAGTTTAGGCTTTACCAATGCATTTGCCCTTATCTGGAAGGATAACAGTTTCCAAATAAATACTTATGCTTTATTTGCTGCAAATATATTTTCACTAATAAATATGGTGCTTTGTTTCAAATTAATTTACGATGAAGAGCTAGCTAAAGAATTTCACAGCAAAAAGAAGTCCCTTAGATCAGAAACAAAATTTGGTATCAGGGGATTTAAAAGTCCCTTATTAAAAAGACCTGATTTGGGCAGCGGTTCTGCTTTCCCTCCCCCACCTGTTACAGATAAACCAAGCACTGGTTCAGGAATTCCATCAAAGAAAAAAGATGATTTTCTCTTTGATGAAGAGATTGAAAAGCCATTTCAATTTGAACCTGATATCACAGAGCCGTTAGATGATCTTCCTTTAGAAAGCAAAGGAGATCTTTTTTACAAGGATGACGATAAAGATCAAGAAGAATCATCAGAGTTTTTTGATGATGAAAAAACAGAACACCAGGCAAGAAAAACTAGCGATACATTTCCATCAAAAAAACCTGGTTTACCAAATCAACCTTCTCTTGAACAGAAAACTACCCAGACCATGCAACAAACTCATACAAGTGTCCTTCCCCCGCCCACTGATATTAAAAACGACTTAACTCTTATCTTTGAACAATATTCATCATTAAATGCGATTAAAAAATTAACTTCTAGTGTAAAACAAAGCAGGGTAAATAAAAAAAGAGATAAAAAGGGCAGAAAACCATATGTTATTCCAGATGAGGTTCCTAATATTTCAACAAATATTCAGAAAGAAGATGTCCATGAAGCTTCATACAGGCTAGTCAATGAAGCTGAAAAAATAGCTGAAGTAAAAGCAAACCTTAAGAAAGAAATCAATGAGGAAATACTTAATAAAATCAATGAAAAGACCTCTAAACTTGAGGAAAATTTAGGTAAAACCGCATGGCTGAAAGATGAGATATTAGGAAGCATTAGAACTGTAAAAGAAGAACTTTTACAAAGCGTTAAAGAAGAAATTGAAAGCAAATTTGAGGATAAAAAACACAAAGATATCGATACTCGCAAAGATGAAACTACACAAGAACTGCAAAAAGAGCTTTTGAAAAAATTAGATCAAAAGATATCACAAATAGAAGAGTATACAAAAAAACATTCAGAGAAAATGGAACAAATAAAAGAATCTTTAAAAGAGGAGATTCACAAAGATTTGCTATCAAAAATGCATGAACAAATTCCACAACCTAAAGACATTGAACAATCAATTGAAAAACCAGAAGAGTCTGAAGAAGACATCACAAGCCCTGAAACACCATTTCAAGAACCTATAAAAATTAATTTTGAACCGTTACTTAATGCACTGCTTAAAGAACCAAAAGTTAAAGGAACACAAATATTAAATGAAGAGGGCCAAACTTTAGCCAAGAAGTGGAATGAAGGCTTTGCTATACATGAAACAGATAGTTTACGAAATCTTCAATTTTTTAACATTATAGATAACGAGGTTGTTAAAACTAATCAAGGTAATATATGTCATGTTCTACTAGAGTCAGAAAATGAAACAATAGTTTTAGCTAAACTAGAAAATAAATTACTTACAGTCTATACTGAAGGAACAGAAGCAACTTATTACGGTCAAATACTAAGAGCAATAACCAATTTTGAAGAAAAATTATGAGAGAGCTAATTGAATTAGTTATAAAGAAAAAAGCAAGCGACTTACATATTTCAGCTGGCTTACCCCCTATTCTTAGAATAGATGGAAAATTAATCAGAACAGAGTACGAGCCACTAACACCTGAAGAAACAAAAGCACTAATATTGAGTATCTTAAGCTTAGAACAAAAAAAGACCTTAGAGCAACATCTAGAATTAGACTGCAGCTATGGAGTAGAAGGACTTGGCAGATTTAGGGTCAATGCATATAAAGATAAAAATGGATTTGCTGCTGCACTAAGAACAATTGCCACTAAAATACCAACATTTGAAGAACTTAATTTGCCAAAGGTATGTCAACAAGTTGCAACAAAACCAAGGGGACTTGTACTAGTTACTGGTCCTACAGGATCCGGTAAAAGCACCACACTTGCCGCAATGATTGGTTGGATTAACGAAAACAGATCTGATCACATATTAACCATTGAAGATCCTATTGAATATGTTCACACCAGTAGAAAATCAGTTGTGAACCAAAGAGAATTAGGTTCAGATACACACAGTTTTGATAATGCTCTTAGAGCCGCACTTAGAGAAGATCCAGATGTAATATTAATTGGTGAAATGAGGGATTTGGAAACTATTAGCCTTGCAATAAAGGCTGCTGAAACAGGGCATTTGGTTTTTGGAACATTACACACCAGTTCAGCTCCACAAACAATTGATCGTATTGTTGATGTATTCTCACCAGATCAACAGCAACAAATAAGAATACAGTTGAGCACCGGACTTGTTGCAGTATTTAGTCAAACACTTATACCAAGGTTAAACCAGCAAGGACAAATAGATGGAAGAGTAATGGCAATGGAAATCCTTATCAATACCCCTGCAATTGGAAATTTAATTCGAGAAGGCAAAACAGC
>JACOTS010000144.1 GCA_016178265.1 Candidatus Melainabacteria bacterium
AATAGCTACTTGACCATTATTAATAGTCAAGTTGTTTGGCCTAGCTGAAATAATTTCATTATCTTTTGTTGTGTATATTTCAGCAGTAGTCCCTCGAGGATTAGCAAAAACAGGACCCACTATAAGGATTATTGACAAAAAAGTAGTTAAAATAATACCCAGATTGAACAATAGACTATTTAGATTAGGTATAATTGCCCTCTTTCTTTGTATATAAGTTTCTTATTTTAGAACCGTTTCTCGTTTTCAGTAATATCCCTTAGTAATATCAGCTCAAAAGTTTAATTTATTTCAATCTACTAATAACACTAATAGGGCTTCCCCTATATAGGGGGACATGGCAAGGGAATAACTTTACAAACCATATAGTAACAACGCTATTTAGAAACACGAGATAAGCTTATGACTAAAAACTCTAAAGATGATCTCAAAGAAAGTTTTACTCAAATAAATATACTTCTAATTGAAGACAACCCCTATGATAGACAATTCATTCAAGGAAAATTAACCAGTGAAAAAATAAATTGTAAATTAGAAATGGTATCAAAATTAAGTGATGGGATGGAAAAACTAAACAATAAGATTTTTGATATTGTCTTGCTTGATTTAAATTTGCCAGATTGTATTGGACTGTCTACTTTTATAAAAATCAAATCTTCTGCTAATTTAATTCCCATTATTGTTTTAACCAAGAGCAAGCCAAAAAATCAATTACTTAAACACTGCTTGGAGAATCCTGACTATTATCTAATTAAAGGAGAATTTGATTCAGAAATATTAATAAAATCAATACACACAGCAATTGAAAGAAAAGAGCTAAGAAGAAGACTACATTCACATTTTGTTAAATAGCCCAGCACATGCACTTGTGAATGAGCCGGTGTAGGTAGAAATTAATTTTTACGGGGTCTGTAAAGATTTCGAGGATAACAAACGACGCGGGTCCTGTCACCTCTGGGGTCCCCTTCAAAAACTTCGTTCCTCAGTTTTTGACTCCTACCCCACCGGTGCCACCCACTTTATCCTCGAATTTCTGACACACCCATTTTTACGGTATAATATTTTTTAAATAAAGGATTACAACCACAGGAAAGGTAGTGATACCATGATTTCTAATAGTAAATCAAAAAAAACTAGAATAAAATTAAGTATTAATGGCAATGGATTTTTTCATGGTAAAAATTTAATTATGAAAAAGCCTCAAAAGACAAGCAAAGATTTCAATACATTTAAAAAAAGGATTGAAAAAGAGTTTTTTAGACACTCTGTAATAGTAAATAATCCATACACAAAATGGTTCAAGAAAGGGTTAGCAAATACTGCTCAAGTCAAAGATCTAATAGAACAATTTTCAGTTTTTTCTAATCACTTTATAGTTACACAAGCAAAACGAATGGTGAATGCTGATACTCTTGAAGGAGAAGAATGTGCCAGGGCAATCCTCCTTAATGAATGTGGTGTAGGACAAAATGTAAAAACAGGAAGCATTGAAGGAAACAGATATTCAAACAGAAATGCTCATATAAATTGGCTTAGACAAATAGCTAACATGCTTGATTTAAACCAAAAAAGAATAGGGCGCTGGTCAACTGGCACAAAACTAACCCACATATTTTTAAATGGGTTAGACGAAACCTACGGTAGTCACGATGGACAAATTGGCGCAGGAGCAAGTTTTGCAATAGAAACATGGGCTGCATTTGGCATTGGGCATGGTAAAAAAGAAGAGTCTAATAATTTCTGGATGGAGCTTGTGGAAGGACTAAAAGCTTATAATAAAAAATACAGAGTTCCAAGAGGACTAAAACCACTGCCACTTGGATTTTTCTTATATCATTTTCAGACCGAAGCAGGACATGGCGTTAGTGTCTGGCAGGAATTAGAAGAAACTTATTTTCAGGCAGATTTTGATGAAGAAAAATTCATTAAAGCTGGTAAGCAAGCACTTAAAGCTATTTATACTTTTTGGTTTGGATTAGAGCAAACAAGAAAACAATTAGCTAAATAGTGGTCCGTATTTCGTATACCGTATACAGTATCTAGCACTTTGTACCCAGTATCTTGTACTGTATACATGATTTTATTTAATAGCATTCTTATCTCCTACAAACGCATATGCAGCCTCAACCCATGCTTTTAAACCACCATCAATTACATACAAATCGCTAAACCCCTTAGAAGCCAAAAACTCAGCTGCTATTTGAGAGCGTTGACCCAACTTACACATAATATAAACGGAAGAATTTTTGTCTAATTTTAGATATTCTATTTCAAATTTAGACAGTGGAATCCATATTGTATTTGGAATTCTTATTTTGTCAAACTCTTCCTTTTCACGTACATCCAAAAACTGATTTTTAGGATCTAAATAGACAGCTTGACGTGCATCTTGTACAGAACAATGTTTAATCTTTTCTGACATAACAATTTGATTACATCTTAACCCAAATACATATTCAAAATAAAATTACCTCATTAAATTGTACTCTAAACCTTAAAAATCATAGGTAAACAAGCATCTTAAAGCTTTTTAGATATAATTGTCCTACAAAGCACATGAAAAACCAAACAACAACCAAACAACAACAAATAGTCCTTGTAGGCAACCCTAATGTAGGAAAATCAGTTTTTTTTCACAATTTAAGTAAAGTATATGTAGATGTAAGCAATTACCCAGGTACTACGGTTGAAATTACATCAGCCCCGCTTACAGAGCATATTCATATACAAGACACCCCTGGAATTTATGGAGTAAGCAGTTTTAATGATGAAGAAAGAGTAGCAAGAGACATTATTTTATATGCAGATGTAGTGATTAACGTTGTTTCTGCAATAAGTCTTGAGAGAGATTTATTTCTTACCAAACAACTTATTGATATGGGAAAAAGAATCATAGTTGCCATCAATCAAATAGATGAAGCACGGGCTATAGGCTTAAAAATAGATACAAATCAATTAAGCACTATACTCGGTGTCCCGGTATTTACAACTGTAGCAATTACAGGAGAAGGAATGAACTTTATTAAAGATGCAATCTTAAAGAATATTGCTACAACTGGTAATGTGGATCCGGTTTTAAAAAGTGAAATCACTGAATTATTGCCACTTGTATCTAATGAAGCAGAAGCTATACTGCTTCTGGAAGGTGATTTAGTAATTGCAGAGAGACATAATACAAATCCCAGAAACAAGAGAAGCTTTGTCTACAATCAAAGGAGAAAAGAGGTTAATGAAATAGTCACAAAAATAATCAATAAGGAGAACAAAAAAGAAAGGTTCCTTACGAAAGTTTCTAATTTACTGATTCACCCATTTTTTGGTGTAATAATTGCTCTTTTTATAGCATATTTATTTTTATATCAATTCTTAGGAATCTTTGTTGGTGGAGACATTGTTGAATTTACAGAAAACAAAATAATGAACACTTACTATGAGCCTACTATTAAAAAAGCAACAGGACTATTTCTTCCTGTTGAAGTAAAGATAAGCTCAGATACAAAAGATACAACTTATTCATTCCCAAATGGATTTCTTAAAGACAAAATAAATTACACTAAGCTAGACAATCATATTCAAAACAACCCAAACATTAAAACTGAATTTTTCTTTAGTCCACATGACTATATAGAAAAAGAAAGATACAAATCAGCTTTATCATCAAATATCTTGAACTCGCTAGGAACAATACTTGCAGGACAATATGGTTTATTAACCCTTACCATTACTTATCTTATTGGACTTTTGCTGCCGCTTGTAATTGCATTCTATACTGCACTTGCAATTTTAGAGGATAGCGGATATTTACCAAGACTTGCTGTGTTAATTGACGGGCTCTTATCAAAAATTGGCATGAATGGAAGAGCCATCATTCCTCTTATACTTGGCTTAGGCTGCGTAACTATGGCAACAGTTACAACAAGATTATTATCAACAAGAAGAGAGAAATTAATTGCAATGACAATACTTGGTTTTGCAATTCCATGCTCAGCTCAACTGGGAGTAATACAAAGTTTACTTGCAAAAACCGGAGGCTTAATTTATTGGTGTATTTGGTTTAGCATTATCTTATTAGTATTAGTTGCAACAGGATTTATAATGAACAAATATTTACCTGGAAAAGCAACTCCACTTTTAATTGACTTACCACCACTAAGGCTCCCTAGAATAAGCAACGTGTTTTACAAAGCAAAAACAAAAGTATTATTTTTCATGAAGGAAGCAGTGCCAGCATTTTTCATTGCTGCATTTGTTGTTGCAATACTACAAGTTACAGGGGTTTTGAGTAAGATAATTCTTGTATTTGAACCAATTTCAAGTAAACTGTTGCATTTGCCTCAAGAAGTTTCAATATCTTTTATATTAGGAATGGTAAGAAGAGACTTTGGGGCATTTGGCTTAACAGAGCTAACCATGAGTGCCGCACAAGTTACAGTAGCCAGCGTAGTTTTAACCTTGTTTGTACCTTGTATTGCAACGGTAGCAGTAATGGCAAAAGAGCAAAGCTGGAAAGCAGCTTGTGCAATATGGCTAAGCTCAATTTTCCTGGCAGTATCAGTAGGAGCAATTCTTGCTAGAATTATAGGAGCATAAATGAGTGAATGTAAAACGATTAGTTGTCCAACATGTAGTTTTCAAGTAGCCGAAAACTTTGTTGAACAACGCTGCCCAAGGTGTCAAGCAATTATTGAATCCAAATTTATCTGCGGAAGCTGTCATTCATGCGCTGAAACTATGCTCCCCGAAAAAGAACAAAAAGAAAACCCATTAAAAAAATTGCTTTCCCTATTCAACAAATAACCTCTTATACTCTATCTCCTAACTCCTATTTATTAACCCATATCACCTCTGACTCAAAACCACTTTCGTTAAGCTTGATAAGACGATATCCTGGTATACGCTTATCTACTTTAAAATTATCATTAGTTGCAACAACGTGGTATACAGTGGAAGGACAACTTGCATAAAAAATATTGTTTGCAGTTTTTTCAAATACATGATGAATATGTCCAAAAAGTACTGCTTTAACATTTCCATACTTTTGAATCACTTGATTAAATTCTACAGAATTTCTTAAA